>DASYBJ010000383.1:0-5831 GCA_036500845.1 Acidobacteriaceae bacterium
AAAACCGGAAGAACCGCGGAATCCACCGCCGTGGTCGAAGCCGCCGTGACCGACGTTACCGTGGCCGAAATCGCCGTGACCATGGCCGAAATCACCGTGATGGAATCCCTCGTGACCAAACTCTCGGCTATGCGAGACCCATTCGTGATGGTCGAAAAATGCCCGACGGCCATGCCAGTCGTATCCCCAGTGGCCCCAGCCCCATCCAAATCCTCCGAAGAAACCGATTCCAAACCCGATACCGAAGGAGAGCCCCACGCCTCCCCAATAAATTCCGGGCACCGGATACCAGCCTGGGTAGGCAATGATGGGGGCCCCGTACACAACCCAAGGATCATAGGCAGGTACGTATACAACCTGGGGGTTGGCCGGTTCGATGATGATCGTATTGCCTTGCGTCGTTACACTCTCCTGTTCGTTGCTCTGCAGATGGCCAGCCTTGCGGGCCTGCTCACGCAGGGATTGCACGGCATCCGTCACGTCCTGAGCTTGGTTCACATATGCCTCGCCAAGCGATGACGCCCAGGAGAGGTTTTTGTCCATGTTTTGAAGAACCGAGGGAAATTGCGCCATAGCCTTAACGCTCGGATCCCAGTCCTGTTTGTCGACTTCTTTGGCCAGTTCGTCACCCTTTAGATTGGAATGGCTCTGCATCCAGCGGTCCGCCTCGACGATTTGAGTTGGATACGTGGAAGCCGCGAGGATCTGGGCAACGAGCGCGTCCGGGTACAAGGCGATCGGCGCCACGAGTTGCTGCAACTGCTGAGGCGACTGTTTTACCGGCGGCGCTGGTGCTTGGTCGCTGGATTGGCCGCTTGGCGTGTAAGAACCGGCTTGCGCGGTGAATTGCAGAAGCGAGCAGGAGAGAACTGTGACTAAAATCTGCTTTGATAAATTTATCTTCATTTTCCACTCTCCAGTACTAATTGAAACCATCCCGTTCGCGGACAAACGCGCGCTCAAGACTCTCTTTTGGCCTAGCGAAGAGTGCTGAGGAAACTCACTGGCCGCGCAGCGCACCTGGCGGGATGTCATCGCGGCGAGCCATGTCTTCCAGTGCGTCGAGTCTTGCCTGCTGTTCTCCGACCCGGCGCTGCAGGATTTCAATTGCTGCTTCAGGGGTAATGGCGATGTCGCCTTCATCAAGATTTATGCCGCCCGTCATTTTTCTAAGACTTTGCGCATCTTCAAGGGCCTGCATGTACTGACGGAGCTGAGTCTCCCTGCGTTCGAGTTCAGCGTGCAACTTGGCTGACTGCTCCGCATACCACTGTTCGTCATGAGTCGTCACGTACGGTCCGGGCGAAGTTTCTGAAGCTGACGCTTGTTCGTCGGTTGGACCTACGATGGAAATCAGACTAAGGTCATGGAGTTTTTCAAGATCGTCGTTCGTCCAGGTTCGGTTAATTTCTGGGGTCTTGTCTGCGTGCGGCTTAGTAGCCGCACGCAGAGCGCCCCCTGCTGTGAACGAGACCAGAACAAGCGAAAGGCTTAAATAGCGCATCTTCATCGCCCTCAATTACTTCTTTGGCTGCGGCGGGAAATGCTGAAACATCTTCTGAATCCCTTTATCGAGATTCTTGATGTTCTTGTCGGAGTTGTTGGAGAGTGTGTCGCTGGAGCTGCCTCTCCACACGAGTTGCTTCGTCTTGGTATCGAAGAGATCGACGACTGCAGTGCCTACCTTGTACGTTTCGGTCGTGGTCGTTGCCTCACCAAAACCTCCGCCACCAAAGCGTCGCCAACCCCAGCCTCCTCCAAACCCGTCGTAGAAGGTATTCAGGGTCTGCTGATTGCGTGTGATCTCCATCGCTACAATGGAAACATCGCCGCCGGAATCCACCTGGGTCCAGCCTTTTGCTGCCAAGGCGGCATTGACGGCATTCTTGATGCGCTCCACATCGAGTGGATCTTTGGTCTTAACCTGTTCCCACGAGTACGTCTTGTATTGTGTGAAGTTTACGCCGCGGTCGTAGTCGGTCTTCACCTGCTGCGCCGACGCCGTCGCCGCAAACGTAGCCAGAAACAGCCCAATCAAAAACAGCCATGCTTTTCGAGTTTTCATTTTTTTCTCCTATGTTTTGGAATGCCGCCATCGTTTTAATCCGATGGACCGCTAGTGCGCCTTGCCCGCGCACGTGTTATGAGTACAACGACAGTCAATGTCGGGTACCTCCTCCATCGCTGCACATTGCGCGCTGCAATATTCACTATCCGAAGAAACCGGACACGTGCAGGGTGGATGCGCGCATCTCTTTTTCTCTTCTGTTGCCATTGAATCCTCTCCTACCTTGCAAATGTCCGGTTCCAAATTCGGAGCTCGAACACTCGCGGTTTCTTCTCAACTCCCACTGGTGTGGATGGCAAGGCTCGTGCCAAACGAGCAGTTTTGCTAAGTAGTTGAAATCAAAACGTGAAGCGAGCGCGTTTGGTCTTGCCGCCGTGTTCTTCCTGTCATTGTTGGGCCGTCCATCGCGGACACTCTGTCAAAATGTTGACAGACGGGATGCCTGATTCATCCAAAGGCCGCTCTCA
This sequence comes from Acidobacteriaceae bacterium, assembly GCA_036500845.1. GTDB lineage: Bacteria > Acidobacteriota > Terriglobia > Terriglobales > Acidobacteriaceae > PALSA-350. The sequence goes on from DASYBJ010000383.1 coordinate 2,536, forward strand.
TTTTTTGCATGTAATTCCCTATTTCGTGTGAGTTACGGGAACATTCCTGCCAGCCGCTGCTTGGCAGCAATCGTGCCTTGTTCAGTAACGCCTGCCCGATCCAGGAAACGGAACCAGTGTCCGGCAGGGCTTAAGAAATTGGAGTGGAATTATCGTGCGCGCAGCGGCTACTGATCGATGCTAGCTGAGGCGCCACCGGGGTGCGAAAACCTATGTGGATCGTTCGAATTGCGCTGCGGCGGCCTTACACCTTCGTGGTAATGTCCATACTCATCCTGGTGATGGGTGCGGTTTCTATTCTCCGAACGCCTACCGATATTTTCCCCAACATCAACATTCCTGTCGTCAGCGTCATCTGGCTCTTCAATGGCATGGTCCCGAAGGATATGAGCGACCGTATCGTCAGCGTCACAGAGCGGAACATGACCACGATCGTCGACAACATTGAGCACATCGAGTCGCAATCTCTAAACGGAATCGCCGTTGTCAAAGTATTTATACAGCCAAATGCCAGCCTAGATCGGGCGATTGCACAGATTACAGCGAGCTCGCAAACGCAACTCAGGCAATTGGCCCCGGGGACCACACCGCCGCTGATCATCGCCTATAGCGCGTCAAATGTGCCGGTCCTGCAGTTAGCGCTTTCAGGGCAAGGACTTTCTGAATCGCAACTCAATGACTATGGCCTGAACTTCATTCGAACTCAGCTTGTCACAGTTCCGGGAGCGGCGGTGCCTTATCCCTATGGAGGAAAGCAACGCCAAGTCCAGGTGGATCTGAATCCCAGCGCCTTGCAGGCAAAAGGGCTCTCTGCGCTGGACGTGGTGAATGCGATCACCCTGCAAAATCTGATCCTGCCGACCGGCACATCGAAAATCGGCGGAAAAGAATATGACGTTGACATTCCCAATGCCGCCCCGCAGAGCATGGAAGAGCTCAACCGCATACCCCTCAAGACCATCGGGAGTACCACGATTTATTTGAAGGATGTCGCGTGGGTACGCGATGGATTTCCTCCGCAGACCAACATCGTGCGTGTGAACGGTCAGCGCTCGGTCCTGCTGACCGTCCAGAAGGCGGGAGACGCCTCCACGTTAAGCGTGATTTCGGGCATCAAGGCGCTTTTGCCGCAGATCGCAGCCACCGTCCCGCCGCAATTGAAAATCGAACCTCTTGCCGATCAATCCATTTTTGTTCAAGGCGCCATCAGCGGAGTTGTCCGGGAAGCGCTGATCGCTGCGTGTTTGACTGCTGTGATGATCCTTATTTTCCTGGGGAACTGGCGAAGCACGCTGATCATCGCGACTTCCATTCCACTGGCCATTCTTACTTCCATAATCGTGCTGAGCGCCATCGGCGAAACCATCAACATCATGACACTCGGAGGCTTAGCACTGGCCGTAGGCATTCTGGTCGACGATGCCACTGTGGAAGTGGAGAACATAAACCGAAATCGCGAAGCGGAGCCGGACAGGGACATGGATGAAATTGTGCTGGAAAGCGCTTCGCAGATAGCTGTGCCCGCGTTCGTTTCCACACTCGCCATCTGTATCGTCTTTGCCCCTATGTTTCTGCTGTCTGGTGTGGCCCGGTACCTTTTCCTGCCCCTGGCTGAAGCTGTCGTGTTCGCCATGCTAGCTTCGTACATCCTCTCGCGAACAATCGTTCCCACGATGGCCAAATATCTGTTGCGACATCAAAAAGCAGTTAAGCACGCGGAGCGCAGCCGCAATCCGCTGGTCAGAATGCAGCAGCGCTTCGAGGCGGGCTTCGAAAGATTCCGTGAGAGCTATCACCGGCTCCTGGCGCGTGTGTTCCATCACCGAAAGGCATTCCTGCTGAGCTTTTTTGCCGCCTGCTTGGGATCACTGGCGCTTCTGATCCCCTGGCTGGGACAGGACTTCTTTCCGAGCGTTGATGCGGGAAGCTTCAAACTTCATGTGCGTGGTCCCACAGGCATGCGTATCGAGGACACGGCCTTCCTCTGCGACCTGATTGAGAATGAAATCCGGCGGGAGGTCCCGCAGGCGGAGACCAAGAGCATCATTGACAACATCGGTTTGCCTTATAGCGGCATCAACCTCTCTTACAGCAATTCCGCGCCGGTAGGCTCCTCCGACGCGGACATCCTTGTTACTCTGTCGCCCCAGCACCATCCAACGGCCAAGTATGTCGATGACCTTCGTTTAAGTTTGGCCAAGCAATTTCCCGGGGTGATGTTCGCTTTCCTCCCGTCGGACATCGTGACGCAAATTCTTAACTTCGGCCTGCCCGCGCCCATCGACATTCAAGTCATTGGAAACAATTTGCAGGGTAACCGGGTCTGGGCAGATGAGCTGCTGCAGAAACTCCGGTATGTGCCCGGAACAGCCGATTTGCGTATTCAGCAGTCCTTTGATCAGCCTTTTCTGCATCTCCGCGTGGAACGAACAAAGGCCCAGGAGCTTGGTTTCACAGCGCACGATATCGCGCAAAACTTGCTCGTTTCCTTGAGCGGCAGCTTTCAAACTTCGCCTACCTTCTGGGTCGATCCGAGGAACGGCGTCAGCTATCAAATCGCGACGCAAACTCCTCAATATCGCGCGAACTCGTTGCAGGACCTTGTGAACATCCCTGTTACAGCAAGCGCGTCAGCTACTCCGTCTCTTATGGCTAGTCTGGTGTCTGTGAAACGAGGGGCGGATATGGCTGTCGTGTCTCATTACAACATTGCGCCGGTGATTGACATCTTCGGAGCGGTTTCCGGGCGCGACCTCGGCGGAGTCTCGGGCGACATCAACAAATTCATTGATGCCGCGCGCAGCAAATTGCCTCGTGGGTCGCAAGTTATCGTTCGCGGCCAAGTGCAGACCATGCGGTCCTCGTATGTTGGTCTGCTGGCCGGCCTGGCGTTTGCTATCTTGCTGGCCTACCTCTTGATCGTGGTCAACTTCCAGTCCTGGCTCGATCCTTTCATCATGATTTCCGCCTTGCCTGCTGCTTTGGCAGGAATCGCATGGTTTCTCTTCATCACCCACACGACTCTAAGTGTGCCCGCGCTGATGGGAACCATCATGTGCATGGGCGTGGCCACCGCGAACAGCATTCTGCTGGTCAGCTTCGCGACGGAACAGATGGCGCTCGGGAAAGATCCCGTTTCCGCCGCTCTGGAAGCCGGTTTCACGCGATTCCGCCCGGTGCTGATGACGGCCCTGGCCATGATCATCGGAATGGTCCCTATGGCGTTAGGGTTGGGCGACGGCGGCGAGCAGAATGCTCCCCTCGGACGAGCCGTCATCGGCGGCCTGCTTTTCGCA
>DASYBJ010000384.1:0-3762 GCA_036500845.1 Acidobacteriaceae bacterium
CATCGAGGTGACCGGCTATGCCGATTCAACCGGCAACGCTGCGATGAATACCAAGCTGAGCGAGGACCGCGCTAAAGCGGTGGTTACCGCTTTGATGCAGCAGGGTGGTGTGCCGGTTCGGCATATCGTGGCGCCGGGCGCAATGGGCGAATACGGAGCGGCGTCATCGAACGAGACGAAGGAAGGGCGCGCGGATAACCGTCGTGTTGAGGTTAAAATCCTGGTGAACAAAGGTATCACAGGTACTTAGGGGCTACTCTTTCAATGTGGCTCCGCGCTCACTCGCTCCTTTCTCGCCGGAAAAGGAGCGAGTGACTTTCTTGTCGGTAGCTCAACCTGGCGGTTGGTTCTCATCGAACTGAGTGTGGTCAGGACCTATAGCGAAAATGTGTTGGAATTAGGCTAGGCGCTCTTCCCGCCATCGTAGAAAGGAGCATCCGAATGTCACCTTTAACAACAGACGAAAGATCGCCCGATTCGCTCTGCGTATGACGTGGCCGCCATTTTTGCCGATCAGTTCCGCTTCCTTCAAATTCCCGATGCAACGGCGGACCTATGTAGCGTTGAGTCGTATGAGCGCGATAGCTGAGAAAACTCCTAGGAATGCTGACGGGCCGATCGTGCAAAGTGATCGACGTTTCTAAACGTGACGTAATGTAAATGCACAGTCAATCGAAGCTTATCAGGATGACCGCTGTGGTCTTTTGCCTGTGCAATACTATCTAGTCGTCGGCGTCCCTCCACTGCATTTTGCAGCCAACAATTGCGAAACGTTTGCCGCAAACGCCATGGGTACCAACACCCAACTGGGCGAGATCTTCCCCATCAAGTTTTGGTTTTGCAAGCTCTCGGTGGCTAGGATAGGCTGCTTTCAGAGTCTTCAGAACTAGGGAAACCCCTGCCCTCTTCATCTGTGAGTCAAGGGAGACATATGTAGAACTCTCCGGCCAAGGCGGCACGGATGGCCGGTATCAGTTGAGCCTTCATCTTGCTTTTCAGGACATAGCCGAGCGCACCTTCAGCCCTACAGGCGCTCACAAACTCTTCTTCCGAATGAATCGTCAGAAAGACTATTCGAGCGGGCGACCCCATTTTCCTCAATTTTTGGACGGCATCAATCCCGCTCAATATTGGCATCGTGATATCAGCAACAATGACATCCGGCTTCAAGCGGAGCGCTTCGGACACCAGGGTTCCGCCGTCACTCGCGGTTCCAACCACGTCAAAGTGGGGCGCCAGCAAGGTCGTCGCGGACTCTAGCAAATGCCGATGATCATCGGCCAAAAATATACACGGGCGATTCAAGGCTGGCTCCGCTTAAATACAGACTGCAACTCCTGGGGAAGCACGCTAATTGTAAAAATGGCTAATACAGCCCAAGCTAAGAACTTCTCGGTCGATTTTGCGGTATGCGGCGCCAATTGCGCCATTGGGGAAATCCCCAAGTCTTGATCACCTAAAGTGGGGCTCCGAGCAATCAGCATCAGCGAGCAGTTCTGCCAGGCCCCCATAGATCTGGGTTCACAAAGATGGCTCCTTGTTTCAATGCGAACAAAACGAGATCTGCGTTGGTCTTGAGGCCGTTCGACTGCATAATATGGTATTTATGAAACTCGATGGTCTTTTCGCTTAAGCAAAGCATTCCGGCGACCTCTTTAATCGAACGCCCTTCGGCATAGAGCTGCAATACATCTCGTTGGCGGGAAGTTAGCTCTCTCGAGAATTGTCGCGCTCTGGGATTTGACTCAACCCAGTCCACTGACCTCAGTTTCGGCGTCAGATAAGAGTTCCCGCGAAGCACGGAATCGATAGCCTTCAGGACTTCCGCGCCACCTGAACGCTTCAGCACGAAACCAATAGGTCCTAGTTGCTGCAACGCTGCTGCCGCAAGGTGTGGGTCATCCTGCATTGTGAGGATGACGAACTTAGTCTTGGGAGAGTTCTGATGAATGCGCCGTGCAGCCTCGAGTCCGTTAAGGAGCGGCAAGCCGATGTCGACAATTATGATGTCGGGTTCCAGGCGGATAGCTTCCTCAATGAGCTTTCTACCATCGCTTACGATGCCTACGACGGGATAAGTCAACTCCAAGAAGCCTTTGAAAGCCTCGGCGAAGATCGCGTGGTCATCCGCAATTAGAAACCGTGGGCCCGATCGCTCTGTGGCCGCTTTTTCCACGGGACCTCTTGCTGCGTTAGTAATGACCGTTTCGTACGTCGTTGAACAACGAAAACAGCGATTGGCTATTACCTCTAAGAAATAGGCCAGCCTCTGTGGACTGGCTACTAGGGTAATCCCTAGTAGGTGTCTTCAATTCATCCCAAGCTGAAGTGAATGATGGTCCCGACGGCAGGGCTGAGATAATCATAGCGATCGGGCATCTCCGGAATTCTCCACAAGCATCACCCACCCGACGTCCTCGTGAACTCCATCCACAAGGTAGCGGAAGATGAAGGTCGGTCTGCAAAAGATCTACTTGAAACCTCTATTCCGCGCACTCAACCGAAGTGGCGCAGAGGAACCCCCCATGGCTCTAGAGCCCGCGATTCAGACAGCCAGATATTCTTTCTGAGTCTCTTTACCATCATCTCTTTAGGCCCTCCGCTGATAGTTTTGCCAGTTTCGTTTGCGACGAATGGTTAGTAACTTTGATGCACCCGATGGACTCCGGTGCTGAACCGGTGATCAGAAGAATTGGTCACCACTGACGGCACATCGCGGGAGGGCCTCGGAAACATGTTCCGCGCTGGGCGAAACGGAGGAAAGAATGCGAATCAATGGAACTCCGCCACGATTCCTACTCGCAGATGATCACACCATCTTTGTGGAGACACTAAGGATCTACCTCGAGAGATACTACCCGGTTCTTGGCATAGTGGCTGATGGATGGGCCTTGATAGAGGAGACTATCAAGCTCAAACCAGACATCATAATCGCGGACGTCGCGATGCCACTCTTGAATGGTTTCGACGCGGCCCGGAAAATCAGGAAGCAGCTTCCAAGCGTAAAGTTCGTTTTCCTGACAATGCTGGAAGATCCCAATATGGCTGCCGCCGCCGCACTCGAACTTGGGCCGATCGCGTTCGTCCTCAAGCATTCGTGCGGGAAGGAGTTGCTGAGGGCGATTGATGACGTTCTGCATGGAAAAGCCTATCTCAGTCCCAAACTTCGAGCGGAAGATTGGGTTGCCACCAAGGCGCGGGCACGGCAGTTTTCCCAAGAGCTGACCTCGCGACAGAGAGAGATCGTTCAGTTGTTGGCGGAAGGGCGAGCCATAAAGGAGATCTCCGGAGTCCTGGATTTAAGTGCAAAGACAGTAGAATTCCACAAGCATCACATTATGGAGTCGTTCAACATAAAGAGCAATGCTGATCTCGTGCTGTTCGCCTTGAAGCGTGGCTTAATTTCCATCGTTCCTGACCCATCAACTCTGCAGTTAAGGGCCGTGTACGACAATGGTTGAGATCTCCTACTGGATGATCCGCGCATAGGGTTTTCCGGCGCGCCATTTTACATCGCCCCTAACATCAAGTGGAAGAGCTGACGGTACTCCGGCTCCGCCATCAGTGCGAGTGCACATTTGCACGGTATGACGCCGTAAGCTAGCTCTACAAATCCGGCGCACTTGGGATACGTTTGTAAATCCTGTATAAGATCCCGCCTGATCCCGGCGATTTACGCAGCACTCGAGGGCAAGCCGTGTCTTTCTCCGCTAACTTTACGAGTATTGTAGCGAACGCAAGCCCGCAATGAACCTGTCACCC
>DASYBJ010000385.1:0-18382 GCA_036500845.1 Acidobacteriaceae bacterium
CTCGGGCATCTAAGCCTTCAAAAGCGCCACGCCACAACAAACAAAGACGGCCGCGAGCCATCGTCTGCGGTCCACGTTCTCGTGAAGAAGCCATTTAGCGGCAACCGCATTGCTCACAAATGTGAGCGATCCGGTTGCGGGAGCAATGAGACTCACATCCGCGTGGCTGAGCGAAAAAAGCAGGGCGAAGAAGCTGATGGCCATACAGGCGACCCCTGCCAGAAAGCGGCCGCTGCCAAGGACAGCAAAGATCGCTCCGCTCAGTCCCCGCGCCGCGCGTATATCGTCGAGGTCTCCAATGCCCCGCATCGCTGCTGCAATGAGCACGTCTCCTGCGGTTGCACTCAAAACGATAGCCGCCACCATGGCAGAGACCGCCAGACCTGAACTCATATTCATCGGCTGGCCGTCCCTGTCATCTTCGCGGGCAGTTCCCGATGATTTCCGTTCGGAGTATAGGCGGGTCCTTGCGTGACAAAGCCGACGCCGGTGGTGATCAGTGCGATCCCGATCCAACGTGAAACAGAGATAGCTTCATGCAGCCAGAATTTGGAAAGGAGTGCCACGACTGCGTACCCGAGAGACGTGGCAGGCAGCACAAAGGTCAGATCCGCCCAGGAGAGCGCAGTGAGATAGGAGGAGAAGAAGCCCAACAGCAAAACGATGCCTGCCAGGATCCATGGTGTTCGTAGTGCCACGATGAGCATGCCCGGATGAGAAAGAGGCACCGGGCCTAACTGCTTCATGCCGACATCCAAAAACGTGTCGCCGAAGGCCGCAGTTAAAGTCACCACGCCCAGGATCAGATACCGCTTCAGGGTCATGGTGGATTCAGCCATCACAGTTCCAGCAGCGCTCGGCAAGTGGAAGGAAACTATTCTGCGGATGTAGGAGCCAGGGCGGCCCTATGGACCACAGCTCGCAACAATAAAAGCGGACAGCAGATACCGTCCGTTCCCTGATTCCTAAGCCCCGGCGTTGACAGTCGGCGCCGGACCCCTTGCGTTCTGCTGCCGGCTATCCGCTACCACTTTATTGCGCTGCGCCCGCAGCTTCATGAAAGATTTGGCTTCGACATAGAGGCGCTTCAAGTCGCGATTCGCGACCGCCTTGCTCACGATTCGCCATGCAGCCTTCGGACGGAAGTAGTACTCGTCGTAGAAACGATGGACCATCTCGAGTACATATTCCTTCGGCAGTCCCGGATATTCGATGTGGGCGAGCTGATGTCCGCCTTCGTCGACCATTGCGCCATCGTTCACGATAAAGCCGTTTTGCTTTGCGAAATCGTAGAACTCGGTACCCGGATAAGCGTGGGCAATTGAGACTTGGATTGTTTCAACGTCAAGACTTTTAGCGAAGTTGATCGTGTTGCGAATCGACTCCTTGGTTTCACCCGGCAGGCCAAGTATGAAGTCACCGTGAATGGTCAGGCCCAGGTCATGGCAGTCGCGGGCAAAGTCGCGCGCCCGTTCCACGGTTGCGCCCTTCTTGATGTTCTTGAGGATCTGCGGGTCTCCCGACTCGAAGCCGACGATCAAGAGTCGGCACCCAGCTTCGCGCATCGCCGTCAACGTTTCGCGGTCGGTGGTTACGCGCGAGGTGCAGGACCACGTCAGCTTGAGAGGCTTGAGTTTCTCGCAGAGCTCGATAGTCCGCGCTTTCTGGATATTGAAAGTGTCGTCATCGAAAAAGAACTCCTTCACATCAGGAAAGATTTCCCTTGCGTGCGCCATTTCCGCGGCCACGTCGTCGGTGGAGCGCTTTCTCCATGCATGCCCACTTAATGTCTGAGGCCAGAGACAGAAGGTGCACTGCGCCGGGCACCCGCGGGTTGAGTAAAGAGCGACATAGGGATGCAGCAAGAACGGAACGTTGTAGCGCGTCACGTCCATGTCACGCTTGTAGATGTCCGTCACCCAAGGCATCTGGTCAAGATTATCGACCTGAGGGCGATCGGGATTATGTACGACCTTGCCGTCCTTGCGATAACTGATGCCAAGGATCTCGTCGAGCGGCTTGCCTTGGGCAAACTCTACGACAGAGAAGTCGAATTCGCGCCGGCAGACAAAATCGATCACGGGACATTCGTTCAAAGCACGGTCGGGTGAGGTGGTGACCGGAGGTCCAACGAAAGCAATCCTGATCCTAGGATTGCCAGCCTTGATCGCTTCGGCTAGCTTCTGATCGCCCGTCCAACCCGGTGTGCTGGTAAAGAGAACCAGGAACTCATAATCTTTGGCGACTTCGATCGTCTCTTGCGCAGAGACGTGATGGGGGGGCGCGTCCAAAAGACGCGAGCCTTCAAGCAGTCCGGCCGGATAAGCGAGCCAGACCGGATACCAGTAAGATTCGATCTCGCGTGTAGCCGGCCAACGAGAGCTGGCGCCGCCGTCAAAGTTCTCAAAAGAGGGTGGGTTCAAAAGCAACGTTTTCAATGGCATGGCGTAGTCTTTAGTCTATCAGCTCAATCGCCGATTTGCCGGTAAATCCCGTACTCAGGCAGATACCAAGGCACGAGGGCTGCATCTCCATTGGCTGCAGTTACTTGGCATTTTTTTAAGCGGAAGCTTTTTACGGGGCTTGCCTATAACACACCCCTCATTACTCAGTCGCCGCGCCACTCAGTCGTCGCGCCCAGCACCGGAAGAACCAGGAAGGCCAACCGTAGTGCTTTAACCTCAAGGCTTCGGCGCCGGAATAGACTTTGCCCAATCCTCGATCGTCCCCATCGAGCGCATTAGATTGAGTTGCGCTTGGGTAAGTTGAAATTGGGCGTCAAGCATGTCCAGGTAGCGGCTGCGCTCGTCGATATGCGCCTGCTGCTGATCCTTGGGAGACAAAGCAGGCGCATTAGGATTGCCGTTTCCTGTTTGGAGTTGCGTTGTTACCGCTTGCAACTGATCCTGAGCCAGCTCGCTTTGCAGCTCGGCAACCTGCGCTTGGGCGGCAAGTTCATCCAGACTTTTCTGCAATTGTAGGACCGTCTCACTTGTCTTATTGCGTTGCAGGTCGGCTTCCGCGGCTGCATGAGCAGCGTCGGCACTTGAGCCCTCGGCCCTCGCCTTTCGCGTCGCATCGAAAAGCGGAAATTGAATCTGAATTCCTACGTTGAAGTTATTGTGCTGGAATCGCAGGTAATACAAGTTGTAGTTGTTGAATTTGGCGTACCGACTGTATTCCAGGCCGAAGACGAACGTCGGCCGATTGTATTGCCGGTTATCTCCGAAGGCCGTGTAAAGCTTCGACTTAGCCGCGGCATACGCCGCCTGAACGCCGCTGTTGTTACTCATCACAACGCTGTCGAGGTTGCCAGACGATGTGGCCGGCGGTGGTACCGGAATTGTCTCAGTCTGTGGAGTCAGATCGGCGGGGGCGAGGGCAGTTAGATGACCCAAGCGTGCGCGGAGCAAGTCCGACTGATCCAGGAGCTGCAGCCGCTTCAGGCGCACTTGCGCTTCGAGCAAGCGCGCTCTCGTCAGTTCAATCCGGCTATCGCGTCCCGCGTCCACCCGAGCGTCTTCAATCTCGATGAGCTTCTGAACATAGCCGCGCTCCTCATCCAGTGCACTAATCTGCTGGCTGACTTTGTTCAACTCGATGTAATCCAGAGCGGCGTCTAAGATTGTCTGCTGGCGTACATCTTTGAGTCGCAGTCGTGCTGATACTAATGCTGCGCGAGCGGCGCGAATGTAATCGGGCTGGGAAAAGGAAAAGGCAAGAGATTGTGCGCCCACGCTGTAGACCGCAGGCTGGCCGACCGGAAATCCATACGTAAACCCCAAGCCCGACCCCACTAGAAGACTGGGTTCGTAAACTCCGATGCCTTCTTTCACTCCGGCCCGGGCGCGTTCGACGTCCGCAGTGCCCATTCGCACCTGCGGATCGTTACGCAAAGCAGAATCGACCACCGTGTAAAAAGAGACCTGAGCGCTGGCGCTGCACAAGGTAAGGAAGGCTGGGAGCGTCACGCCGAGGAACTTGAAGCCCCGCGAACTGAGAGTGTGTCTCAGAACCCTGAGAAGCTTCGCTAGGCTAAGGGCGAGCCCCGCTATCAAAGCTTCACGGTCGTCGCCAAACGTACTGAGCGGCGCGGAAGACGGGACCCGCGCGGAGTCCCGCAGCCTCCACCTATCTGGAACAGGTTGTAGCAGTAGTATCCTCACGCTTCCGCAGTCTGAATTTTACAGTGGCTCCGGGAGCGTCTTGTCCATGGCGGCTCACTTCTGAACATTGATTGGTATTCCCTCGGAAATGGGAGCTCCGTTGGTGGTGCCCAAGGCCACCATCGCGTGGTTCTGGAGGCCGGAAAGGACTTGCACGTCAGTCAGATTCAATGCCCCGACATTTACCCTTACCCGGCGCAGGACATGGCCGGAGACCACATACACGTAATCGCGTCCGCTTTCGACGTGTAGGGCTTCGCGAGGTACGGTCAGGGCACTGGTGACCTGCTGGATCGTTACTGTAACGGTGACGTTTGTATTCGGTAGGAGCGTGCTGTCCGGATCGTCGATTTTCACGAGCACTTCGCCCACGTTTCTGGTGCCGTAGGTGATCACTGTGGAAGGCAGGCCGACGATGTGGCCGTGCCACCTCTTGCCTGGTTTTGCATCCCAAACAATCGTGACCGGATTGCCGAGCCGTAGATCTCCGATCTCCGGTTCGTCAAAATACGCGCGAACCTGGAGCTCGCTAAGGTTCGCAAGGGCGAGCAGCTCTGCGCCCGGTCCGACGTATTCATATCGAGCGACCGGAAGGGAATAGACTGTCCCTGCAAAAGGAGCCCGCACATTGGATTGAGCCACTACCTGCGCAGCCGCTGCATAGGCTGCCTGGGCCTCTGTAACACCGGATTTGGCGTGCTCGAGATCAATGGGCGCGAAGGGTGCGGCCTGTTGTTGCTCCAGACCCTTCAAGGCCGCCTCCGCCGCTGCCAGCCGCTGCTTCGCTTGTGTAACCTCGCTGGGTGCTGCAGCACCCTCGCTTTCGAGCTTCTGAACTGCCGCCAGATCATTGGCCGCCTGATCGCGGACGAGCTTTGCTCTGCTGATATTGCTCAAGAGCGCGTTCCGTTCCAGTTGCGAACCGCCCTGTTGCACAGCGTGGAGGTTGGCTTGCGCACCTCGTAAGGCTGCGGCAGCTGCAGCTAATTTAGCGCGCGCATCGGAATCATCCAGTTGGAGCAACAGCTTACCTTGCGGTACCTGCTCTCCGGGATGTACGTAGATTTCCTTGACGGTCGTTGCCTCGGGGGCATGGGCCACAAAATTATGCTGCGGCTCAACCTTGCCATTCGTACTGGTCGTCTTGAGCAGATCCTGTACCTGAGCCTCGGCGACCCGCAACGGCAGCTTTTCACGCGTAATTCGGCGAACACCAAAGAAGATCAAAATCAGAGTGAGGCCGGCAGCTACCCACAGTACGGTACTGTTGACTCTGCTATTTCTTGCCTCTGCCATTCCACCGAACCGGGTGATCGATCACTTTCGACTGAGTGTTTCCCATGGGACCAACTCGGAAGCCACCCTCGGGAGAGACGGTACCCTGCGCCAGAAAAGACGAGGCAACCGAAGAAAGCTCAGTATATAGGAGCCATGGAAACCCGAATATGTTCCCCTCGGAGAAACATCGAAAAAGAGCCGATCGTGTTCGCTGACTCAGTTGCGCGAACCGGTTGCGTACAATAAAACGATGCCTAGCTCCCGCTACACGGACGAGCACGCCAAGGCCGGGCTCGATACCAACTTCCCCCCAATTGAAACGTGGGAGAACCAATTTCCCGCGTACGAAATTGTGATTGACGACCCGGAATTCACTTCCGTTTGCCCAAAGACCGGCTTGCCCGACTTCGGCGAGATCAGCATTCGTTACATGCCGCGTGAGCATTGCCTGGAATTGAAATCGCTTAAAGAGTACTTGTTCGCGTACCGCAACCTCGGTATCTTTCAGGAGAATATCGTCAATCAGGTTTTGGCCGATGTGGTCAAGGCATGCGATCCAGTCTGGGCAGTCGTGAAAGGCAATTTTCGGCCTCGGGGCGGTATTTCGACAACTGTGGAAGCGCGCTGGCCTCGTCCAATAGCCTAGAAAAGCTTAGGGTATCGGCCCAGACTGGCTTGCTCCAATGAGAGCACTCGACTGAGGAGAGGGCACAGGCCTGAGGACTCGCGAATCACAAACCGGGATGGCTGCGGGCCTGGGCAAGACCGCCGGGCTGGCCCTTTTTCTGCTCGCCTGTCTCAATCTCTTCAACTTCATTGATCGCTATGTACTACCCGGTGTGCAGCCCCTGGTGCAGAAGCAATTCGGCGTGAGCGATGCCCGCATTGGAACGCTCACCTCAGCCTTCTTTCTCACCTACATGATCGCGGCGCCGTTGACAGGCTGGCTCGGCGATCATATCCCGCGCAAGCCTCTCATCGTGGCCGGAGCCTTGCTTTGGAGTGCAGCCACTCTGCTCACAGCTACTGTTCACAGTTATCGTTCTTTGCTCTTCCGGCACGCTATCGTTGGCATTGGAGAAGCGACATTCAGTATCTTCGCCCCAGCCCTGTTGGCCGACTATTATCCCGAAATTGATCGCAATCGCGTTTTGAGTATCTTTTACGTCACGATCCCAGTCGGCGCGGCTCTCGGATACGTGACTGGCGGAGTACTCGGTTCTCGGTTTGGCTGGCGGGCGCCATTCTATGTCGCCGCGGCCCCAGGGGTGCTGATCGCGATCGCCTTTGCACTCTTCGTCCGTGAGCCCGAACGCGGTAGCGCAGATCGGCTTCACCCTTCGCCGAGCCGCAGCACGGTTTTCGGATTGCTTCGGAATCCGGGTTACTGGACCGCGACGCTGGGTATGGCCTTTCTGGTCTTTTCCATGGGCGGAATCTCGGTTTGGATGCCGACCTTCTTCGTACGATACGGAGGCTACGGTCTTTCCCATGCAAACGAAATGTTGGGTGCAATCACCATCGTCGACGGCATTCTCGGAACGTGGTTGGGAGGGTGGATCGCCCAAAGATGGTTGCGCCGAAATTACCGGGCTCTCTATCTGCTTTCGGCCTTGAGCGCCGTATTCGCCGTTCCCGGAGCGCTGATTGCTTTCCTCGGGCCCCGCAACTGGATGGTGCCTGCTCTTTTAGTGGCCGAGTTCTTCCTCTTTCTGAATACTGGACCCTTGAACGCAGCGATCGTGAATGCTGTTGCAGCTCCGGTTCGCTCAACCGCAATCGCGATCAATCTCTTCCTCATTCATGCGCTTGGTGACCTGCCCTCTCCTGCAATCATCGGCACCATCTCCGATCACAGCGGGTTGCGCGTCGGGCTCTCCGCCACGCTGGTCAGCATGCTTGTCTCCGGCGCAGTGTTGGTGATCGGCTCGAAGTTCGCGCCGGCCCTGGAAAGTACGCAGTCGCTAAACACCATCAAAGCGTGAGTAAGTGGAAACCGGAGCGATGATCCCGGCATACTCATTGCTGATGGTCCTTCTGTCCCGGGTGGTTCTTTGGCTCAACTGGTTCGTCGCCTTAGTTTGGTTATGGCGAGTTCTCGTTTGGCGGCGCATGCTCCAAAGAGTCCCCGATCTGACTCGGATGGATATCGCGAACGATTCAGGGAATGTGCCTTCGGCACTGCCTACCATCACAGTGGTCGTCCCTGCGAGAAACGAAGCGCAAGATATCGCCGCAACCCTGAACTCTCTTCTCGACTCGAGCCTCATCGAGCTCGAGATCATTGCAGTCGATGACCGGTCCGAAGACCAAACAGGCGCAATCATGGACGCTATTGCCATCACTGCCACTGCTCGCGGGAAGAAGCTGAGAGTGCTGCATGTAACCCAGCTTCCGCAGGGTTGGCTAGGCAAGACTCATGCCATGGCCTTGGCCGCCCAGCACGCTACCGGAAAATGGCTGCTTTTTACGGATGCGGACGTGCGGTTTAGAGAGGATGCGTTGCGCCGCGCGATCGCGTTTGCCGTCTCGAGCGGCGCGGATCATTTTGTGCTTATGCCTACTCTCGAGTTCAAAACTGCGGGCGAACGGATGATGTTGGCGTTTATCCAAGTGATGGCCAACTTTTCGGTGCGTCTGTGGCATGTTCCGGATCCTGATGCACGCCGGGATGCGATTGGGATTGGTGCATTCAACCTGATTCGGCGCGATGTCTATGACGCGTTGGGCGGTTGGGAATCGTTCCGCATGGAAGTGGTGGAGGATCTCACCATGGGCATGCGTATCAAGCAACGAGGCTTCGCGCAACGCGTTGCTGTGGGCCAAGGCCTCATCAGACTGCGCTGGGCAAATGGGGCCTTTGGCGTGGTCGCGAACCTGGCGAAAAATCTCTTTGCAGTCTTCCGCTTTCGGGTTCTCCTGCTGATCGGCTTCCTCCCAATCTTCCTTCTGTTCACATTGTTCCCATTTGCAGCCGCGTTCGACGGAGCCGGAGCGCGTTGGGGAACAGCAGTCATGCTCTTTGCAGTAGTGCTCGCGTATCAGCGGCAAGCGGACTACCAGCCTTTTAGCGCGTGGGAGGCGTTGTCGTTTCCCGCTGCCAGCACGCTCATGTTCTATACGCTGCTGCGATCGATGATTGTCGTTCTGGCGCGGGGAGGAATCTCCTGGCGAGGCACGTTCTATCCTATGAGCGAACTCCGAAAACAATCAGTTGCCAGGGATGAACTAGCCTCTTAAAGGCCGATCGATTGTACCCGTGTTCAGGTTAAGACCGGCGCGGAAGGACGGCAAACGTTGTGCAGATCAGCTACCATGGACACAAGGGAAGGCATTCTAATTCAAGAGGTAAAGAGAACGTGGAAGGGTGCCGTTCCGAGCATCCACATTCAGCGCGCCTGAACGCGGGCACGGTATCGACGACGTGCGAGTTTGGCAGGCGATCTGGCGAAGGGTTCTCATCGATTCGGCTGCGATTTCGAAGGCACGCGAACCGAAGATCAAGACGCGCTGAGTGGCGGAACCTACAGCATTCAGGCAGATGCAGAAGGGGGATCTTATTTATGGCGCATCCGACAACGCCCCACACGCAGACACAACAGAACGTGCGGCCAGAACAAAGCGACTTGGAACCGGATCAACTAGAACAGACTGCAGGAACCGGCGACGACGCCGATCTATATCGCAACAGCGACGGCGCTCAGGTGGGAAGCAATCGCGGACCGAGATTTGTTCATAGGGCGGCGGGACATCCGAATACCGAGCCGGCTGTTGCCGCTCATGAGGGTTCGGTGACGACGCGGACCCCGGGTGGAGAGAAGCAGGGGATTACCTCGCGCTCCGCGGAAGAAGAGTCCGCACGACAGAAGAAGGTTGTGAACGATCGCCCCGATGCGCAGGCCGGCGTGAATCATAATCGCTGAACGGTCTCGGGTGACATATACGGTGCGGAAATGGACCTGCTACCGCCAAGGGTCCTCTCCAGCGGCAGCTCTTCCCCGGTCACATTAGTGCGGCTCTTCCTGATCGCGACCCGGGACGTTTGCAGCGTTGTCCTGCCCGACATCGGTATGCGGATCCGAGCTTGTGTCTCCCGGGAGCCGAGTCTTGAGCGGCTCTGCACCGGGAGCCGCAATTACACAGTCGCATACGGTGTCGTAGCTGAGTTCCGTCACGACTGGGCCGGGCTCCACGCTGACTAATCCAATGTCCTTCTCTACTTTGCCCTCAGGGTCCAACACATAGGTTCCAAGAAGATCGTCATAGATCCCCTCCGATTCGAGAGTGCGGCCTACGTGAGCGAGGGCGTCGGCGCTGGTGAACTGCGCAGGCGTCGCACGACCGGTCTGCCGATTCTCGGGTGTTCGCTTGTGAGGCTGATGTGACATCTGGTCTAAAGTCCTCTTCCCAATCGGAGAGCGTGAACGAGCGAGGAGTTGCCCAGCAGCGGCCGCATTATTCTTGGGAATCAAGGTCTATCTCCTGCCGCGGCGAGTTTTGTCGATGACCGACCCGCGAAAACAATCACTTGGACGTGGATAGGTGATGGTTCTTCTCTCGCCAGCGAGCAACCAGGTCCCGGGCTGCCTGAGGCCATTCGGGAAAAATAAATTCAAAGCCGTAATCCAGAAGACGAGTCGGGATCACGCGGCGGCTCTTCAAGACGAGCTCCGATTCCGTCCGCATCAGCAGAGTACCGATTCAATAAACCATTCCGACGCTGGAAGACCGATCGGCGCTCCCCAAGCTTCTCGCAAGGTCCTCATGAATTCGCGATTTGGAACGGGATTGGGGGAGGCGAGATTGATCCGAGATGGCTCCACGCTAAAGGCAGGAAATTTCAGCGATCCAAACCATTCCAGTGTCAATTTGAGAACGGCGCGACCAACCTTAACAAGTGATTGACGTCTAAGGAGAGTGAGGGAATAATCAATCCTACATGCAGCCAGACAAGCATGAATACGGATGGACGGGTTTCGTCTTAGGTTCAATCCTCATGCTCTGCGTTCTCTGTGCAACCACCGCCGCCGCCAGTCACATTCATCTTACGCCACAACAAGCTGAGAACGGACATTGCGGTCTATGTATGCTGGGCGCGACTCTCGTCGCTGTGCTGGTTGCTTTAGCAATATCTCTATCCTGGCGGGGTGCAATGTACATGCCGGAACGCGATTCCAAACTCTCTGGCTTTGTCCGGGTCCATGTCCCTTCGATCCGCCCGCCTCCCTCGACCTCTTCTTCCCGCTAACGCCAGCCTTTTCCCAGGCGGCGTCTGCTGTCGTGGTTTGCGGCGATGACGTGAATTGCAGCCCGTAAACGCGCTTTTGGACCCAACGCCGGTATTCGCTCTGCAGGTCGAACTCCAAGGAAGCTTTATGGGGACCCTTATCTTGTCTGAAATGGACAGGGCAGTGATCGCTCGCCGTGGGCGTAATCTCGAGTACTTCACCTTCGCCTGGGCCGCTCTCGAAGCTGTAATCGCATTAGTCACTGCGATCAGGTCCAACAGCTTGTCGTTAACCGGATTTGGGATTGACTCACTGATTGAGGTTGTCTCAGGAGCCGCAATATTGTGGAGGATGTCCCAAGAGATGGACCATCATCGTCGCCATCGTGCGGAACACTTCAGCCTCCGCATCGCGGGGGTCTGCCTGTTGGGGTTAGGTGCTTATGTCCTGATAGAGGCAATCTTCAATCTCTACCAGCATCGTACTTCTGAGACGAGTTGGATCGGAGCCGGAATTACGGCGGCGGCATTAATCTTCATGCCTCTGCTTTCACGTGCCAAGCGCAAAGTCGGCCGGGCGCTCAATAGTACAGCCATGATGACAGATGCCAGACAGACAGATTTCTGCATGTATCAGGCGGCAATCGTTCTGTTCGGTCTTCTGGTTCATGCAGTATTCGGCATCGACTGGGCCGACAGTGTAGCGGCTCTGCTGCTCGTCCCGCTGCTGCTGCGGGCCGGCACTCTTTCACTCAGAGGCCAAGCCGGTTGCGGCCATCATTCCCACGTCTGTTGAGGGAAGTTTTCTTCTTCGGTAAGTTCAGGACTGCAGATGTTCAGTGATTGCACTGGGAGCAGAGTCCATAGAGAAAGAACTCGTGCCCGGTCTTGCGAAAGCCACGCGGCAGTTTCGGCTTGAACGAAGGAATACATCCTTCGAGTTCATACAGCTTTTTACATCGGTTGCATTGGAAGTGGTGGTGATGCTCTTTCCCAGCCACTTCATATCGCGTCGAATGGCCGGGAATCTCTACCGCCTGCAACCAGCCCTCATCCACCAGGGACTGAATGTTTCGATAGACCGTAGCCTTGCCGAGTGCAGGGTGATGACGCTGCGCTCCCTCCAGAACCTCGTCCGGCGAGAGTGGCCGATCGGCTTCGATAAAGGCGTCGCGGATGGCCGTCTTTTGCCTTGTGTTGATCTGTTTTTCCATCGCAACTGAGAAGACCTTCTCACCTCCATCCTATCAGCCAGTTCTGTCGGGAAGGCTGTAGACTGCGACGCTTCCATCTTGGGCTATGGCCGCGACCAGGCGATCGTCCGGCGACCAGGCAACACCAGTGATCGCCGCGGGAAGCACTGCGATTGCATCCGGCTCTGCCCGTTTGCGGGGCTTCCACAAGGCCAGTTGTCCTTGGTCGCATCCGGAGGCGAGAACTCCGCCGGCACGCTGGTACGCAAAATGGGTCACAGGCGCACGATGGAAGTTC
This sequence comes from Acidobacteriaceae bacterium, assembly GCA_036500845.1. Classification (GTDB taxonomy): domain Bacteria; phylum Acidobacteriota; class Terriglobia; order Terriglobales; family Acidobacteriaceae; genus PALSA-350. Next base: position 12,163 of record DASYBJ010000385.1, read on the forward strand.
AATACGATAGGCTTCGTGTTCGCAGGTCCTTTGCCTGAACAGTCCCAAACTGTGATGGAAGAGCCACCGCCGGTCGCCAGATACCGCGAGCGGTGATCCCAGGCCACCTCCCGCACCTTCGTCGGGTAACCCCACATCTGGAGTTCCTTGCCGGTTTTGACAATCCAGAAGTGTACGGTTGAATCCTGGTTGCCGTGGCATAGATACCGCCCATCTGGACTCCATGCAAGGGAGAGCATCGAGCCTTTCCACGAAAAGGCCCTGAGCGCTTCAGGGGTCCCCGGGGCCCAGAACTGCAACCGCCCGTAACAAGCCGATGCCAGTTCCTCCGTTCCGGTCTTCCATGCGATGGCAGCGATCGTATTGGGGTGGTCTGGATATTCCCGGACAAGTTCGCCGTCTTTTGTCCAGACCTTCAACTTGCGGCCAGCAGCAGTCGCAAGCAGTCGCCCGTTATCTGACCATGCAGTATGTTCGACCCACTCGGCTCCGCAATCGAGTTCTTTCACCAGACCATCGCGCCTCGCATCCCAGAGTCGGACGAATCCATCCTGTCCGGCGGTTGCGAAGCGAGCATCTTCTGGATGCCAGGCGACCCGAGTTGCACCAACGCGGTGGGCCGAGAGCTTCTGGACGCAGTCGCCACTCGCCGCGTCAAAGACGCAGGCTGTGCCACTCGCCGACGCAGCGGCGAGCCACGATCCTGATGCCGACCAGTCCACGGAGACCGCCGACTCATCCAGTGAGGAGCGCCACATTTGAGGGATCGCCGGAGCGATGCTTTGCCGTTCAATTAGACCAGGCATGATCTGAACCCCTCGTTGAGCTGGTTGCGGTCGAGGTTGCGACCGATGAAGATAAGCTGATTGCGCCGTTCTGCGTTCTTCCAGGGACGATCTGGGCGGCCATCGAAGAGCATATGTACGCCCTGAAAGACGAACCGATCAGCTTCACCCTTGAGGCTCAGGACACCTTTCATGCGAAAGATATCCGTTCCCTGTGTTTGTAGGAGCGTACTCATCCACTGGTTAAACTTACGCTTATCCAAGTCACCGGAGATCGTGATGCCGACCGAAGAGACTTCCTCATCATGCTCATGGTCGGGCTTGTACTCGCGCCGTATCTCCGCGACGACTGGACCGGCTTGGCTGTGGAGTTCTGCCTGGAATTCCTCGGGACGATGTTCGGTAAAGAATGCGTAGTAGCCGGCGTGGAGAATGTCTACTTCAAACTCCGTCGGTTTGCCGTCCAGAGTGAGTTCATAATGTGTTCTGCCGGGCGCGATCCCGCCTCCCGACGCGAGACGCCGCGACTCTTCGGAGAAGAGCAGCACCGCGTCCATTTCAACTGCCTGCAACGCCTCGCGCGTCGGAGCTTCAACGGGAAGAACTGCAAGAGACATAGATGGATCGGGACCAATATCGAACCTGAGTTTTGAGGAACCGGCATTCAGCCAATAGACGCCAGACCACTCGAACGGATACTCCGGTTCCATGAACTTAGGATCAACCTCAAGCGCTCGATCCAGATTGAATCCGCCTACATTGAGTACCGTATCGATCTCAGCTCCAGCATTCTGCGTGCGATAGATCTTCGCGGCGGCGTTCATCGAACGAATCCGCGCTTCGAGTTTGTCCAGTTCTGCGGGCGTGACAAGATCGATCTTGTTCAGCAAAATCACATCGGCAAAGGCAATCTGCTCCTTCACCTCGTCGGAGTCGTCTATGTGCTGCCATACATGCCGCGCATCGATCAGCGTCACAATCCCATCAAGCCGCAGCTTCGTCTGCATCTCGTCATCAACGAAGAAGGTCTGCGCCACCGGACCGGGATCGGCCATGCCTGTGGTCTCAACCAGAATGTAGTCGAACTGGTCCCTGCGTTTCATCAAGTTGCCGAGAATCCGGATCAAGTCTCCGCGCACGGTGCAGCAGATGCAGCCGTTATTCATCTCGAAGATCTCTTCTTCGGCTCCGATGACGAGTTCCTGATCCACACCAACCTCGCCGAACTCATTCTCGATCACGGCGATCCGCTTGCCATGTTCTTCGGTAAGAATGCGGTTCAACAAGGTTGTCTTGCCTGACCCGAGAAAGCCGGTCAGCACAGTTACAGGTACGCGAGCGTCGTTCTTACGAGCAACAGCTTCCATGATTTTTCTCCAAAGATGAATTGACGTGCTGCGCACACATCTCCTCGATGTCTTGCGTTGTAATCTCTGCCATTGAGCGGTGCAGGCGGAACTGGATCTTCTGCATCGCGGGCCGAAAGACAGCGATGACCGTCTCGACCGGCGGGCAGCCTTCTTCCATGCAGGCCAGCTCACAGACCATCACGGTCGCCTCATCATCGAGGCCAAGCGCCGCGCCTACCTGCGCTTTGATTTCGTTGGCACGCTGAGGACCGCGGCGAGAAAAAATATCCATGTGTTCTCCCTCATAGATGAGAATGCGTTATCATTCTCATGCATGTCAAGTATATCGATAAAACCCGAACCCCTGGCAACCATCTCTACCAAGCGCCCCATGTTGGCGCAGATCAGCTGCTGCAACGGCTGTTGCTGTGGGCAGACACAGAAGGGGCACCCTGAAGTCCCGGTGGAGTGGCTGAAGCAGGAGTGGAAGTATCGGGGCCTGCTGAAACGGGTCCATCTGACGATCAGTGGATGTCTCGGACCATGCGATGTCCCCAACGTCATCCTGATCACCAGTGCCGAAGCAACCCAGTGGCTCGGACAGATCAGCCAGCGAAGACAGTACGAGATGTTGGCCGATTGGGCGGAACAATCGAAGATCGCAGACAGATTGCTCCCTCTTCCCCGAGAGTTCAATGCGCATCGCTTAGCGGCTTACCGAGATGACGAGAAGAGGACCAAGTGACACACCCGGCGCTTCTTACCCTCGCTCTTGCCCTGGGACTGCGTCACGGCGTTGATCCCGACCATCTTGCTGCCCTCGACGGGCTGTCCCGGCTTCGGCCCTCCCGATGGAATGGCGTTCTCTTCGCCTTTGGGCATGGCCTCCTGGTCACTCTGCTGGCCGTAGGAGTAGGCGGTCTGCTTGCGCGCAGCATTGGACCGTATGCCCCGTGGCTTTTGATCCTGCTCGGGGGGATCAATCTGTGGCGTTTGACACATCCGGCAACGCACCGCCATCGTGGTTTTTCCCGCATCGCTCGAACAAGCCCCTTGCTCCTGGGCATTCTCTTCGGCGCGGGGTTCGAGACTGCCAGTCAGCTCTCCGCGCTTGTCCTGGCCGCCGACATAAACCCCTGGGTTCTCGGCGTCATGTTTTCCGTGGGCATGGGGCTGGTGGATGGGACAGATGGATACTTGGCCTCCCGCACTCAAAGCCAGGCGATCGCGGGCGGACGGCGAGCCTGGCGCGCATCGCGGGCTCTTGGGATTTTCGTAGTGGTCTTCTCGTTCGGCTTGGGTGGTGCGGAGTTGCTGAAACTGGACATCGATCGAATTGCGCTGCCACTGGGCTGTGTGTTGTTCGTCTATCTGATCGCCCTGAGAGTCTGGAGCACACGCGAACCAGTCGAAAAGGCTCACCCCAACTCGATTGCTGCGACCGGTCCAAACACTCTCTGAATATCGGGACACGGTAAACGAGCATGAATCTATTCCCGTCAATACGACGGCGCCACTGTGTCGATAACCTTGATCGTGGAGCGTTCATTTTCCGGGGAACCCTTGCTATTCGGCAATTCCAACAAGGCGCGGTACCCAAGGGGTAAGGGAGAGATCACTTCCATCTTGATGCGCCGGTTCGAGTCCGGCCCGCGCCGCCAATTTCATAGCTTTTGATACGCGCAGATTCAGTCTGCAGGGATTGTCCTTTGATTCGCTGGGCATACAAAGGCTCAACGAAGGCGGCGATTGCCAAGCCGGCCTGAGTAGCATCGCCCGGCTTTCTTGTTCAAGGGGGCCCGGCCACCTTCTATCTCGATCTTCGCGCAAGAATCGAGGTAAGCTGGGCCGCATGCCCGGATCTATACTGCTCCTTCTATTCACAGATCAAGCACCGCCGCTTCCAGTTTCTGATCTGGCTCTCTTCGTGGTTGGCATTGTGATCACGACGATCGGGATAGGAACAATAGCGGTGCTTCTCTCAGAAGGGAGATCTCGCGACCGGATCTTGCTATGGTTCGGTCTCTTTGCGGCGCCCTATGGCTTAGGGTTGATTTTCAAGACCACGACCTTCGCGCTCGCTTTTGGTCGCCCCCAAGGGCCGGCACGGTTCATTGATCGGTTTCTGGACTTCGCCATTAACGTTCCCGCGTTGCTGCTCTTCCAGGAGTTCTACGGGAAGGGCTGGCGTGGAATGGTTCGCTGGCTGCTCTGGGGTTACGTGTTTTTCGCCGTCTCCACGTTCAGTTGGATGCTTTACCACAATCGCCCTGACCTTGTACCCGCGCCGGGGACCGGCATGGTCTTGCTTTTGCCGGTGATGTTGCTGGTTGGCCACCTTACCGGGTACAGGGCGCCCCCTGTGGCTCATGGCCGCGTTTTGCTCTGGGGCGTTCTCATCTTTTTCTTGGCCTTCTCCCGAGACCACCTGGTCAACCTTCGAGATAGCGCTTGGCATCCGGGCGTTCAACCCTACGGGTTTCTTATCCTGGTCTTCTGCCTGGGGTACGTCTCCGTGCTCCGTGTCACTGAAGGGGAACAGCGGCTTCGCTCGCTAACCGAGGAAATGCGAGCGGCCACTCAACTCCAGAACTCCATTCTTCCCCAAGTCGTCCCTTCTGCCGGCAATCTGGCAATCGCGCTGCGCTATTCGCCCATGACCGCTGTGGCAGGAGACTTCTACGACTTCCTGGCAGTCGACTCAGGAAGCCTGGGCATCCTGGTTGCGGACGTCACGGGCCACGGCGTGCCGGCCGCACTGGTCGCCTCTATGGTGAAGATCGCGGCATCGATGCAGGCGGAAAGCGCATCGCAGCCGGAGAAGGTGATCGGCGGTCTCAACTCTATTCTTTGCCATCATGCGCGCGGCCAATATCTGACTGCGGTTTATGTCTATCTCGATGCGGTTGGTTCTGTCGGAACCTACTGTGCCGCCGGTCATCCTCCGCCGCTTCTCTGGAGGCGCACGACACGGAAGCTGCAATCCTTGCGAGAGGCTGGCCTTTTACTAGGCGTGCGACCCAACGAAGCTTACGCCGGGACCAGGTTCGACCTCTTGTCCGGAGACCGTCTTCTGGTGTTTACCGACGGACTTTGCGAAGCGGAGAATCTCCATGGGCAGGCTTTCGGGGATGTCCGGCTTTCCGGCTTTCTGCAGGATCACGACTACCTTACGGCAGAAGAGTTTGCGGATCGTTTATTGCGCGAGGTCCTGGCTTGGGGTTATGTGGAAGGGAAGCAGGCGCAAGCAGACGACATAACGCTCGTCGTCATCGATGTGCTCGGCGGCACGCACGAGCGGTTGCACATACACAACCAAGGATGATTTCGCAATTGCGTTCAGAAAGCCGACTCCAAACAATCTTGCGCAACAGAACTGGCCTTCCAGTTGCGAGGGACCTAGTGGCCTGTCGCGGTGAATTCGTTAGCATACAGCCACGCTGGGTACCCCATGTATGACTGGGTATCGTTTACTTGGCCAATTTGCTGGAGGTCACCGTAATCGTAGTTACGTAGCCTCAGCTTCTATTCGAAAGGCTGCGGAGATTACGTTCAAGGTCGCACGCATGATCCCCGCTGCCGAGATCTCACATGAGCTACTTCAGACCATTGGGTATGATGTGCAGCATTTCATGCACGTGAGTGGAGTAGTCATTGTAGGCGCGATTGTAATCCAGGATGATTGAGTCGGGGTGCACCTGGACGTCCCCAAGCCAATGCCAGCAACGGGCTTGACGTATTGCGTGAAAAGCCCACTTGGCGACCTTTGAGGACCCAAAGGCAGGGCTATGCGCATGTCGCGATCACCCAAGATCGCCATCGCACGTGCTATAGGACCAAATGCGTCGTATTTGATTTCAGAAGAAGATCGGCGTGACTGACCGGCCCAGCATTTCCAAGGTCTGACCATAAAGGCCCTCCGCAGCTGTCTTTTGGCGAAGCGCCAAAGAAAAACCTGAAGCGCCCCAGCTCTCGTCCGGGGTGTGTTCGGAGTAGCATTCTTAGGAGGTCGCATCGATTCCGATGTGAATGAATTCGAGTTTGATCTATGCCCGGCATGGAACAATCGCAGCTCGTCAACATAAT
>DASYBJ010000386.1:0-10680 GCA_036500845.1 Acidobacteriaceae bacterium
TGGCTGCCCCCCAGGGATTCGAACCCCGATATGCTGATCCAGAGTCAGCTGTCCTACCATTGAACGAGGGGGCAATCGTGCTCATGAAAAACTGGGAAGGAAGCTGAGCGTCGCCTCAATCATAGTAAAAGCCCTAGAAGATCTGGTCAATGTACCACTTGGCTCCGCGTTTGCGCCTGTAGATTACTCCTCTCGCAACACTTGCAAAGGTTTCTGCCCGAGGATACGGAAGCTCGCCAGCCACCCGGTCGCCGTAGCCAGCACCGCAGTCCCCAGAATGGACAGAAGGCTCGCCGGCCAGTCGATGTGAAATGCAACCTCCAACCTGTGAAGCAGCACACGGGAGAGCAGGTTTGCAAAAATCACCCCAACAGCACCTGCCAATAATCCCAGGACAATGAACTCCACACTAAAGACCGTGACTACGTGATTCCTCTTCGCTCCTAAGGTCTTCAACACGACGACCTCACGAATTCTGCGAAACCGAGTGCTCGCGATGCTCGAAGCCAGAATCACTGCACCCGAGAGAATGGAGAAAGCGGCCAGAAAACGGACGACGACCGTAATCTGCTGAATGACGCCTTGTATCGTCTCCAAGATGTCCGCAATGTTGATCGCCGTCACTGTCGGGTATGCATTGAAGAGCACTCGCTGCATTGAGCCTACTTGTTTCGGTTCGACGTGTACCGCTCCGTACCAGACCACCGGTAATCCTGTAAGCGCCTTAGGCGTCAAAACGAATTCGCTGCGCCCATAGACGTGCTGGCCATCGTTCTTGATGACTGCTGCAACGCGCCCTTGAATGGTTTTCTGATTCGATAAGAGCGTGAGCTGAGAGCCAATCTGGAGATGGAGCCTTTGCGCGATGCGCTCAGTGACAGCCATTGACTCGCCGTCATCGGTCCGCCACCATTTTCCTCGAGTGACTTCTGCGCCGGCTGGGACTTGACTAGACCAGGTGAGAGGAACGGATTGGAGAAGACGGCCCGGAAAGTTCCTCAATTTGAGATTCTGCACCTCGGCGCCATCGATGGACAGGATTCGTCCGGAGACAATCGGCAGGGTCTCCATCTCTCCATGGACCCCCGGTTGCTTGGCTAGCAGTTGCTTTAGGCCCGGCAGCTCCTTACTACTGATATCGACGAGAAAGACGTTTGGCAGATTCGACGCTGCTGTCATCTGCACCCGTTCAATGACGGAGCGCTGCATCAGAAAGACCGTCAAGATGAGCATCACGCCCAAGCCCAAAGAAGCCAGCACGGCAGCCGATTGATTCCCTGGCCGGTAGAGGTTTGCCAATCCGTGGCGAACTGCGGAGCGTAGGTGCACACGCGTCTGCTCGAGGAATGCGCGAACCACGCGCAATGTGACGGCTGAAACAACTAGAATAACCACGAGCAGTCCGCAAAGCGCAGCAGCGAACCAGCGACCAACAACGACGGAATCCGTTAGTGCTGCGGCAATCCCGGCCAGCCCCACCAGAATGATCACCGCAGCGATCCACTGCGCCTTATCCCCACGGACACGTGCCGAGATGCGAGTAAGAAGGGGCAATTGTGGCGCAGCACTACCGTCGTTTCCTTCTTCGACCATCCGCCGCAATACAAGATTCGGGCGAACATGGCGAATGTCGAGCAGGGGCGGCAAGCAGAAGAGGACCGTCGTCAAAATGCCGGTCCCCAGACCGGCAAACGCAGACCGAAGCGGAAAATGCAACTCAGCCTGCACAGGGAGCAAACGGACAAGAAGGGAGGGAAAAATCCACTCGACCCCCAAGCCAAGAAAAACTCCGATCAGACCTCCGGCTAATCCCAGCAATACGGTTTGCAAGAGATAAATGCGCAGAATGTCGGAGGACCGCGCGCCGACCGACTTCATGATAGCGAGCACCTCGATCCGCTGCTGCAAGTGAGCACGCATGGCCATCGCGACGCCGATCGCACCAAGCACCATGGCGACCAAGCAAATCAGGCTGAGCAGCCCGGTCGAGCGATTCAGTCCCTGAGTCAGGGCCGGATTCGTTTCGCGGAAATCGGTCACTTGCGAATCCGGCAATATCTGCTCGAGCTGTGCCCGTACTCGCGAGATGCTACCGCTCTTGGACGAGAGCTTAAAGAGAAAGCGTTCACCTGCGCGGCTTCCCTGCTGCACCAGTCCGCTCTTCTGGAGGCCGCTCTGGGCAATGATTACTCGTGGACCAAGGCCCATGGACGAACTCATCCGGTCCGGTTCGCGAACCAGGACTGCAGCAATCCGGAAGCTGGAGCCGCCGATCTTCAGAGTTGATCCGACGTTCGTGTGCAGCCGTATCAGCAGATCTTCGGCAACGACCACGGTTGAATCTGTAAGCATGCGGTTCAGATCACCTTGGGGATCGAGCTGAACCTTGCCATAAAACGGATACTTGGCCGGATCGACCGCCTTCAGCGATATCAAGAGTGGCACCGGGTCACTTGGAGACGAGGCCATCGATACCATCTCAGTGACTTCAGTTCTTTCGACGCCGGCCGAGGCCAAAGCATTCAATTGCTTTTCCTCCGTAGCTATCGGCTGGCGAAACATACGCGCGGAAAGATCCGCAGCCATGATCGTGCGGGCCTCGCCCAGCAGCGTCCTTTGAAAAGAATCGCTGAAGCCTCGTACGCCGGTGAGAGCAGCTACACCAATCGCCACCGAAAAAATTACAAAGAGAAACTTTGCTTTTGATGCTTGTAACTCCCGCCACGCAATCTTGCCTGCGGAAATCCAAGTAAGCGCCGGCTTGGTCATCTCATGGCCTCTGCATTTCGTCTTCGACCACTGCTCCATCACGCAATACGACGCGCCGGTCGGCATAGGAAGAAATCTGCGCGTCGTGGGTTACCAGCACCAAGGTCGCGCCGCTGGCACGGTTTCTTTCAAGCAGCAGGTCAAGTACGTGGGCTCCGTTCTTGGAATCGAGGTTCCCCGTCGGCTCGTCCGCCAAGACGATAGGTGGATCGAGAACGAACGCGCGCGCTAAAGCCACTCTCTGTTGTTCGCCGCCAGAGAGCTGGATTGGATAGTGATGCATGCGCTCTGCCAGCCCTACGCTCGTAAGCAGATCGATGGCGCGCACGCGGCCGTCGCCTGATGCGTTGAGCTCGTGCGGAAGCAGAACATTCTCTAACGCAGTGAGTGTGGCGATCAGTTGGTAGGATTGAAAGACAAAGCCGAGCTTCTTGCCCCGTACCTCGGCCAATTTGTCCTCCGGAAGCCGGCTGATTTCAATACCGTCGATCAGCACGTCACCTTCGGTAGGAGAATCCAATCCCGCCAGCAGACCCAGCAGCGTGCTCTTACCGCTGCCGGAAGCGCCCATGATGGCAACGAACTGGCCCGCGGGAATGAAGAGGTCAATCTGCTTGAGGATCTCGACCGTCCGGCTTCCGTTCCGTATCGATTTTTTGAGCCCGCGAACCTCGATCATTCGTTCTCCCCATCGATTGCTACACTGAAGCGGTGACGCTTCGCCGTGCCCTGACCCTGTTCGCCACTTTAGCTCAGAGTGTCCTGATGGCCTACGCTGCCGCGCAGAGCAGGGTTCCCACAATTGTCTGTTTCGGAAATAGCATTACTGCCGGCTATGGATTGGCTCCGGGCCACACGTATCCAGACTACCTGCAGGCAGATTTGAATGCTCGTGGGTACCGCTACCGAGTGGTCAACCAGGGCATCAGCGGAAACACCACCAAAGATGCGGTGGAACGGCTGAGCAGTGTGCTCGAATTGCATCCCGAGGTCGTGATCGTGGAACTGGGAGGCAACGATGGGCTGCGCGGCTTTCCACCTGCCACTACCCGAGCCAATCTGGAAACGATCGTTGGCGCGCTCCGCCAGGCGGGCACCAAGGTGCTCCTTGCCGGCATTACATTGCCGCCAAACTATGGCCCGGACTACATCCGGCAGTTCAATGCGATTTTTCCCGAAGTTGCGGCCAAATACCACGTAACGCTCTTGCCCATGCTCTATGCGCATGTTTACTACATTCCAGATGCGATTCAGGAGGACGGAATCCACCCCACCGCGAAGGGCGCTCAGTTAATCGCCGGGAACCTCCGTCCGCTGCTGCTGCCGCTTCTCCACAAGTGACTCAGTTCAGAACGGCAATCGGTTGAAAGAGCGTGCCGGCGACCCTTTTGCCGATCGCAACGAGATCCCGCTGGCCTTCGAAGATCTTCACTAACGGAGCACTGGAGTACTCCGGCAGATTCACTTGCATACCATTTCGCAAACGCCCGGCGGTGCAAAGGTCTGCCGTGGTCGCGGGCAGGTCCGGGAGGAGGGTTCGCGGGTGGGGCAACATCTCCTCCAGATTGCCTCCGCGCGACATTGCACACAGTACGTCCAACGGTATCGCCTGGTCGATGGTAAAAGGCCCCGCTGCGATGCGGCGTAGGCTCGCGAGGTGTGCTCCACAGCCAAGCACTTGGCCCAGATCATGCGCTAACGAGCGAATGTAGCCTCCAGCGGATATGCGGACCATGAACTCCGCTTCAGCATCCAACACCTTGCGAATGACAAATTCGTCGACAGTAAGCTGGATCGGCCGCAATTCCACCGGCTTCCCGCGGCGAGCTGCCTTGTATGCCGGTCGACCGGCAACCTTTTTGGCCGAAAAGGACGGTGGGGTCTGTTGGATCTCTCCGCGGAACAGGGCGGCGGCTTGCTCAACCTCCTCTGGCGAGAGCCGCACGCTCTGAGGCGCAGAAGTTGGTTGGCCCTCTGCATCGTATGTATCGGTTGAAAACCCAAAACGGATGGTGCCTGTGTAGCTCTTAACCAAAGGGCCGAAAAATTGCGCCAAGCGCGTGAACTTGCCTGCCAATATCGGCAATACGCCGGTCGCCATTGGATCGAGCGTCCCCAAATGTCCCATGGAAGACTCGCCGGTTGCGCGGCGCAGTGTCGCCACTACGTCGTGCGAAGTCATCGCACCCGGCTTATCCACCACCAAGAGCCCATTCACATTTCTATTTTTAACCAAATTCGCGGGTCAGTGGCTGGGGTGACCTCAGAAGTTGATCTGAAGCTTATACAGTGAGCACCCGCCCGTCCGCTCGTTTTAGAAACTTTGCTGCCGTTCATGAACGAGGTTAAGGAATTCACTGCGTGTGTCTTGGTTTCGGAAGACGCCCAACATCGCAGAGGTGACCGTTGAGGAGTGCTGCTTTTCCACGCCACGCATCATCATGCAGAGATGCCGGGCCTCTATGATTACGCCGACACCTTGCGGCTCTACCGCCTCTTCGATTGCATCCGCGATCTGACGGGTCAGCCGCTCCTGCACTTGAAGCCGGCGGGCGAAGACCTCAACCAGCCTGGGGATCTTACTCAGCCCGAGGACTCTTCCTTTAGGGATGTAGGCGACGTGAACCTTCCCAAAGAAAGGCAGCAGATGGTGTTCACAAAGAGAGAACATCTCGATCTCCTTGACAATCACCATTTCGTCATAAGCGACATCAAAGAGGGCGCCGCGCAAAATGCCGCGAGGATCTTCCTTGTAGCCCTTGGTGAGAAAGGCCATTGCCTTTTCCATCCGTTCCGGCGTCTTCACCAGACCGTCGCGAGTAATGTCCTCGCCAAGACGCGCGATCAACTCGGCGTACATTTCCTGGGTACTGAAGTCCTCCAGACCTGGAACGACTGGTGACTTCCTAGCGGCTATTGGGTGAGCCATGCTGTTCCTTTCCGCCATACTCAAAGAAGTTGTTCGAGGTCTCTTCGATCCGCACACGTTCCAGTCGGGCGCCGGTAAAGCGATCCGAGAGCAGCGCGTAAATGGTCCTACAGAGATTCTCAGTTGTAGGAACCTGATTCGAAAAGCACTCCGCCTTGTTCAAATTCGTATGGTCGAAGCGGCCGATCACTTCTTTCTGTACGCATTGATCTAAATCGGCCAAATTGCAGATCATTCCAGTTTCTTTATCAACCTGTCCGCTGACCGTCACCTCAATGATGTAGTTATGGCCGTGGCCATACGGATTGTTGCATTTACCGTATATCTCGCGATTCTCCTGCTCGGTGAAAGAATCCGAATGGAGGCGGTGGGAGGCACTCATGTGGTAGCGGCGCGAAAGGTGAGCTTTCATAGCTCTCCGTAATAATCGGCAAACAGATCCGGCATCTCATAGACGCGAACGCGGTAAAGTTTGGCCCCGCGGATGTGGCCTTCTAGCCGCTTCCAGACCGCAACCGCGATGTTCTCCGTCGTCGGATTGCTGCTCTTAAACTCCGGAATTTCGAGGTTCAGATGACGGTGATCATAAACATCCACTACCTCGCGATGCACTACGTCTTTCAGTTCCTTGAGGTCCACAACAAAGCCTGAAACCGGGTCGACTTCGCCTCCAACAGTGACTTCCAGGGTGTAATTGTGGCCATGTCCATTGCGATTGGCACACTTGCCAAAAAGGCGCGTGTTCTCCTCCTCCGAGAGGCGGTCGTTCCAGTAGTAATGGGAGGCGGAAAACTCGGCTCTTCGGGTAAGCAGGATCATGATTTATCCATCATAGTGAAGATGCACAACTGTCCACTAAGTTCCTCATTTTTTGACTGTTGAATACTGCCGGCCTTTCCACATGACTTGCTTCTTAACGCTGTGATGGAACCAGCTGCGAACCAGCAGAAAGCAGAACAGAGGCAATGCGAAGAACGCTACCGCGCAATCGGCTGGCGGGAAATTGGACCGGCGCACGCGTGAATAGAACCTCCAAAGCACTCTCAGCCACAAGCCCGCGAATGCCAGACGAACCCACAGAAACGGGAAGTAAGCAATGGTCAGTAAGGGCAGCGCGATCAACAACATCAAATCCAAGGCGCGCCACGCCGCCAAAGTAATGGGATTCGAAAAAAGCCGAGCCAGATTCTTTGTCCAGCCTTCGATCATGGATCGATTGGAGCGGTACATCCTGGTGCTCACAGCATCAGGCGCATAGCGGAACCGGATCGGATACTTCCTCCGCTTGACAAGGAACGCGAGGTCGACATCCTCGAGCATTGAACCGGCAACCGCGGAGTGACCGCCGATCGCAAAATACACATCACGGCGAATCATCAGGAACTGTCCATTCGCAGCAGCCACGCGGGAAGCAGGATCGGAGACCTTCGCCGGCGGATAAGCCAACGCCAGTTCGGAGAAGACCAAGGGCATCAATGCATGCTGCCAGAAACCGCTGACCAACTGCAGGGGCGAGTACGAGAGCAGCGCAGCTCGAGCGTCCTCCGCTTCGCGCATCGCTCGTTCCAGCGCTTCCTGCTGGTGGATCGTATCTGCATCTGTAAACAGAAGCCATTCTCCATGCGATTGTTTGGCTGCTGTCCAGAGCGCATTTGCCTTCCCTGTCCAACCCGGCCGGAGCGGCTCGGGGTCGAGGACCACGACACCCTCCACTTGACTGGCAATTTCGCGGGTGCGATCCGTTGAATGGTCGTCTACGACCAGCAGTTCCCATTCGGTTCCCAAGAGAAAGCCTTCCTTCGACTGCGCTTTCAAGGAATCGAGGCAGGCACCCAGGACGTCCTCCTCATCGCGCGCCGGGACGATGACGGAGAGACGAGGGGAAGTCGATTGATCAGGCAAGCTTTGCACCCGGTATTATAAAGAACGTGCAGCGGCGGTTCTTCTTTGCTTCCAGTTTTAGGTTCAGTCTTCCATCCCGAGCCTGCGGGCGGCGCGGTCTTGGGCTGAACTCTTTCCTGCTCGGCTGCCTGATGCTCGGGGCTGGCCTCATCGGGGCAGGAATCTTTGCGACAGGATGCAATCGCGGTGATCACCCAGAGCAGGTCGGCAAACCGGCGCCCGATTTCTCGATAGCCGACGGAAGCCGGGCGGTCGCACTCGACCATTTTCGCGGCAAGGTAGTCGTTCTCAACTTCTGGGCAACCTGGTGTGCTCCTTGTATTGAGGAGATTCCTTCGCTAGACCAACTGCAGCGTACAATGCCCCAGATCGTCGTCTTGGGTGTCAGTACCGATGAAGACGCTGCTGCATATCGACAGTTTCTAGCCGAGCACCCAGTCAACTTCGCGACGATCCGGGATGGCTCCCAACGCAGCAATTCCCTCTATGGAACTTTTCGCTTCCCCGAGACCTATGTGATCGACCGCCAAGGTAGAATCCGGCGCAAGTTCATTGGTCCGCAGAATTGGACGACGCCGGAGATCTTGCAATATCTGTCCCATCTGTAAACAGGCGTCATGGAGGGGCGGGTCAACAGGCTGCTGAAAAACTGGTCTGCGGCGAACGAACCATCTATTCCTTGGGGTGCTCCGATTCGGGTAATACATCTTCTTGCGCCTCGCTTGTTGCTCCGGCGCGTTTTTCCGCAGCCTGTCAGGCCCGCCAACTCGCTGAGTAGCCAGGTCCCGGCTTGCAATGATCTATTCGTTATGATCAGTCCGTTATCATCAATGCATGACGACCAACCTTGACGTTCTCTTCCGCTACGAGCAACAGCCCAGCGAGGCTTCGATGGTGGCGCTAGCCAATGTGCATGAGGTTTATGGAATCCGCCGGATTCACGTCAACGAGCGAGAGAAGACGATCCTAGTTGAATTCGACTTTACGCGGCTGACCCGGGCAGTAGTCGCACAGTTGCTGCGCGGGACCGGCATCGATATTGTGGAAGAGATCCCGCTGATTCCTCCACAACCTGAACCGGAAGCTGCCGCACCCTCTCCTGCCCCTGCCAAGTGATGCGCCAGCGCTCTGGCAGCGAGCATTGCGGCGCAGCTCAAGAGTTTGTTATCTTAAGAGGGTTCGTCCTGAACAGAAGTGCGCCCATAGCTCAGTTGGATAGAGCGACTGACTACGAATCAGTAGGCCGGAGGTTCGAATCCTTCTGGGCGCACCATAAAATCGCAAAGTTCAAATTGGTTCGGCTGTAATTGAGCTTGCACAAGCTGAATGTGGGTTGAACGAGAGCCCGCAAATCGGCTACTTTCCGGCCCGGCTCTGCCCCTCCACAAAACAGGCCGAGATCTTATCCTTCACCGCCAGCTAAATTCTCTTGAATCGTCTGAGCCACTTCGTCAATCGACGTGTGCTGGCCAAGTTCTTGGATTTCCCTATCTTTGACAACGGCAGTGAGACCCAGTCTGCCCGCGATCTGTTGGTTCATCCTTACTACAGCACTGATCTCCCTTTCGGTGAGGAGCAGGATCTGGAGCATGAGATGATCCCGCTCGTCGGCGCGTCGAGCCATGCTTGCCTGCCTCATGAGGATGAAGCTTGCGAGCAGAATCGCTTCGAAGCTAACACATGTTCCGAGGAGCTGAAACGGCATAGGGTCGAAATGCGGAATCGACTTGATTCCGATTGTGTTCACGAAGATCCAAGCGACAACGAAACAAACATGCGCAATGACAAATCGAAGGCTTCCAATAATGCCTGCGATCGAATCTCCCACCCGTTCCGCCCGCGTTCTGCGAGCTAAGAAGTCCTGCTCATGTTTGGCGATGGTATCGATGTGATCTTTTACATGACTGGAGGATTGCACTGTTCCAACCTCAAATTCAATTTGAACCGCAAGATCCGGGTTGTCGTGCTACGTGTGTAAATCGTGGGCGGATGACCAGCCCCGAGAGATCGCTCGGCCGGTACGGCATCGACGAGCTGGTTACAGCCGTGCCGCTCGCAACGCAGTAACATTGCGATTAGATGAGCTCCCCTGCTGCATCGCCCGATCGATTCCTGCTCAGCGGCTCAATGCTGGTGCTGATCCAGTTTGACGTATGCGAAGAATTGAAGCTGGACCTATTGCGGCAGACCGTCAGCACGCGAACTGTCCAGCAACCGAGTCTCAAACATCCTGCGCCTGCATACGTTCGGTACCAGCGGCCTCCGGTAGTCGAGCCGGCCGGATCTCTTCTGCTGGAGAGCGGAGAGCAACTTCACGGAGAGATCAAGTACTACGATTATGGCGTCGTGAGCGTGATCTTCCAACTCCCTTTTTCGGGAGATTGGGAGAGTCTGGTCCACTTGGCGAGCCGCTGGGTTTGGGACGTAGACTTCACATCGCATGCCGAACCCATCGTAAAGCGCAAGCTCGAAAACGCGTCTTCGGCCCTCGTAAAACCCTACGCTCGTTGGCTTAGCGAAGACTACTTCATCTTTCATGTCCGCGAAGCTGCCGAGCCGCTCAGTGCCGATCAACTAATCAATCGCTATGGTTCGCAGATTGCCCAGGTAGTTCGCGGCGAGAGGCTTCGGCTTTCTGAGGGGGAATGCAATGAAGTGCTGCATTCGCGGATTTCATATTACCCGAATGACCTTGCGGTGATCGGTTGGAACGCGGCCTTCGTCTATGACAGCACTACAGGCGCGGAGACCGCGATTCAGCTTCTCGAATACGCAAACTCGCAGCTCTTGGAGTTCCGCCACTATGATGAGCTTCTTACCGGTGTACTGGACGGCGTCTACGATTCGCTGGACCAGAAAACCGGAATTTTGGCGCGCTGGCGTTTGGCGCGTTCCGCAACTAATCTGCATACGGTATTGCTTGATGTGACGGAGCTCACGGAGCACGCCGACAACGCAATCAAGTTCTTGAGCGACATGTTTTCCGCCCGTCTCTACAAGCTCGCGGCGTCCAAGGTCGGTGTGCCGGACTACAAAGATCTAGTGACACAGAAGGTGAGGACGGCAGAGGAGCTCTACCG
>DASYBJ010000387.1:0-2373 GCA_036500845.1 Acidobacteriaceae bacterium
GCGGCCTTCTGTGCCGGCGGGAAGCTTCCGGCGATCGCGTTGAGTTCGGCGATGGCGTTCGAAGGGACTCCCAACGCTGCAGCACTGAGATTCTCTCGAAGATGTTTTGTTGAAGAGGTGCCGGGGATCAGCAAGATGTTGGGAGAACGCTGAAGAAGCCAGGCAAGAGCAACCTGTATTGGGGTAGCTTGCAAAGATGCCGCTACACGGTCGAGCCCCGACGATTGTAATGGGCTAAAGCCTCCCAAGGGGAAGAATGGGACATACGCTATGCCTTGCGTGGCAAGGGCATCGATAAAGGAATCATCGCTGCGGCGCGCAACGTTGTAAAAGTTCTGTACGCAAACGATCTCCGTAATTTTCTGAGCCTCCTGGAGTTGCCGGGGAGTGACGTTGCTGAGACCGATGTGACGGATCAATCCCTGGCGTTTCAGTTCGGCTAGCGCAGTAAGTGGTTCCTCGACGGAGCCTTCCGAAGGTTCGAAGACTGCGCCAACCCGGAGGTTGACGACGTCGAGCCGATCGACGCCGAGATTGCGAAGATTGTCATGGGCGCCGTCGATCAGCTCCTGATGTGAAAGGGCCGGAATCCATGACTTGTCTTGACCGCGACGGGCGCCCAGTTTGGTGACGATGACCAGGTCGGCTGGATAGGGGTGAAGCGCCTTCTTGATGATCTGATTGGTAATATGGGGGCCGTAGTAGTCGCTGGTGTCGATGTGGTTCACGCCAGCGGCAATCGCCTCGCGCAGAACCGCAATCGCAGCGTCGAGGTCGCGTGGAGGGCCAACAACTTCAGGGCCGGCAAGCTGCATTGCTCCGTAGCCCATCCGGTGCAGGCTGAATACGGAGCCTGGGAGCGTGAACGTGCCACCGAGTTCCATCTGTTTCGTCATTGTGTTTTTCCCTTCTTCGAATCCGTTTTTGTGAATTTCCTTAAGCATTGGCATTGTGCTTTTCCCTTCCTCACGAATAAGACGCGCGGGACAACAATGCGAATCATGCATAGTTATAATGATCGTGCATGCAGAAAGTGAATCTTCGCAGCCTCGATTTAAACCTTCTCGTACCGCTGCAGGCGCTGCTTGAAGAACGCAGTGTCTCAAGGGCGGCGATGCGGGTACATCTGAGCCAGCCGGCTATGAGTCGTGCGTTCGAGCGGCTGCGCGAGGCGTTTTCCGACGATCTCCTCATCCGATCTGGCAAGAAGTATGCCCTGACGCCGCGGGCGGCTGCGCTGCTTGAGGAATTGACTCTGCTGCTGCCAAAAGTGGAGAGCCTGTGGCAAAAGAAGCCCTTCAGCCCCGCTTCCGCATCGGGATGTCTGAAGCTAGCCATGACGGACCAAATGACGGACCTTCTCTTACCTGAAGTGGTCGCAACGCTGTCCCGGGAGGCGCCAAACGTCGATGTGCAGATCGTGGCGTGGCAGGAGTCCTCGTGTCGCGATTTGTCCGCTGGACAGCTAGACCTCGTGGTGAGCCCGCTGACTGCTCCGTTTCCACTTGTCGTCGAGAGACTGCTTCCGGAGAGATTCGTCTGCCTCGTATCACGCGATCACCCACACAGGAAGAAGTCATTCTCGCTTACGGAATATCTGGCCGAAAAGCACATTGTTTTGGAGGTGCAACCTGGACACCAAACATTGGTGGATCGGCCCCTGTCCGTGCTTGGAAAACGCCGCAAGGCGGCCTTGCGTCTGCCCTTCTTCGTCGTGGCTGTGGAGGCTCTCGAAAAGACGTCGCTCGTTCTTACGATTCCCGAACGCTTAGCCAACAGAAGAATGGACCCGCGGAAGACGCGACTGGTAGAAGTTCCCAAAGAGATTCCGCCATACTATCAAACGATGAGCTGGTCAGACCGGCTCAATACCGATCCGCTCCACTCCTGGTTTCGCGATTGTCTTCGCGCGGCTTGTAAGCGGATAACGTGATCGCTAACGGCAAGGTATATCCCACGATCACGGTCGCCCCAGTGTAAAGTAAGCAGCTTCAGTTCCTCAGCTTGACGACCGGCGCTTAGCATTCAAGCTCAGCTTGCCGCGAGCATTGTCGCTCCCCAACTGAGCAGGCGAACGGTACGAGAACATCGTCTCCAGCCCGGCGTGGCTTAACCGATGACCGCTGTATCCTTTCCAGAAATTACGGGCTGAGCTAAGCAGATAGACAGCTCGACCCCAAACGAGCATGCCGAGAAAGATACCTTGACGGCCTTACGAGAGTAGAGGCAGGAATCAACCAGGCACTTGAGAAAGGGCGAGGGAACGCTCCGAATGTCCAAAGGTATTCGAGGATCGTCCCAGGCAAGACTGGATGCTATTTACGACGTGCATCTGACCGGCTCCCCTCGCCTCTCAAAGAGTCGAGTTGCGAC
>DASYBJ010000388.1:0-4210 GCA_036500845.1 Acidobacteriaceae bacterium
GAGAATGCTTTTAACGTGACCTTTGACTGTTTCCTCTGTGATCGACAGGCGATCGGCGACCAGTTTGTTGGCATTTCCTGCAGCAATCAAGCGAAGGACCTCGATTTCCCTCGCTGTCAGATGCTCGTCCGCGTAATGATCGGCCAGGTCATCAGCAAGCTCTGCGGGAATATGTTTTTGTCCGGCATGGACCGCGCGGATTGTATCCAAGAGTTCCTTTCGCAACAGGCCCTTGAGTAGATAGGCCCGGGCCCCGGCTTTCAGGGCTTGCAGCACCTGAACGTCTCCTGTGTACGTGGTCAGGACTATGATTCTGGCAGCGGGGAATTCACCCCGAATTGCCATCATGGCATCAAGCCCGCTCATCTCTGGCATCTGCAAGTCCATCAGAGTGACATCCGGATGATGTTTGCGAAACTGTTCGATGGCTTCACGACCGTTCGCCGCCTCGGCGATCAATTTCATGTCCGGTCGCGTGGAGAGAAGCGCGGCAATTCCTTCACGCAAGAGTGAATGATCGTCTACCGCCAGAATGCGAATCGGCTCAGGAACGGTGTTCATCGCTCGCTTCCATTTTCCTTTGGAACAGCGGGAACCGGAAGTGAGCGATAGATTTCCCGTAGGCTACAGAAGCTGACACACTGAGCTGGATCTCCGTACCGGCTCCTACTTCGCTCCAGAATTCCAGTTGTGCTCCTATGCGTGCGGCGCGTTCGCGCATCCCTGGCAAGCCCCAGTGCCCAACACGGCCGCCTTGCTCAAGCACGCGAGGATTGATCCCCTTTCCGTCATCCCGGATCCGCACGCGAAAGAGCCGTTCACCGTAAGCAATCTCCGTTTCGATGTTGCGTGCCTCCGAGTGTGATATGGCATTCCGCAACGCCTCACGCACGATAGCGCAGATTTCATCCTGCAGAATCGCTTGCAGTGTTTGCGGTTTGCCTTCTACGACAGTATCGAAAGAGATATCTCGCTTACTCTCATCTGAGGTCATCTCTGCGATCATCGCCGTCACCATCTCCGCGAAGTCGATTCTGGTCGGCATCCGAGATCGCAAGTCATGAACGGCGTCGCGACCTTCTGCAATTGCCCTGTCCGCTCGATCGAGAGCAGCTTCGAGCGCATGCTTGGCCTGTATCGGACGCCCGGGCAGAAAATCATATGCCGTCTGGAACCGAAGAATCAAGCCCTGGAGGCTCTGCAGCAGAGTATCGTGCAGTTCCCGAGCGATGCGCGTGCGCTCACTCACCCGCTCCTCCAGCCGGATCTCGAACTGCCGTGCAATCTGACGCATTCGATAGGTATAGATCAACCACAATAGAAAAAGGATCCAGATACAGTAAGTTGCTCTGAACCACCACGTGTCCCACCAGGGTGGCAAAACCTCGATTCGCAGCTGTATCCCAGGTTCGCTCCAGCGACCGCTGTTGGTTGCTCCCTGAACGCGGAAGAGGTAACTACCGGCAGGCAAAGTTGTGTAAGTCGCCAGACGCGCTCGCTGCCTACTTCATTCCATTTGCGATCCAACCCGTCCAGCATATAGCGATATCGGTTTGTGAGAGGATTGGAATAGCTCAGGGTGGAAAACTCGATCGAAAATATGTTTTGGGTATGGGAGAGTTTGATCTCATTCGTGTAGTTGATGGTTTTCTTCAATGGTGAGCCAGTCCCGGGCGTCACACGCGTTCCTAATAATCGAAAGTCGGTCAGAACGATCGGCGGCACGTACACGGTATCGATAACCTTGTCCGGGAAAAATGCGGTCGCCCCACTGAATCCGGCAAAGAACATCTCACCCGCTGCACTCTTGAAACAGGAGCCCCAGCCGGTCAAATCAGCGCCTGGAAGTCCATCAGCAGTCGAGTAATTCTTGAATGTCGTTCTCTTCGGATCGAATCTTGACACACCATTATTGGTGCTCATCCAGAGGTCGCCGTGGTCGTCTTCGAGGATACAGCCCACTGCGTTGCCAGCAAGGCCATCCTGCTGTGTGTAAACAGTGAACGTGCCCGTCTTGCGCTCGAGTTTGTTCAATCCATTTTGGGTACCTATCCACATCGTACCTGAGCGATCGAAGTACACCGAGTTCACCCGGTTATCGCTCAACGTCCCCGGACGATCAATGTCGTGTTGATAGACCGCGAACTGACCTGTTTCTGGTTCGAAACGCTGGAGACCTGAAGCGTGGGTTCCGAGCCACAGTGCGCCTTTCGAATCCTCGACCAGCTCAATATAGAACGGGCTTCTGCGTTGTGAATCGGGCCGATATGTTATAAACCGTCCAGTAGTTGCGTCGAAATGATTCAGACCGTCCCACGTGGCAGCCCAGAGCGTTCCGTTATGGTCGATAAGAAGACGTGAGACGATATCGTTGCTCAGACTATACGGATCTGCCGGATTGTGCTGGAATCCTGTGAACTGTCCCATCCGCCGGTCGAAACGGTAGAGCCCATGGCTGAACGTTCCCACCCAAAGGCTACCTGAGCGATCTTCGCGTACCGTGATCACATCGCTGCCCTCTCCTGGCCCGGCGGTCCGGTAAGAGGAGGAATGCCCGGTAGTGCGGTCAACACGGTTGAGTGCCTCGTGGTTTCCGATCCACAGGATTCCTTGACGATCTTCGTAGATCGCACCAACGAAGGGGTCACCCGTACTACTCGGATTGCCGAAATCGTGACGGAATCTCTTAAACGGCAGAGGCGTCGTAGAAAACCGAGTGAGCCCCATCCCGCCAAGGCCCGCCCAGAGGTTTCCTTCCCGGTCCGCGAATAAGCTGATCACACTGTCCTGGGCGATGCTCTCAGGATCCGCAGGGTTATTGGAGTAGCGAATGAATCTCCGGTGCTCCCGGTCGAATTTGAGCAATCCGGCGCCGTTCGTTCCCAGCCATAAAGTGCCGTTGCGATCTTCGAGCATTGAGTTTATGCCCGTCAAGACGGTGCTGGGCGATTTCCGCTCGTAAAACGAATACTGAGTCAGTGTGTTCGTCTTCCGGTCAAAGACAGCTATCACGCTGGCGGAGACGTGATAGATCCAGAACATGCCGAAGCGATCCTCGTAGAAGGAAAACCCGAGCGAAGGTTCGCGCAACGGAATATGCAGCGTTACTTTCCCGGTTGTGCGATCGAATCCATCCAGCCCCTCGCCATTCGCGACCCAGAACCTGCCCTCTTTATCTTCAGCACTCGACTTAACGTCGTTGCTGCTGAGGCTTGAAGGATCGTTCCGATCATGAAAATAGCGGCGGATTCGTCCCGTCGCCGGATCTAATGTATACAGGCCCGTGGGTGTAGCTAACCATAATGTTCCGGCGGCGTCCTGACTGATGTGGAAGACGGAGGGAACCGGGTACCGTCGAAAGGTCTCCGTCTCTCGGTCGAATCGATTGACGAATTGATCGCATCCGACCCAAAGCGTGCCATCGCGATCTTTGAAGAGCGCGCCAATCAATACCCCGCTGAGGCTTTTGGGGTCTCGTGGATCGTGAACGAAGACCTTGAAGTTGTGGCCGTCGAACCGTTCAGCCCATATTGAGTGCCAAACCACATAAATCCCTGATCATCCTGGAGGATCTGGCCAACTTTTATCTGAGAGAGTCCTTCCGATGTAGATAGACGAGTGAACCGAATATCCCTGCCAGAGATGACGGGCAGCCTGACAATTCGAGGATCTACGTGTGCCTGCCGCACTTCGGCAAAGAGCAGAGGGAGGAGAAGTATCCAGGACAACGTTAGGCTGAACAGAGTTCGCATCCACCTTACTCCGTCGCTCGCATACCAATCGTACTCCGACCTCCTTCCGAATCATCTACTTCCGAAAAATTGCCGACTGCCGGCTGGTGGGAACCGGCGCAAAACAACGCTCACCGCGGCTAAACAGAACTTCATAAGTAATTGCGTGTCGAGTGCAAGGAGATATTGGGGAAGCGTCCGAATCTTTTGCTCGACACGCAAAGGTCTACGACCCTGTGTTTTAACGAAGTCACTGCGACAGGTCACTAGCGGCTGCAGGTTACGATGCTGTGCTTCACTGTCATCGTCGCCCAGAGCCGGGCACCGGTTGGAGGAGAATAGTGCGCGGTAAGCGCGGTAAGCGCGGAAAGTTACCTTTGGGTAGCGAATGAGTTCTGCGTGGAAAGAGTGGAAAGCCTCTTTTGAGGAAAACTGGCTGCTTCGGCACGGCTGTTGAACCCGCAAAATACACCGATGTC
>DASYBJ010000389.1:0-4604 GCA_036500845.1 Acidobacteriaceae bacterium
AGGGTAAAGAGCCATGACCTGAACTCGTTCGGCATTGTTTCGAGGGCGACACTTCGCCGACGAAGTCATTGTCCTTTGCGTAGATTGGTACCTCCGATTCAATCCGCAACCGCTACCGGGAGAGTGGCAGTCCTGGCGTGCCCGGATAAAACACAATGAGCACGGTTGGTCCTGCACCGGTATGCCACGATGAACGCTGTTCACTGTCTCCGTGACCGCTTGTCCGGCCGCGAAATGCTGTTTCGTCCCGTCCTTTTTCTCGATCGTAAGTTCAGATATCGCGCAGGAAAAGCACCGGAGCATACGCCGGTCGATTTGTTGAAGGAGGTCCGGCCGCAGTTGGATGAGGTGCAGAAGTCGCTGATTGCGGAACTGGTGGGTACGGCAGCGGTTCGTACGAGCAAGACGTGCCACGCGGATGTTGCTAAGGCGGTTGGGAACTATGTATCCACGCATGCGCGCATGGTGGTGGCCCGATCGATGCGGCGACGCTTGATCGCGCCTTGGCCGGCGCGTGTACATTGTGAATCACTTAAGCGAAATCCAAGACTTGTAAACCGATGATTGCATGGTTGGGGCTTTGAATAGGAGGATAACGAAAATTCGGGTGATGAGCGTTCGGCCCATCCCCCAAGCCGAGGACTACTCGTCATCGGCCCGGAAGGATTACCAGTAGTTTCTACCTTCGAGAGCCGCTTCATGCTGTGGCATGGATTTCAGCGATCCGATTCTTGAGGTTGTCCCTTTGATCTCATCCTCGACCTAGCGATGCCGAAGGATGCCTTCGATTCACACCTAAAGGAATAAACACTATGACACCCCCAACATACCCTTCTCCCAGCCTCATGCAGGAAGCAACTTCTCTAAGATCCAAAGTAGCGATTGTCACTGGAGCCTCGAGCGGCATCGGTCTGGAGGTAACAAAAAAACTGACAGCAAATGGCTATCGCGTCGTTGCAAGCTCCCGGCACATTACATCTGCGATGACCCTATCGGAGACAAAAGATTTGAAGCTGGTGGACGGCGATATCAGCCTTCAGGAATCGGCCCAGCGAGTGGTAGCTACCGCCATCCAGCACTTCGGAAGCATTGATCTGCTGGTGAACAACGCAGGCGTCTTTATTCCCAAGCCCTTCACCGAATACACCGCGGAAGACCTTCGGATGGCGACTGCAACGAACCTCTCAGGATTTTTTTATGTATCGCAGCTCGCAGTGTCACAAATGCGCCTTCAGAAATCAGGACATGTTGTCAATGTAACAACGTCGATCGCGAGCCAGCCTGTCGCGAGTCTTCCGGCAAGTCTGGCAAACCTAACTAAGGGAGGCTTGGAGTCTGTCACACGAGCGTTGGCGATCGAGTTTGCAGATGAAGGAATCCGTTTCAATACGATCGCGCCTGGGGTTGTGAACACGCCGATGCATCCGGTGGAGGCTCATGAATTCCTGAAGCAATTGAGTCCGATGAAGCGATTGGCAGAGGTTGGGGAAGTTGCAGATTTGCTGCTCTATATGGAATCCGCCTCATTTCTCAATGGCGAAGTAGTGCATCTTGACGGAGGGGCGCATGCCGGCAAATGGTCATAAGGAAAATCTTGGCAAACCAATAGAGTCGCTGATCTGCTGGGGATCGATTACCCAATCATTCAGGCGCCGTTTGGCGGATTTGCATCTCAGCACTTGACGGCGACTGTGTCCAATCTGGGAGGGCTCGGCTCACTCGGAGCTGTCACACTCAGCGGTCCAGCCATACGAGAGGCCGTCGATGAGATACGCACGCTCACGAACAAACCCTTTGCGGTCAATCTATGGGTTTCCACCGCAGATCGTCAGGCGTCGCACATTCATTCGGAGGTCACTGAAAATAAGATTCGCGAGCTTGCGCGATACTATGCCGAACTGGGTATTGAACCACCGTCTAAGGTAGAAGTCAGGTCTCAGGATTTCGAGGCACAGGTACATGCAGTCATCGACGCTGGCGCTCCGGTGCTCAGCTTCATCTACGGAGTTCCACCCTTGGAGATAGTAGATGAATGTCACAAACGAGCGATTAGGACAATCGGCACCGCAACAACGCTAGACGAAGCTGTGGTGCTAGAAAAAGCGGGAATCGATCTGATCGTGGCATCCGGTTTCGAGGGGGGTGGCCACCGAGGATCATTTCTTCGCTGCCCTGCGGATTCGCTTATGGGTGTCTTTTCTCTCATTCCTGAGGTGGCAGATGCGGTCGACGTTCCTGTAATAGCGGCGGGCGGAATTGCAGATGGGCGAGGTCTCGTGGCAGCACTGGCATTGGGCGCTGAAGGCGTACAAATCGGTACTGCTTTTCTACCGTGTGCCGGTTCTGGTGCTAGCAAAGCCCACCGGACGGCTCTGCTGTCGAAAGCCGTAAAGCGAACTAATCTTACGGACGCCTTCACTGGACGGCTAGCAAGAGGAATAGAAAACCGGCTAATGGATGAACTTAGCGATATCACCAGTCCTCCATTGCCATTTCCTCTACAACACGCCCTCACGCAAACGGTCGCAGCACCTGCATCTACGCAGGAACGAGGAGACTTGATGCCCCTTTGGGCGGGTCAAAGTGTCAGCCTCTGTCATCACACACAGGCGAGTGAGTTGATGGCGGAGTTGATTGCGAAAGCCGACGCTTTTTTCCCCGGATGAGCTATTGTCGGCGCTCTTTTCTAAGCAAGTGCAAAATCGCCAAAGCACTCATCGAGAGGTTTTCGATCCATTGATTAGTGAACGAACATGGGCGAGTTCTGGGCATTGACCGAGACGCTCACTCGATGATCGCGGCCCGAAAGCGAGTAGATGAGTGTGGCTTCACCAATATTGTTTTTGAGGAGGGCGACTTTGGAATGGCGTCGGTGAACGACGGTGTTTTCGACGCTGTGGTCGGGAGGCGCGTGCTCATGTATCAGCCCAATGCGGCGGACGCGATGCGAATGCTATCCCGTGTCGTACGTCCGGGCGGGATTGTCCTTTTTCAGGAGCACGATGCTACACTTGGTCCCGTCAGTCTGGTGCCCAGGCCCCTCCATGCTCGGGTGCACAATTGGATTTGGGAAACGGTGCAACGGGGAGGAGCTGATGTCAACATCGGTTTCCATCTTGAATCTCTACTGAGAGAGCCGGGATTCCGTGTCGAAGAAGTTCGGGCCCAGGCCGTAGTACAGACACCGACTCAATCACATCCCATCGCCGACATTGGTCGCTTGATGCTTCCTCGCATTCTTGGCAACGGAGTCGCAACGGAAGCAGAGGTCGAAATAGAGACACTGCAGCAACTGCCATTGCCTAATCGCTGGGGCGGGAGAGCTCCTCTCCGGACTCGCTGTTGTAGCAAGTAAGCCCTTAGCGCCAGGATCACGGGCTACTCTTCCCCCAATCTGGTTATGGAAGGGTTGGCGACAACTCAAGGACAATCCGTTTGCGAGCCGAGCCAGCGGCGCCGGTCGCCTGGCAAGCGCACTTGATAACTGCGCTACACTAGCTCTCGCGCTTGCACAAGAAACTAGGCAGAGCATCTTAATCTGCTCGAAGTGAGGTAAGAATGGCCAAAGTAATTGATAAATGCATGTCAGCCGAAATGGAAGGGGAGTTCGTGGTATTTATCATCGGCATGAGAGTCAATAAGCCCTGGAAGCTGCAAAAGTGGGTTCCTGTTTTTCTCGCGATGCCGAAGATGCTGAAAGAACTGGAAGCTCATCCCGAATCTGGTTTTTTGGGACACAACGGTCTCGGGCGCTTCATCGTGCAATATTGGCGTTCCTTCGAGCAATTGGAGGCCTACGCCGGAGCCAAAGACAAGAAGCACTGGCCCGCTTGGGTTGATTTCAACCGCCGCGTCGGAAGCATTCGAAGTGATGTCGGCATCTGGCATGAAACGTACCTCATCAAGCCTGGTCAATACGAAACCGTATACAGTGGCATGCCTCCGATTGGCCTCGGTAAAGTTGGCACGCTTGTTGCAGCATCCGGAAAGCGCGAACTTGCCCGCTCCCGCATGGCGCCCGGAGTGGAATCCTCGTAGCGCAAGTTGTGGATGAATGACCAGAGTTCCGCTAGCGAACCAACGAGCTCTCCCAAACGCGGACGAGCAGTTGTTTGAGCTTTTCACGCATTACTGTCCAATTACCGCCAAACCGTACTTTACCGCTTGGTAAAAGAAGAGTTGGCGACAATCCACGAACTTGCTTTGCTTCCGTGGTCATAGGGGCCCTATGGCGCGAAGGTACGTTTCCTGTACCAAGTCCTCGGCTTCATAAGTATTGCGGGTGAGGACCATCGCATATGAGAACAGTGCATCGGTATGTTCGAGTGGAACCATGGAGCAACCATAGACGTTCCGTAGCGGTGCGTCTGACAGAAAATCGAGGTTTTATCGGGATTGTGTTACTGATTGCGACGGTAGCCGGCGAGACCAGGCTCGCGTATCGCCGCTTTGGAAGCGGACCAGAGCTTCCACTCTTATGTCTGCAGCACTTTACTGGAACGCCGGCCGGTCCAAAGAAAGGCATTTCTGACAGTGCCACCCTGACTGCGACTTGTCCCCTATGCCGACTTGCACTAAAGACTTAGCGTCCATCTGGATTACTT
>DASYBJ010000390.1:0-3829 GCA_036500845.1 Acidobacteriaceae bacterium
TACTACGCAAGACCCGGTGGAGGCGGAATCACTGAAGGAAGCTGCGTATCTGTCCGACCAACTCATTGACGAACTTTTGTTGTCGGATCTGTTGGTTCTCGCCTGCCCCATGTGGAATTTCGGAATCCCCTCTTCTCTGAAAGCGTGGATTGACCATGTTGTACGCGCTGGCAAGACCTTCAACTACGCCGGGGTCGCAGTAGAGGGGTTAGCAAAAGGTAAGAAGGCAATCCTGGTGGTTGCATCTGGTGGAGTCTTTAGTGACGGGCCTTGGAAAGGCCTGGGATTCCGTGGAGCCGTATCTGCGCCAGATTCTGGGCTTCATTGGAATTGATGACGTCCAGACCGTACGTGCCGAGGGCATGAACATACCGCCGCTTGCGATCCATGCTGTACCCAATGGTGAAAAGGCCGTTGAAGCCCTTGTGATTTGAAGGAGAGAACAATGCTCGACCACATGATTCTAACTGTCAGCAATGTCGACCGTTCGTTGGCGTTCTATGAGGCGGCCTTGAAGCCTCTTAATATCAAGTTCTTCCTACCCTACAAGGGCGAAGGCGATCATCCTGATCTGTGGGGCTTTGGTGATGGCAAGAGGGCGTTCTTCTGGATCAAGCAAGGGAAGCCTGATCCAGCGTCCATTCACTGGGGGTTCATGGCCGAAAACAATGGTAAGGTCGATGAATTCTACAGGGCGGCAATATCCGCTGGTGCCAGGGACAATATTTCACCGCGGGCACGAGTGGAATACTATCCGGGATACTACGCCGCCGATGTATTTGACCCGGACGGGTATTCGTTCGAGGTCGTCCATAAAAGCTAGTGATGCAACCTCACACATCGCCTTCGCGGCGGAAGACGCAGGAGGACTTCCCTCGCGGCGCGCGGGAAGCTTGCGGGACTGATCGCGGTCGCCGATCCCATCAAGGATTCGACTCCTGAAGCTATTCAGCAATTGAAGAGAGAAGGCATCAAGGTCGTCACGGTGACGGGTGACAATCGCACGACCGCGGCTGCCGTCGCGTCGCGGCGGTGAGCTGGTTGCCCTTCTTCGTGGCATGGATGACGACATGATCGCCAACCTTAACATCTTTCAATGTTATTGCCGTACCCATCGGGCGTATTTTGTATCCGAGGTGAGGGCTACGGTCTGAGACTTACCATCCGCTGTTGTCACAGTAATCGAGGCTTCGGAAACACCTGCGATGGTCCCCATGACGTGCTCCATGCCATTGTGGGCGTAGGCGACGCTCGCCATCAGACCGAGCGTGAGTAACATTGCTAGTAGGCGCTTCATAGGTGAGTCTCCTTTTCTGTTATTAGTGCATGGTTGGCATCTTCGGCGGTGCAGCTGCCTTGCCGCCGTTCAGAAATTGTTCCTCTTCCATCTCTTCCCGCGATTCGTCCGGGCTCTTTGGATTCAGGTGTTCCATCTCCGTTTCTTCCTGTTCGGAGAGCTTGGGCAGGTGGCGGATGAACACAACGAGCTTCCAACTATCGAGGTCGTTGTCGCCGGGATCTCCAAAGGCAGGCATACCACTTAGCCTGATCCCGCTCTTGATCGTGCAATAGAGCTCGCCGTCGGACATCTCCTGAGTGTCCTTTTGGCGCATATCTGGCGGACGGGGATACATGGTCCGGCCATACATGGTGTCGCCGCTTCCGTTGTTGGCATGACACGATGCGCAATGGTCTGCCCAATGCGCCATGCCGTCATCAATGGCTTTTGGCGTGTCCACGACGGGGTTCTTTATGGTCTTGTAGCGTGACGGAATCCCCAGCTCGCGCATAGTCATGGCGACCGTGGCCTCGACGGTTCCCGGTTTGTCTCGGGCGCTGAAGCCGCGATGTGCCATACCGATGAGGATGGCCGCACCCGCGGTCAAGGCGACCAGAACGACCGCAGAAAACGCGATCAAAGGTTTCCGTTTCATAAGGCCTACTGTTGGGCTCCACTCGCGTTCGGCAAGTTGATGGTTGTATTTGGCGACCCGCTGGACATCGGTGTCCGGAGCCCACCGCTCAATGTGTAGTTCTGCAGAGCAATGGCGCTCCTCCAGACATCGTGAAGAGCCATCAGATAACTGATTTGCAACTGAAAGAGTGTGCGCTGAGAGACCAGAACTTGTGGATAGGCCTGAGCCATGGTCTGATATTTCTGAAGGTAAAGCTCGTGAGCCCTCGTCGCCCGGGGTATGAGCTGAGTCCTGTATCGATCAGCCTCGAACTTGGCTGAAAGATACGATTGCGCCAAGGGAGCCGCTTGCTGCCGGAGAGTAAGCTGCTCACGCAAGACGTCCTCTTCCGCTCGTTCGACCTCGGCCTTCGCCGCCTCAACATTGCCTTGGTTGCGATTCCAAAGGGGAATGCTGACACCTGCAGTTGCAAAACTCTGCGCTCCCACGGCCTTGCCTAGGTAACCACTGAGCTGCTCTCCGTTATATTGCTCGCCGCCCCTGAGCTGGAGATCTGGGACCGATTCCCGCTTTGCATCTTTCAGGCGGGCCTGAGCAACGGCAATCTCCTGCTGCGCTCGCTTTACAGTCGGGCTGTCGGTTACGACCGATTCCACCATTTGTTCTGCATTAAGATCAGGCGCCTTATCGAGTTCTCCCTGCAACGGACTGACAGGCAGATCCCCTTTGCCTGCCACCGATGCGAGAGTGCGGAACGCTTGCAGATACTGCCGTTGCGCGATCTCGTAGTCGACCTTTGCTTGCTCCGATTCGACTTCTGTCTGCAGGATGTCCGGTGCATCTGCCTGGCCTACGTTGGCGAGCTGATGTACTGTCGCGACGGCATCGAGCGCCACACGCAGCAGCCGCTGACGAAGCTGAACAGTCACCTGCGCGGTGAGTGCATCGTAGAACGCTTGCTGCACGTCGCCGTGAACCCGATAGGTTTGTTCCTGGACGCCTATTTGGTCGGAGTTTTTTTCCTGTTCATAGATATCGCGGCGCAACCCGAGCTTGCCGCCTAGAACAATGTTTTGCTGAATGAATCCGCCCTGTTCCCCGCCACCATAGGAGCCGCCGCGGATCTGCTCTCCCTGGTAACCGATCGACGGATTTGGATACAGGCCAGCTTGCCGCGCTTGTTCCTGCGATCTTCGGACGAATGCGTTTGCTTGTTTCAGTGTGGGATTACTTTTATCGGCGATCGCCTCGAAATCAGAGAGCGTCATCGCCGGACGGGAAGCGACGTCCTTCAGTAACTCAGGGGCGGGTAGGTTCTCCCCCGTGCGATATCCGGGGTTCTCCGGCTCCTGCAATGTCATTGTCGCGTGTGCATCCGGGCCATGTAACGGCGGAGCAGTATTCGTCTGCATGTTGCCCATATCATGTTGTTGCCCGCCCTGACCTATGCCCATTCCGGGCATGTCCTGCTTCCCATCTTTCGGTTGGGGACATCCCGGCATCTGCATGCCCTCCATGCACTGCACCGCATGATCCTGGTTCGACTGTGAGCCTGAGTTTTGCGCAAATGCTGCAATGCTGAAAGCACCCGTGATCGCGAGTGCGAAAGTTCTGGGTTTCATCTCTCTCCTCGCGTTTAGGCATGCTCCAAAATGGCGGCGTAGGGATCGTTAGGCCTTCTGGCCTGCTTCATGCGGGAGATTATTTCGTCGTATTTTTCAGGTGGCAGCACGCGGACAAAGGTCATCATGCCCTGCATGAACCCGCTCCATCCCGCATTGAGACCATGGTTTTCAGGCCGATCGACCGCCTCATCCATCGCCATCATTGGACCTTCCATGTAAGCGTCTTGAGGAAAATTTGGAACGTCATTCGCGTTTTCTGCAATGTCACCCTGCATGTTTCCCATCTGC
>DASYBJ010000391.1:0-2356 GCA_036500845.1 Acidobacteriaceae bacterium
CGGGCACAGCTTTCTGTGGGTGGAGGTGTGTACGAAGGCTGGTCGGGCCTGAGCTACAGTATCAAAAGTGGTGAGACGGCCTTCGATGAAGTACTTGGCCATAGTTTCTGGGAGTTTTACCGCCGTAATCCAAAACCTGGCACCATTTTCAACGAGGCCATGCGCGTGATAGGCAAGCACAACCTCCCCGAAGTCGCGTCATCGTATGATTGGAGCCGCTTTCCGGTCATTGCTGATATCGGCGGCGGAATTGGCAGTCTGTTAGTGGACATACTTGAAGCTTATCCGGCATGTCGCGGCATTTTGTTTGATCAGCCGAAAGTCGTGCAACACGCAATCAATCATGAACGCTTGGAGCCTGTCGGTGGCGATTTCTTCCAAACTGTGCCTGCTGGGGCCGATGCCTATATTCTGCGGTGGATCATTCACGATTGGTCCGAGGCACAGGCAGTGACGCTCCTTGCCAAGGTAGGAGAGGCGATGAAGCCTGATGCTCGCCTTATTCTCCTGGAAGAGCTTATTCCCGAGACTGCTGAGCCTGTGCCCGGCAAATGGATTGATATCCTCATGTTGGCCATTACCGGTGGCCGAGAGCGGACGAAAAAGGAATATAGCCAACTCCTGTCGGCCGCTCGCTTCGAGCTCGAAGAGGTAGTCCGGACATCCGGCTCGTTGAGTATTCTCGTTGCGCGAGCGAGGAAAGCAACTTAGGGAGACTCTGAACAAAACGCGGCGAAGCATGAACCGAGCGCCAACCAATTGCGATCGTGGTACACACGAGTTATATCTGCGGAGCTCGTCTAGCTGCAAACCTGTCCTTCAGAGTCTCTCTCTATTTGCGTGCATCGATGTGTCAATGAGGGAGCGCGTGAAATCGAGGTATGTTCCTCATAACAACGAAATCCAGGGCAGGGGGCTGCTTGATCAACTGACGAATGAAGGTCCGCGACTCTGCAGGCTTCAATGGCTCCAGGCTGAGGAGGATCGTCTGCTCTCTGAGCCTTTCGTCGTAACTGGCAAAATGTTTCTGGTCGGGCCGGTAACGGCCGGACCAGACCAGGCGCAGCTGGGGCAGCGATTGATGCAGATTTTCAAGTCGCTCAAGAACCTTGCGAAACTCGTCCGGAAAGTGCAGCGACTCTTCTTCCACAGTGTCGATGGCTCTGTTGCATTAACTTCGGGCAGTGCAGTCATACCGTGGCCAATTTGCGGATCAGGCGGTAACATCGAACAGCTGGTTGACGAATTGGATCTCGCCCTCGACGTTGGGCTTGCACAGGATGCAATGGCGTCGTCGGATCATGCGCATGATCTCGAAGCCTTTAATGGTGGCGTAGGCGGTTCTCATCGTCTGGAAACCGCGAGTGGGACGGATCCTATTTAAATGCAGCGTGACACGGGGCCGGCAAAATGGCTTGGCGAACTGTTCAGCAAGAGTGTTTTCGTGTGGATCAAGGCCGCGGGTTATTGGGAGCAAGAAACAATTTCCACAGGAGTACACTACACACGAAGGATTGTCAGAACAGAGTTCCCCCGAAAGGCTGGCTAATATCCTGGATGCCGCTGAGCATTCTGTTAGCGAATATGCGGGAAACGGTTTAAGAGTGATACGCCCGCCGCCTTGCATTTGGACCCTCTAGAGTGGGTCTGGCGCTCACTGACGGATTGGAAGCATCAGGTCTTGACGCTGCGGGCCGCCACGGCAACGGGAACGAGTGGATTAGGGAGTTCTGTTGCAATAAGTCTGCAGGCTCTATTACGAAGTTCTATTTAAAACAAAACCGACTGGCTATGTTTTACTCGGGAGCTGCCATTTACGGGCTCTTCAGTAAGTGAGACCAATGAACCGTCGAACATTTTTGTCCCTGTTTGGATCCGTATCAACCGCAACATTGTTAACTAGCGCCACTGGTCGCGCGTTTGCGATGGCCCACTCCGATGCATGGCCGGGCTACCGCCAGGCGATCGTGATCGATTCGCTAGGCGGTCCCGGCACGGCCTTCAGCGAAGGCTTAACACCGCTCAGTCCGGACGAACTCCACGATGTGCGTGCTTCCGGTTTGACTGCAGTGAATCTGACGGTCAATGGCAGCCCTGGTAGCTATGCACGCGACTACGATGAGACGGTACGCCAAATTGCCTACTGGAACGCGGAGATTGCCGCCCATGCAAATATATTCCTTCAAGTGCTGCGTGCGGTGGATATCGCTGAAGCCAAACGCAGCGGCCGTCTTGGCATCATCTACGGGTTCCAGGATGCAACGCCGATCGCCGAAGATCTCAATCGCGTTGACACCTTTCGCAATTTAGGTGTGCGAATATTTCAGCTCACCTATAACCGGCGTAATCTCGTTGG
>DASYBJ010000392.1:0-5767 GCA_036500845.1 Acidobacteriaceae bacterium
GCAGCTTCAGCCGGCGCACCGCAGCAAGATTCTTACTCCTCCTACTACGTGTGGAACGGAAAGACCTTGGAGGCGGTGAACGGCGATCCAGCTGGCGGGCACTACGCAGACTGGCAGGTCTGGCTTTACCCGAAGAGCATGCGCGTCACAGGATCTAGTTCAGGACTCGCTTACGCCCGCTGGGGATCGATGCACGGGCCATCGGCCAGAGCGGTGATGAAGCAACTTGAGGTTTACCAACAATTCGAGCGCGCCTATACGAATTTCTTCGGAGCGAACTCGTGGGGACGATTCAGCTTTTCCAATCCGGTGGGACCCGTTGCGGTGTCGGAACAGCAGCAAACGGATGATCCGAATTCGCTGCATTGGAAGGTCGACCTGCTGAATCAACGGCTAGAATCGGTGGTCCCTGAGCTGCGGTCGTCACTCGTAAACGGTGAAGGCAATGAAGCACCTGCTTTGGTTCAACAATACTTCGAACGGGTGCGCAACTCGATGCAGGACGTAGCTCGCTTTTATGACAAGCTGTCACGGCTGCCTGCTGAGCGTAACTATCTCAGTCAGCAATTGGCGCGTCTGGCCCCCGGCGTGGACCAGGCAGAAGGCGCGATTCGAAATGTGACAGCGATCCTGCCAACGGTGAAATTGCCGGTCGGCAAGGATTGGATGAAACAAACCGAGTTCGCAGGCAGAGACGGAACGATCAACGTGACGGTCACGGAGATTGGTTCGAGCGCGTGGGTGCAGCAGAGCTGGACGGGCGGCGACGGCAGCATGGCCGGCACGAAGATCATCACGATCGTGCCATACCAAGACATTGGGACGTTGGATGTTTGGATGCCACATTTAGGAAACGACGAACGATGGACTCTCCACATTCAGCCAGCGAATCGGAATGGATTTCGGCAAAGCGTCACGAGCCCGGAACGCGTCACGAGCAAGCGCACCTATCCGGCGGTCAACTTGAAGACGAGCGGAGAGTCCGTCTATTTGGAGTTCTCCGATAGCCGCCAGGCGCACGAGGCCTACGCTTTTTTTCTATACCACAAGGAGCGCGGAACATAGCTGCCCAGAACTTCCTGCCAGAGCTCGATCGCTTTAGGACCTTAACGTCCAGCGCTCCTGCGATCAGCCTTTCCCTTTGAGATTTCGAGAAGGCCATACACTGATAAGTTCAAGGCGCGCTTCGGGGGTAGGTGCGGAACAACTCGTTTTCAGCACGGAGAGGGTGCTTTCAATGCGTGACTCGCCCTCATATCGCCAGTTGAATGGCGAAAAGCCATTTGTCCGTTTGGCCAATTTCACGCACCTAGCCTGCTTTCCGCTTGCCTGCGGCTGCTATTCCGCTCGCAGCGCCTGCATGGGATCGACTGAGGCAGCGCGCCGTGCCGGCAGCAGACATGCAGCGACTCCGACAGCCGCGAGCACGCAGACAGCGATGGCAACAACCGCAGGATTGTACGGGCTCACCTGAAACAACAGGTTGTTCACGACGCGCGCAAATCCAAATGCAACTCCGGTTCCGGCAGCCGCGCCGGCCAGAACCGGCATCATCCCTTCCCGCAGCACGAGAGTATAGATATTTGCTCTCTGCGCGCCCAGCGCCAGACGCAGACCGAGCTCGCGCTGCCTCTGAACAACGGAATACGTCACGACTCCATAGACGCCCAACCCGGCGAGGAGCAGGGCGCTGACGGCGAACAACAGCAGAAGATCCATTTCAAAACGGCGATCCGCCACCGAGTCCGCGATCACCCCGCCAAGAGCGCGCACGGTTGGCAGAGACACTTCGGGATCGACGCTCCAGATCGCCTTGCGAATGGAATCCGCCATAGATGCCGGGTCCTGCCAGGTACGTACAACCAGCCCACCCGTATTGTCACTGCGATACCAGTAGGGCATGTACACCATCATCGGGTCTGGCTGGGCCAGCGAGACGGTTCGCGCGTTTCCAACTACGCCGATCACCGTAAACGGCGCCTCATCGATACCGGCCCGGTTAAATCGCCGGCCGACGGGATTTTGGCCCGGCCACAGGGTACGAGCTGTCAGCTCCGAGACGATGGCATAGTGTTTTCCCTGGTCGCCTGCGCTCAAAAACCGTCCGGCGATCGGCGGCAGACGAAGGGCCGCAAAATAATC
Source organism: Acidobacteriaceae bacterium (assembly GCA_036500845.1). Taxonomy (GTDB): domain Bacteria; phylum Acidobacteriota; class Terriglobia; order Terriglobales; family Acidobacteriaceae; genus PALSA-350. The sequence goes on from DASYBJ010000392.1 coordinate 2,143, forward strand.
CGGACTCACCCAGCGGAAGTGCTCGGTTGGAATTTGCATGACCGGCCGCGCATCGCCGGGTACACGGATGGTATCGATCCACGAATCACCAGCCAGCGGCAGCTGACTCACCATGCCTGCATACTCAAGCCCAGGAAGCCGATGCAGGCGTTCCAGCACCTCCTTATAAAACGAAGTGCGGGATTCCAGGCTCGGATACGATTTGCGCGGCAAATTGATTTCCGCAGTGAGGGTGTGGTCGGCTTCAAAGCCGCGGTTGATGTGCATCAGCTGGATCAGGCTCGCCGTCAGCAGTCCGGTCATCAGCACCAGCGCAACGCTAACGGCAACTTCCACCGCCACTAGTATTCTGCGCAACTGTTTGCTGCTGCGCGATTCGCTGGCGAGCCGCGACTCGCTGTGCAACACCTCCTGCGACTGAGTGCGGGAGGCAATCCATGCCGGAGCTGCCCCGGCCAGCATTGTTGCCGCGACCGCAACTAGAACCGCACTGCCAGCGCCTGCGCAATCCAGATGCAGCGGCCCGCGAAAGTCCAGCGCTGGAGGAAGGAAATGCTGCATCAGCGGCACAAGAGCCGCTGCCAGCAGAAGGCCCAGCACACCTCCCATAGCCGCAAGCACCGCTGTCTCGCGCATCGCCATGTGCAGCATCTGAGCGCGGCTCGCTCCCAGAGCCGCGGCAACGGCCATCTGGTGCCGACGCCCTGCCGCTCGCGCAAGAAGCAGATTCGTGATGTTGACACAGCCCACTACGAGCAGTCCCGCCACAGCGGCCAGCAGAATGAGGAGAGAGGTTCGGTTATTGCCAACCAGCACCTGCTGGAATGAAGTCAGCACAGCGGAAAGCGTGCCCTTCTCCTCCGCCGAGAGACCGGCTGAGATTGTGTGCTGCAGCGCGTTGATCTCGGCATTCGCCTGGGCGACAGAGACTCCAGGCTTTAACCGCGCAAGTCCGAAGTAATCGAAATCGCCCATGGCTTCCTGCAGCCGGTCCTTTGAAAAGGCCAGAGGAACAAGAGCTTCCACCGGTTTCGCGCGATCTCGGTCCGGCCCGGCCAGCGTTTGCACGACAGGCAAATGAAACGACCGCGGCATCACCCCAATTACGGTGTAAGGGAACCCATTGAGCGTCACTGTCTTTCCGAGAATCCCAGGATCGCCCTCAAAGTGCTGCCGCCAGAGGCTGTTCATCAGCAGCACAACGTGCTCGTGGCCCGTCTGAGCTTCCTGCTCTGTGAAGGAGCGGCCCAGCTGCGGAGCGATGTTCAGCACGGAAAATATGCCGGGAGTCGCGCTCAGCACATCGACCTGCAGCGGATGTCGGCCTGTCCCGAGCGGCATGGATCCTTCTTCCATAACCGCCAGCGACTGCATGCTGTGGCTATTCCGCTGCCAGGTAAAGAAATGACTCGCGTTCATCGGCAGCTTCGGATACATGTCGCGGAACTCGGCAACCTGCTCCTCCATCACCACCAGCTGCTCCGGGTGCGGATATGGCAAAGGCCGCAGCAGCACGTCGTATACAAGGGTGAAGATGGCCGTCGTCGCCCCGATTCCCAGTGCGAGCGTCAACACTGCGGTAAGAGTAAAGCCGGGGGCCTTGCGTAACTGACGCAGGGCGTACCGCAAATCCTGAAACAGTGTTTGCATAGAGTCTCCACTCGCAGGCCGGATGGCTGCAGAGTTCAAAACAGACCAGCTGCCATGCAGAAGGTCTGTTTACCATATGCTGAATTTCAATACGAATCTTCTATCTGGCCGGTTCTGCGCACAACCTAAAAATTTTCTTTCGTATCAGAGCAGCCCGCTCTACAAATCCGTGCTTCGCAAATCTCCGCGATCGATTCCAACGGCATGCAGAGGGAAGATGCCCAAGGGATGCAAAGCCGCTTTTGTTGCACACCACAGTTTCCGCTAGCCAATGCACTCTTCGAACTATCCAGCCGGAGGGATCCCGATTTTCTGTTCCGGGCGGATGACGGACAATCCTGAAGTTGAGACACAGTTCGAGCTTGCAGTTGCTTCGCTGCTGACAACCCTTGATGCTGCAAGTGCTTCCCATGTAGCGAGGTGAGCACAATATGCCAGCAGCCAAGAAGGCCACCAAAAAATCGTCTCGCAAATCCGCAGGAAGGAAATACAGTCCAAGCGCCTCGAAATCCGTTGAACGAGAGATGAAGGAGATGAAACAAGGCAAGCTGCGCTCGGGGCGAAGCGGAAAGAAAGTCACCAACCCGAAACAGGCGATCGCGATTGGGTTGTCGGAGGCGAGAAAGAAAGGTGCGAAGGTTCCGGCTGCACCCAAAAAGTCTAGCTAAGCTAGCGCTTGGATTTCAGCTGCAACGTTGGCCATGCGCCGTTCCATGGTTTCTCCACCTTACGAGATGGTGGCTTCAGATTTGCACGCGAGACAATAGTCTCATCATTCTGTTTGACTCCGGAAGTGTTGTCGTCAACCCGGAAGCTATCCAAAAACGGCGAAACAGGAGAAGTGCAGTGCCAGTACGTCAGATCTCCGCAAAAGTTTATCCTGCCTCATGACGACCAGCGATTTCCGCGAAGATCTTTCCAGGCACCGCCGTCAGCGTAGCGATCTGGATGCAAAATTCTTGAGCGCGGATCTTCTGCGGTGTCCAATTGAAGAACCATCCACTTTGGGTACGGAATACCAGGATCCGAAGCCGCATCCAATTGGCGCAAATCGTCTTCTGAAAGCTGTAGGTCGACGGCTCGGATGTTGTCTTCCAGATGCTCGGCCTTCCTGCCGGCAACGATCACACTGCTGATGGCCGGCTTGTTCAGCAACCAGGCAAGCGCCACGCTCGACGGACTTGCATTATGGCGGCGGCCCACCTCTTTCAAAACATCCACGACGCGGTAGCCCATTTCTTTGTCGAAAGGAACGAACTGGCCAGCGTCCGCGAAGCGCGTGCCTGCGGGCGCGGGACTACTCCGGTCATACTTTCCGGAGAGGAATCCGCCTGCGAGTGGACTCCAGACCAGGATTCCGATGTTGTGGTATTCGGCGAAGGACTGAAACTCATATTCGAGGCCACGGCCTACGAGGCTGTAATACATCTGTGCAGTCACGTATTTTTCCAGTCCCAGTCGCTCTTGAAGCATCACGGCTGTGGATGCCTGCCAGGACATGAGGTTCGAGAGACCGATGTATCGGACTTTTCCTTGACGCACCAGGTCATCGAGAGTGCGCAACGTCTCTTCGAGCGGTGTGTTGCTGTCCCATCCATGGACCTGGTAGAGGTCGATGTAGTCTGTTTGCAGGCGCTGCAAGCTATCGTCGATCTCTCGCAGTATGTTCACGCGGGTCGCGCCGCTCCTGTTGAAATTTGCTGCCATCGGAAGGCGTACCTTGGTGGCGAGCACGACTTCTTTGCGAATGCCCTTTAGGGCGTTCCCCAGCAAAGTCTCGCTCTCCCCAAGGCTGTAAACATCCGCCGTATCGATAAAATTAATTCCCCTGTCTAGAGCCAGCTTCACCATTCGTGTCGTGTCATCCTGGCCGAGATTCCCCATGTTCATCTTTCCGCCGAACTGCATGGTGCCAAGAGCCAATTCACTCACGATAAGGCCAGTATTTCCGAGTTTTCGGTACTTCATTTTCCAC
>DASYBJ010000393.1:0-3570 GCA_036500845.1 Acidobacteriaceae bacterium
CGGACAAAGCTACCGGATGGTGTCAGCTCCGCATGATGCACGCGAATGGCATTGGAGCGGACGTGGTCTTCCACCTTGGCCGACGCGCCGTTCGAGTCGGAGTGAATGCTCTGGATCGATACCGCGCCGCGAGGCCCGATCACGTCTTTGACGAAGAATGCGGTCTCGCTCATCATCGGTCCCCATCCGGCCTCGTACCAGCCCACCGAGCCATCGCTGAAGACGATCTGCAGTTGGCCGTAGTTACACCGGCCGTCGGCGAGGCCTGGGTCGAGGCAGGCTCCGATTGCAGAAACTCGCAGCGGCCTGGCTGCGACCATTTGGCACATGACGTCCACATAGTGCACGCCGCAGTCGACGATGGGCGAAGCGGACGCCAGCAGGCCGCGGTGCACCTGCCACTCCGCGCCGGAACTCTGCTGGTTAAGATTCATGCGCATAACCAGCGGACTGCCCAGCGTTCGCGCGATGCCGATGAACTTCTGCCACGTCGGATGGTGGCGCAGAATATATCCGACGACGAGCTTCCTGCCCGCGCGCTTTGCCGCCTCAACCATGCGACGGGCGCCTTCCGTGTCGGGGGCCAGTGGCTTTTCCACAAAGACATGACACCCGGCTTCGATCGCGGCAAGCGTGAAAGCTTCGTGTGTATCTGGATAGGTCGAGATACAGACCGCGTCAGGTGCGAGACTGGCCAGCGCAATGCCCACATCGTCGAACAGGGCCACATGGAGGGAGAGGTTCGTGGCAAGGTGGTGTTTGCTTTCGCCCCGCGATACCAAGCCGACAATCTCCACTCCGCGCATGTTGCGAAATGCGCGTGCATGCGATGCGCCCATGTTTCCACAGCCGACAACAAGGATTCTCAACGACCCCGTGTTCCGAAACATTGTGTATGTGCCCCCAGCGGATTTGCAATTGCCTCCTCATCATAGATGCGGCGCTCGTCCCGGAGCCAGCTTCGGTCTACTGAAACTGAATCGATGCAATCTGGAGAATTAAGGAACCTGACAATAAGCTAAGTGGAGACTGCGGCCCCTCCTTAGCTCAAAGTGAAATACGAGGCCATCCGCCTCAGTCGTCGCCAATCGCCAACTCGCTCATCGAGCTACGAAGAGGCTTGTGACCGTTCCAGGTCGGAGCTGTTGGCCGTGTGAGGACAAACCAGAAATTATCTCGGCCTGAGTTCAGCAAAGCCATGAGGCTGGTTCTTCTCGCCGGCATCCCCTTCCCAGAGACAAAGCAACAGCAAAAAAAACGCTAAGGGGAGAGTACCGGGACATCCTTTACGTTTTAGACCGGGGACATCCGTTACAAGTCCCTTGCGGTGCTAGGGGACTAGATTTAGGTCTTGTATTTGTTTCCACTGTTGCTTCTCAATACCTAGACCCGTCGTCGAGGCCGTGGGACTGTCATTTCCATGGCCTGCTTTTTGCACCTGCCGCTCTAAAGGAATTGCAGATTTTCGGTCTAGAAGGGAAGTCGCTCCTTTACAGGAACGATGAACAAACGAGAACCTCATATTTTGACCCTGGTCAAATGGAATCTTTTTCTCGCTCTCCATCCCAAAGTAAGGCCAATTTCTGCGACGAGAGGCCGTCAGTGGCGGACATCAGTCACGATTCCGTCACAAACGGCGCGTAATGCACGGTATAGATCACGGCAAGTGTCATTGCAAATCAACCGATCAAGGTGCTTTTGCAGGTCTGGAGAACCTTTCGCTTTTCGGCACGTTGCTTGCTTATAAGAGTCGCGCTGACTTCGATCTGTCCGAGCTTCTTACAACTCTGTACGCCGCGCCAAACACAGCGGCATGACGATCTGTCCGGGATCATTACTTCCTGCTTGACCGTGACTCGCCCGGAACGCGGAAGTGCTGAGATCGTCCTATCCGCCGGAAGCGCTCATTGAGTGAATCGGAGATCACTCATCGAGTTTGTCGGTAAAGGAACCGACCGCGTGTCGTTGTTACTAGAACGATCGCAACGAGGAGGAAAGACGGGGCAATCAACAACGCTTCCGAGGGGTACTGGCGAGTGGGGACGTTCCCCAGAAAACTCGGAAGAAAACGGTTGGCAGCATTCAATGCGGAATGCATCAGGATGGCGACAAGAATGACCTGCCCTGAAGCATTGAACGCCAATGCCATGATCAGCGAAATACTGACTGTGATGAGCAGGAAGAGCGGAAATGAGACGCCTCCCCATCCCACCAGGAAGAGCGGCAGGTGCCAGGTGGCCCACAGCATGCCTGTGAGGACAGCCGCAATCCAGGGCGGCAGTGTACGCTGGAGGCGAGACTGAAGAAATCCTCTCCAGCCGAACTCCTCAAAGAGAGGTCCACCAAAAAGGTTGTAGTTCAACATGGGGGCCCAAATTCCGGCAAGAGCGCCGATATGCCAGCGCCACGCGGCCGGACCGCCCTCAGTAGACAGCGCAGAGAAGACAAATATCCTGGAGAGAACGATGAGCAGCGGACCGAGAACAGCCAAATCCACTGGAAAGCTCTGGACGGAATCAGGTGAACGGCCCGCCAGTTGCCGGTTTGCCAGCGCTGCACGATGAAGCAGGCCAGCAGTGGGCCCAGCGTTCCAGCGCTGACGAAAACCGGAATGGAGACTGCCGTCCTCAGCACCTTCAGGCCATGCGGACCGAGGAATACGGGCAACCAGACCAGCCACTAAAATCCGCAGGCGACGAGACAGAAGACTGCAACCGATTTCCAGGTCGGAACGGCTGTGTCTGGTCTAGTGGCCTGCAGCGCTGTCTGCGAGTTCATGGTGCAAGTTTATCCAACGGGCTTCGGCCCTCATTCAATTGCCACTCCAGGCCGAGTCACTTATTGAAGTGCGATCTTGACCTTTTCAAGTTCCGAGTGTGTAGTCGCGATTCAGAAGTAATCCCGCCACTCCATGACCCGAATCACGTTGGCCTATCTGCCAAGAAGCGAGGCATCGAGCCTGGGTTTCCCACTGAATGATTTCGCAACTCGATTCCTATTCCTCACAGGACTTTATAGTATTCCAACACGTCTTCGTGGGAATGCCTCAACTGGTTTAGCTTGATAGGAGAGGGGAGCCGACATGCGAGGGAGTAAATCATCTGGTGGGGAAGTGGACATGATCGCCTTCGTGGTCAGCCGCTATTTTGGCCTTCGCTCGTTTGCAGAAATCTAGAGCTTCGTCTTTGGTGCTTTCGCCTTGGCAGGCACATTTGGGCCGCTCTTGATGGGCGGAGGTTTCGATTTCACCGGGTCCTATCATGCGCCTCTTGTTGCCTTTTTTTTGCAGCGACTGTGTTTGCGGCTGTGCTCATGACCCGCCTGGGCCCGTACCGCTATCGTGCCGCCCAGCGAGACGAGAACGGGTCGCTTTTGTGAGTTCAGGCGGAGAGCCGGTCGTGAGGAAAAAGAAAGATGGTACCAGTTGCGGAGTCATTTTCCGCCTATCAACTTTGTCAACTACCCAAACACATGACTGGATCTTTATTCGTCGACGGCCGCCACGGTGGTGGTTCTTCTCATGAAGGGAAATCGGTCTTTTGGGTTCACAAACCCAAGTTTCCGATGGAT
>DASYBJ010000394.1:0-4726 GCA_036500845.1 Acidobacteriaceae bacterium
TGCGAAAACAGTGGACCGCCGATCGAGCCCGTCCGATATTCATATTGAATCCTGATTTAGATGGGTGTAAAACAGTAATTCCCCCAGTCAAGCTCTCCTTGTGATCACCGAATTTTGTGGGATGCAGCCATTGATGCACTCCTGTTTTGCCGGTCATCGTGCACACCTTCTGGCACGGTACTTCCCTCAGCTCGTTAGAACGCGGCTAAGTGTGCGGCCGCGCGGTACAATCGCACCACTCCGTTAACTCTATGCAAAACGTTCCAGCCGCAGTTGAAGCCACTCTCGAGGTCATCGGTCCAGACGACTCGCGCCACCGCGTGTACGTGAAGGAGTCTCCGTTCCTCATCGGGCGTGGAGAGACGGGGAACCACCTCCCGATTCTCGACCCGCGCATCTCGCGCCAGTGCGCAGCGATCGTGTTGGAAGGTGACAGCTATTATCTCGAAGATCGGGGGCATCGCTGCGGTGTCTTCGTCAACGGCGAAAAGATCGCGCGAAAACTCTTGAAAGATCGGGATATCGTCAGTTTTGGTCTCGGCGACTCTTACAAGGTTGTCTTCCATGTTTCCGAGCACGACGACGAGACTACATCGTTTCGGAACCTGCTCACCCGCATGGACAGTGCTGTCGGCGGCGACACGGCTTCCGGCGGGCTCGCAAAACTGAATCTGCTGCTGGAAGCGACCATGCTTCTGCACTCGCAGCTCCCCCTGGACGCGGTGCTCGAGGCTATGCTCGACCGCGCCATTGCCATCATTAATGCTGACCGCGGCCTGCTGCTCGAGGCGGATGCGTCGGGATCGCTTCGGCGGCGTCTGGCACGCGGTAGTCGCTCCGTGAGTCTCCCGGCAGATGCATTTTCTCCAAGCCAAACGGCCATCAACCTGGCGCTCAAACAAAAATCCGGCGTGATCACTGAGGACCTGCAGCTTGCCGAAGAGATGCTTCAAAGTGCGCAAAGCGTGATTGCGCAGCGCCTTCGCGCAGTAGTCGCCATTCCGCTCTACGCCATGCCCCGCGCGCACACAGCAGAATCGGTCATCCATGCGCAACGTGGGCAGTTTTTGGGGGTTCTATATCTTGATTCACGCCGGCCGGCTGCGTTTTCAAGACTTGAACGCCAGATCCTGGACGCGATCGCGGTTGAAAGCGCCAGCATCTTGGACAATGCTCGTCTGGTCGAACATGAGCGAGAGCGCCAGCGCATTGAACAGGAACTCAGCATCGCGAAGGAGATTCAGCAGGCATTGCTTCCCCGTAAGTTTGGGAACTATGCTCATCTCGAGGTCATTGGCACGAATACTCCATGCTTGGAGGTCGGCGGCGATTACTTCGATGTTTTCCCCATCGACGAGCAGCGCACAGCCTTCTTGATCGCCGATGTTTCCGGCAAGGGTCTTGGCGCCGCGCTCTTGACCCCGATGCTCCAGGGCGCTTTATCGGCACTGACCATCGGAGTGGAACCGGAGCGCGCCTTCCATTACATCAATGGTTTCCTGTGCGATCATTCCGACGTGGGCCGGTACGCGACAGTGTTTTTCTGCATTGTCGACCGCGAAGGCAACGTGCAATATCTCAACGCTGGTCATCCTCCTCCGCTCCTGCTCCGCGGGGGCGAAGCGGCTGAGCTATTCACAGAAGGCTCGCTTCCACTGGGGCTCGTGCCCGAAGCGGTGCACGCTGTCACCCAAGCGAAGCTGGAGCCCGGTGACACATTGGTTCTTTTCAGCGATGGTGTCACCGAAGCCGCGGACCCTGACGATGAGTTGTTCGGCGTGTCCCGCCTGGAGGCTCTACTCTCTGGGCAACAAGACTCGCCCCTCGATCGCCTGCAAGAAAGCATTGTCAAGGCCGTTGAGCGATTTAGCTGTGGCGCTAGTCAGACCGACGACATTACACTTCTGCTCGTGCGCTACCTCTCCGAGGCGCAGCGCGCCATGTCACGGCCGACGCCTAGCTGAGCAAGGACCGGCTGTCGCGCTCTGTAACACTGCCGTAATGCGCGCCGGATATCGTCTTCGCACACGGCAGATAAACGCCAAATCAAGGAAGGCTTCGCGAAATGCAATCCAGGCCGGGAGACAAGAACATTGCGATCGCAACTGAAGAACTGCCGGACGGCATCACAAAAGTGATCCTCGACGGCAGTCTGGGGATCGAGGGCGCCGCCGCCGTGGATTTGAGAATGAACGTGATCGCCGGAAGCAGCAAGGCCGTCCTCGTGGATCTGCAAAACGTTTCGTTCATCGGCTCCATGGGCTTGCGGGCTCTCGTGGCGCCGGCACGCGCGATAAAAAACCGCGGCGGAAAAATCGTTCTCTTTGGCCCCAATGAATCGGTCGAAAAGGTCCTCAAGTCGAGCGGCATAGATACCGTAATTCCAGTGCACCACGACCTCCAAACTGCCTTGGCTGCATTGCAATCGATCTAGATTGGCCCGCCGGAAGGACCGCGCGCATGATGAGGGAGAACGGCACGGACCAGGCTCAGGACATCTTGACCCTCCGCGGCCGTCTCTCCGAGATCGCGGAGCTTGCACCCTGGATCGAAAGCTTAGCGTTGCGGCACACCATTCCGCCAGACGTCCAGTTCGCGATTGCCCTCTGTTTGGAAGAAGTGATCTCGAATGCCATTTGCCATGGCTATGGTGGCGAAAAAGAAGATCGTTCTGTCGTAGTACGATTCATCGCACCTCGGGATCAGTACATTGTCTTCCTTGTCGAGGATGAAGCGCCGCCCTTCAACCCCCTGGATGCGCCTGAACTGCCGCCGCTCAATCCACACGAGGAGATGCGGATCGGCGGTCAGGGACTCCGCTTGCTGCGCCGCTTCGCCGGCACACTCGAGTACGAGCAGATGCCTGGCGGCAATCGGCTCCGCTTGGGCTTCTCGACTGCCGGGTCGTCCGAAACCGCGTCCGCGACTACCGATTCCACCGACCACCAAGTCACCTAGTCTTCGTGAGCGAGAGCCCGCAATTGAAGACTCAAGTATTCTTGAGTCTTCAGTAAGAACGACAGCGAAAAGGGGTTGCCCCATATCTGACACGTTGTTTGTGTCAGATGTGGGAGACCACAACAGCGCGTATCGAAATTCTTTATTGAAGTTCAGTACTTGTGCTAGCTAAGGTGTAAGAAAGTCGAAGGCGCGGCGAAACAGCTTCAGTGGCCTTTCTCATCCCCGAGGTGCGCACTGAAGAAATGCGCCATGATCTCATCAGCCTCACGTGCTTCGGGCAGACTGGCGTCATACCAGAAAGCGTGGTTGAGCCCGTCAAAGACAACCAGCTCAGCATCCACTCCGGCACGTAGAAAGGCGCGGTGCAAGTTCGACGTGCCGCTCAACAGCAGGTCTCGCGTGCTAGTGACAAATAGCGTCGGCGGCATTCCGTTCAGATCCGCATACATCGGTGAAAGCACGGCATCTTGCCGATTGGTTGAGCCTACATAATCTTTCAGCCATGGGTGGCTCAGCTCGGCCTGGTCGAGATGGCCCGCAAGTCCTGCGACCGTATACATCATCTGCGAATCGCCTAGTTTGCTGAAGTCTCCCGCGCCGGTAAAGATGCCAAGAGCAGCAGGCAAGGGCAGGCCGAGTTGCCTGAACTTCACCGCGGCCTCTGCGGTCAGAATGGCTCCAGCAGACGTGCCATAGAGTACGATCTTTTCCGGCTTGTAGGTCTTGAGCAACTCCCGATAGACGGCAACCGTGTCCTCGACTGCTGCGGGAAACGGGTGCTCAGGCGCCAGCCGATAAAGCACCGCCACGACCTTCGTGCGCGTAAGGCAGGTGATCGGAATCGACTCGGTCAATGAACCGGAATCGGTGGTGAAGCCGCCGCCGTGAACGTTGATGAGAACCCGGTCCTGATTGCCGGCGGGAATCCCATCCATCGGAGTGAGAATCTTCACTGGGATGCCCGCGATCGTCGACGATTCAATCTTCACTGGATACAGCGCGCGATACGCCTGCGCATCCGCCGCGGCGAATGCATCCGTTCGCGCCCGCTTTTGTTCGAGGGTCTCGTGCGGCGGCGCATCGGAACTTGGCTTTGCCAATTTCTTCTGCGCTTGAGGACTCCCCGTCTGCGGCAAGGGAACGACCCGCGTGATGTGCGCCACGCCCTGCGGATCGATGTAGCTTGAGTCCTTTTGCGCAGCGGTCTCTGCAGTTGTCTGCCAGCCAAAGGCCGGCAGCGCTGCAAATCCCAAAGTCGTGAGAGTAAGAGTGGAGAGCCCGGTAGCTAAGCCGAGAGCGGCGGCCTGATCCAGAAGCCGTATCATGGCACACACTAGACCACACGCCACGTCAAGTTGCCAAGCCCTCCTGTCTCGCGCCGGGCAAGGTATGGAGCTCCACGAACACGGATTCCCCATATCTGATACGTCGTTTGGTCAGATGTGGGGAACCACGACGGCGCGCATCAAGATCCATATTCTCAAAGTGAGTTCTGATGAGAAGAGGACCACCGATCACCACGTAGTCTTCGTCACTGTAAGAACCACTGCGAAAATGGGTGCCCACAAGGGCGCGCATCGAGATCTGCAAGTTCTCACCCTTGCACGCCGTATCCCACTCTTATCTACGCGAGCGCCAAGTTCACGTTCTCAATCGCCTCGTCAATCTCCCCGGTGCTCTTATAACCAACCGTCACGCAATTGACGCCCGCGTTCCTGAAGGCGAACCGCATCGCTGCCTGCCGGTCCGCACGGTTGGTGAATGC
>DASYBJ010000395.1:0-14039 GCA_036500845.1 Acidobacteriaceae bacterium
TGCTCGCCGAGGGCGAGACTACCCATGTTGTCGTAGACAAACACATGAACGTGGTCCATCTGCCTGAGAAGTACACTGCAGTGCTCGGGAGTTTGGCGGAGAAGCTGCCTGGCCCAAAATAAGGGCCAAAGTAAGCCCCAAATTAAGGTTCAAGACTAGGGTCGGTGGCGATCAACCACGGGACCGTCGGAGGGCGGGTGGAAAACAACCAAAAGTCGAAAACATGTTACTGTTACCGCGATTCGCACCCACCTTCTTTTGCTGTGGAAAACCTGTGCATCCTCAGCCTCTATATGTAGCAGTGAAAGATACATTAACCCCGGTCGAATGACCTCCTGGCACTGCCCACTGGAACTATCACTGAGCTCAATTCTCACGTCGAGACGCACGCGGTGCTCGACAGCAATTTCTACGAACAATGAAAGCTACGAATCTGAAATCGGCGAGGAGATTGCCAGATCTTGAAGTGTAGTGGGCGATTGTTTCCCGGCGTACGCGCGGATTTCGAATTGCTACGATCACCGCGTTTGAAGCGGTTAGAACGCCGCAACGGCGGATCGCTGCTTAGGTTCTAGTGCACATCCGATGGCAGATTTCTGTCCGGCGAAAGTTGCCCTTAGCAGGCGAAATTTCGCGTAGAGCTCTTTCACAGATCGCCGCATTTTTTGAAAATCCAGCCGCAGTTTCCGATGCGGTTACAGATTTTCCGCAGGCAAAGCGAGGCGTGCCGGCAAGCTTTACGTTTGTTGCTTTTTGTAGCGGCAGCACAGATTTTGCCCGCTGTGGAAAGCTGCCCAAACCACCCAGCGATTTGGCCTGCAGCACCGAAAAGGTAACCGCCCGCCAAACCCTCAATGACCGGCTCTCCGAGTCTTGAAAAAGGGTGCCCGATCCTCCGCGTCTCGCCTCTTCGCAGGGTGGAAAACCACTGCGGCAAGCATCAAGACTCGCAGTCCCCAATGTGGATCAAAAGCTGGCACTGACCGACTCGCGGCGTATGCGGCTGGGTGCCCCATCGTTCGTCCGCCGAGAAGCGGCCGTACATGGTTCTATCAAGCAATCCTTCCGAATTCTGTTCACCGGGTGAGAAAACGTCGCAGGCTCTACAAGGACCTAGGTGGCGAGGCTGCCATCCCAAGGATTGTTCGCGCCGTTCATTGCCAACAGGCTTTGAAAGCCTGACCCTCTCTTAGCTGACCGGTTTTTAGCTGACCGCGTTTTAGCGACTAGCCGGCCCGCTGGGCTTACGCCACCAGCCCCCGAGGCTTGACATGAGCCCGGATGAACTCAACAACCGTCCCCAGAGACGTTCCCGGACCAAAGACAGCGGCCACACCATGCGACTGGAGAAAACGAATGTCTTGTTCGGGAATCGTGCCACCCAACACAACCAGAACATCGTCCGCCCCGCGCTCTTTGAGCAGGGCCGTGATCCTCGGCACGATGGTATTGTGGGCCCCGGAGAGAATGCTCAGCCCTACGCAATCCACATCTTCTTGCAGGGCGGCATTCACGATCATCTCCGGTGTCTGGCGCAGGCCGGTATAAATCACTTCCATCCCGGCATCGCGCAGGGCGCGGGCGATGACTTTCGCCCCCCGGTCGTGGCCATCGAGGCCGGGCTTGGCGACAAGCACGCGAATCGGCGGCTTGGCGGGCTGTTCAGTTTGTTCCATTGAGGACGGATGAGAATATCACAGCCATTCGCCTGTCCCGGGCCTTACTTCTCCCGGCCAACGACGAAGTCCGGCATCCAGAGAAGAGCGCGCTTGTAATCGGAATCGGGGAAACCTGCAAGCGCCGCTCGAGCCTCTTCGGCATATTGGTAGGCGGCAGCCATTGCATACTTCACCGATCCGTTGCGCTGCAAAATCCGCAAAATCTCGGGGTGGCTGGTGCGCTCGAAATTGAGATCCTCGAGAACCTCCCGAATCGCATCCCGCTCCCGGGTGGTTCCGTGCTGGTGAGCATGCACCACGGCAAGGGTAGCCTTGCCTTCCCGCAGATCGCTCGCGACCGGCTTGCCCAGGACCTCTTCCGTCGCTGTCAGATCGAGAACATCATCGACAATCTGGAAGGCAACTCCCAGATTGCGGCCGTACTCGCCTAGTTGGTCCTCGGCCTCTTCCGAAGCGCTTCCGAGCACAGCGCCCAGCCGCATCGAGACGTGGAACAGGCAAGCCGTCTTGCGATAGATCAGGTCGAAGTATTCCGCTTCGGTGAGGATCCGGCCCAACTTCTCGATTTGCAGCAGCTCACCTTCGACCATCTGTTGGGTTAGGCCGATCAGCAGTTCCAGCACTTTGAAATTGTGTTGTTCGAGTGCAATCCGGAAGGCCTGCATGTAGAGCCAATCGCCGGCGAGCACGCATTTCGAATTGCCCCAGGTTGTGTTCGCAGACGGCCGGCCCCGGCGGGTGTTCGCGGCGTCGATGATGTCATCGTGGACCAGCGTCGCTGTGTGGACCAGCTCCACGACGGCCCCGAGTTGAATCATGTCGTGCCCACGGTGGCCGAGCGATTTTGCGGCCAATAGGAGCAGGGAAGGGCGAATCCTCTTCCCCCCGCCTTCGCGCAAGTAGTCTGCGATCTCAGTGATCGCCCCAACGGTGGAGGCCCCGTCGCGAACCAGCTCATTCTCGATGGCGCCCAAGTCGTCGCGCAGCAGTTCAAACACTTCCTTTGCCGACGCTATCGCTTGTGTGCTCACTCAGTCTCCCAATGCTAAAAAATCTCTTACAAAGGACCCGCCTGCAGTCTTCTTCGCCCCCGGTCTTTTCTGCCCTGGTTCGTTGCTGAGGCCCGTTACCCAGGCTCGTTGCCGTGCTTCTTACGAACGCAGCCGAGACCGTATTGACCATCTCGATCGTCTAAGTCGATCGGTAATTCGTGAACTGCATGTCGATGCCGAAGTCGTGTCGCTTCAGCAGTGCAATCGTCTCTTGTAGAGTATCGCGATCTTTGCCTGTTATGCGGACTGAGTCGCCCTGGATCGAAGCCTGCACCTTCTTCTTCGACTCTTTTACGACTTTCACGATCTCTTTCGCCTTCTCGCCGGGGATACCCTGTTGGAGCTTAATCGTCTGGCGTACGCTGGAGCCCGACGCAGGTTCTATTTTCCCGTACTCAAGGGACTTCAATGGCACGCTGCGCTTGACGAACTTCTGCTGCAGAATTTCCGTTACAGCCTTCAACTTGTACTCATCGGCCGAGGCGAGCTGAAGGGAATCGTTCCCCTCGAGCTTGATCTCCGAGTTCGAGTCTTTCAGATCGAAGCGGGCCCGCACCTCTTTGATCGCCTGTTCGATCGCATTCCGAACCTCCTGGATATCTACCTTGCTCACAATATCAAACGAATTGTCTGCCGCCATACCGCGACTCCCTTCTCAATTATCAGGTAGCTGCTCCCGCGTTCCCGCGGCAGCAGCAAAAAAACGGAAGAAGTTTTTGGCTGTCCCCAAAGCGATCTGCTCCGGCTCCTCGCCCAAAAGCTCGGCTAATTTTGCGGCAACGCCCTCGACCCATCCGGGTTCATTGCGCTTTCCACGATGTGGAATGGGTGCTAAGAACGGCGCGTCCGTCTCGATCAGCATGCGGTCGAGCGGTACTTTCGCAGCGGCCGCACGGATCGGTTCTGCCTTGGGAAAGGTAATGTTACCGGCGAACGAGATGAGAAAGCCGCAATCCATTGCCCGCCGCGCATGTTCCCATTTCCCGGTAAAACAATGCAGAATGCCGCCCAATCCGGTCTTCGCCCACTCGCTCTCGATCACCGTCAACGTGTCATCCCACGCATTCGTACTTCCCTCGGATGGACGGCAATGAATTACGATCGGGCGCTTGCGCGTGGCGGCGATCTCCATCTGCTGAACGAACACCGCCCGCTGCTTCTCGCGCGGCGAGTGGTCATAATAGTAGTCCAAGCCGATTTCGCCGGCCGCGATCACTTCCGGTTCGCCAAGCAGGGAATCGAGCTTGACCAAAGCCGCCTCATCGGCAAGCTGGGCCTCATGCGGGTGTACGCCGGCAGTGGCGAAAATCCTTGGCACACCCGGCTGCCCGGCATATCTGCGGGCAAGCTCCAACGCTCCTTGCATTGTTTCCGGGCCATCACCGATGCCAATCGACAGAATTGTGTCCACGCCCTTATGCCAGGCCCGTTCGAGTACGGCATCAAGGTCCGCTTTGTATCTTGGACTGTCCAGGTGAGCGTGCGAGTCGACCAGGGCATTCCTCCTACTGTTCCGATTGATCTTCACAGTCTGAAGTTGCTAAACAAATACTCGCGATTGTTCTCGAAGAGCACCGGGACGGTCAAGGCTTTCGCCGCATCGGTCTTTTACGGGCTCCTCAATGATTCCGTTCTAGAGAGCCGGTGCAAACGGCTTCACAGTTGAAGGGATGCCGAGGAGCGTGCTAAGGAGTCACCTGAGCTTCCTCGTCTGCGTCAGGCTCTCCTGGGCGGGCCTCCTGGGTGAGCTGCGAATCGCTCCAAGGGTGGTATTCGTCCTATTGACGGCTTTACTTGAGCCGTGCGCCGATCTCGACATCCTCGAGGAACCCGGCCAGAACCGGAGCGCCCTTCTCCCCGGCCGAAGCCGCCACGATCATGCCGTTCGACTCCAGGCCCCGCAGCTTCCGAGGCTGAAGATTGGCCACGATCACGACCTTGCGCCCGATCAATACCTCCGGCGCATACGCTTCTGCGATCCCGGCGACGATCTGCCGGACCTCGCTTCCGAGATCGACCTCCAAACGCAAGAGCCGGTCTGCGCCCTTCACGCGCTCCGCAACTTTGACCTGTCCAACGCGAAGCTCGACCTTGGCGAAGTCGTCGATCGTTATCTTGCCGTTCTCGCCTGCCGTTTGATCTGCAGGCTTGGCAGCACTCGCGGCAGCCCCGGGCCCTGTTTGTGCCTCCACGTTTGAACCGGCCTTCAATGCGGGCTTTGCTTCCGGCTTCGGCTCGGACTTCGAATCGGCTTTGGAATCGCTCTTGCCCTTGATCTCCGCTGCAGCAGTTGTTTCCTTTTCGTCTCGCGCAAAGTGCACGGTCGTGGCAGGCGCAAGGTGCGCGGTCATAGCAGGCCCAGCGGGTGCGGTCGCAGCAGGCCCAGCGGATGCCGGCGTAGCCGCGTCACTCGCAGCCGCGGACGGCGTGTTGTTCTTTTCGAGTTCTTGCATACGTTCGAGCATGTCCTTTTCGGCACGAGGAAAGACGGGACCAGCCTCGCCCAGCTTGGTTCCTGGAACGAGTTGGTCCCACCTCACGTCCTTGAGATTGGCTTTTGCGATCGCACCCAGTCCGAGCTGCGCCCAGATCTTTCCTGCGGAATCAGGCAGAACCGGGTACACCAAAGCCGTGATGATCCGCAGCGCCTCGGCGCACGTGTAGAGAATCCCGCCCAGCTGCTTCCTGCTTGCCTCATCGGTTGCGGCCGCAAGCTTCCACGGAGCCTTCTCGGTGATATACCCATCAACGGCCGCGACAAAGCTCCACAAGGCTTCGAGAGCGCGGGAGAAGTCGAGCGCTTGAAAGCGCTCGAGGAACGCGCCCGTCGCCACCTCACCCGCCGCACCAATGCGCGGGTCCAATTCACCTTGCGGCACGCAGCCCTCGAAGTACCGGTGGATCATCGCCACCGTGCGGCTGGTCAGGTTGCCGTACCCGTTTGCCAAATCCGCGTTGTAGCGCTGAACCAGTGCATCGAGCGAGATATTGCCGTCTTGCCCGAAGACGATCTCCCGCAGCAGGAAGTAGCGCAGTGCATCGGCGCCCAGCGTATCGAGAATTGTCTCCGTGCGGATGATGTTCCCGCGCGACTTCGACATCTTGCTTTGCTCGAAGAGCAGCCAGCCATGCGCGACCACTGCCTTAGGCAGCGGCAAGCCCGCCGCCAGCAGAACCGCCGGCCAGTACACACAGTGGAACCGGCTGATCTCTTTCCCGATCAGGTGCAGGTCGACCGGCCAGAATCGCGCAAAACGCTGCTGATCTTCAGGAGCTTCGCTCCCGTACCCCAGCGCCGTAATGTAGTTGGCCAGTGCATCCATCCACACATAGATGACGTGCTTCTCATCGCCGGGAAAGGGGATTCCCCAGTCGAAGCTGGTGCGGCTGATCGAGAGATCTTTCAGACCGCCGCGCACAAACGAGATCACCTCATTCCGTCTCGTCTCGGGGCGGATGAAGTCCGGATTCTGCTGATAGAGCTCGAGCAGCGGACGCTCGAAAGCGGAGAGCTTAAAGAAGTAATTCTCCTCGCTCACCGTCTCCGTAATCCGGCCGCAATCGGGGCAAGGCGAACCGGGAGGCGCATCGACATAGAGCTCGTCGTAGACGCAGTATTGGCCCGTATACGTGCCCTTGTAGACGAACCCGCGCTCCTTGAGCACGAGGAAGAGCTTTTGGACACCGCGGCGGTGCCGTGGCTCCGTCGTGCGGATAAAGTCGTCATAGCTCAGCCCCATCCGGTCCCAGAGCTTGCGGAATTCGCCAGCGACCTCGTCGGCAAACTCCTTGGGAGTGCGACCGGCAAGCTTCGCCGAACGCTCGATCTTTTGCCCGTGCTCGTCCGTGCCGGTCAGAAACCATGTCTCGAAGCCCTGTGCCCGCTTGTGACGCGCTATAGCATCGGCAACGATCGTCGAGTAGGCGTGACCGATATGTGGTCTGGCGTTGACGTAATAGATCGGAGTGGTGAGGGAAAACCTGGGAGATTCGGACATTGGGGACAATTTCTAATACCGTATGGAACTCGCCGTCCAGGCACGCACCTCTATGTGGGCGCTTGAATCGTGCGGACAGAATCTCTTCGATTCTAACAGGGGTGCTGCGCGCACGGCGGGGTGCTGCGCGCACGGCGGGATCCCGCGTTGCGGGTCACTGTCCCTCAGGGAACGGTTGGTTGCATTCGATTCCTTATTTCGGACGCAGCACCGAACTCTCTTTCAGGTCTTCGATCGAGGAGCAACACTCGGCCCTGAAAGGACTGCGGAGCCGGCACGGGTCATAATGCCGAAGGGGTGTGACCGGATGGGCAGTCACATTGGCGTATATCAGTACTGATTTCCCGAGAGGCACTACATCTGTCCATACCTTCACTTCGAGCCTTGATTCAGAGGCTTCGGCAAGAAGATTCAGCATCGATAAACGTTTACGCGGGAAACGGTTGTTAATGCAAAAGTTTTTGAGGCGAATGCGTGAGAGGATTTACAGTGGCTGATTAGAAGTCGATGAGCCTATACAGCTATGCGACGTTGGACAGCCGGGCTTTGTGGTATCCGGCTAATAGACTATCCAGCCAGCTCTCGATCTCTGCGTCACTCTTTCGTTCAGCCGTATCGAGGGTTGTCATGCCCAGCGCCAACCGCCCTCCTCGCGAACCGACGATTTCAAATGACAGCCAAGAACCACATGTGACGAAGCCAATTTGGATTTCTCCCAACATGCACTTCGCCAATCTCTCAATACGAGCCCTCTGCAATTGACTGGGGGATTGTTCCATCGCAGTCTCCTTTGGGCCCCAATTATTCGCCCGGAATGGCTGGATTAGCAAGACTTGATTGACGTTCGGGTTCGCGGCAGGACAGGGGGAGGCTTAAGCAGTTGCTTTTGCAACAGGTTCAGTTCTTCAGGTCATATGTTAACGATACCCTGCCTGATCGGCAGATCGTATGCCCCCTACAACCTCAACTTGGTTCGCTGCGCATGAGGCGGCAGCAACGGAATACCTCCGCCCAACAACACCGGTAGGATGCTCACCTCAACCGTATCTAAACTCATGCCGTAGACTTCCTTATGCCTCCACGTAAGAGATCGCGATATCTCAAGTCCACCGAAGCGACGGAAAGCCGCTTCGTAAATGTCAACGGAGTACGGATGCATTTTCTGGTCGCCGGGCAAGGCGATCCCGTAGTGCTGCTGCATGGGTATGCGGAGACCAGCCACATGTGGCGGCCGCTGATCGCGAAACTCGCCGACGCTCACACAGTCATAGCCCCGGACCTGCGTGGAGCTGGTCAATCTTCGACCCCAGCGGACGGCTACACCAAAGCCGCAATGGCGCAAGACATCCACGCGTTGGTCAGCAAACTCGGGCTTAAGAACATCCGGATCGTCGGCCATGACATCGGCTTAATGGTCGCGTACGCCTATGCGGCGCAGTATCCAAAGGAAGTAGAACGGATCGTGCTAATGGATGCTTTCTTGCCGGGTATCGGGAACTGGCGGGATGTTTGGCTCATGCGGGACCTTTGGCATTTCCATTTCTACGGCAAAACGGCGCTCGCGCTGGTGCGTGGCCGCGAGCGAATCTACTTCGAGCATTTCTGGAATGATTTTGCCGCCGATCCGAAGCATTCGGTGCCAGAACGCGACCGTCGGATTTACGCCAAAGCCTATGCACGGCCTGGCGGCATGCGCAGCGGCTTCGAGTACTTTCGCGCCTTCGAGCAGGACGCGAAGGACTTCGCCCGCTTTGTGAAAAAGCCTTTGCCGATGCCAATGCTTGTTCTGACCGGAGAAAAGGCTTCCGGCGAGTTCCTGATTCAGCAGGGCCAGCTGGTCGCAAAGAATGTCGAAGGGGTGGTAGTCCGCAAATCAGGGCACTGGCTAATGGAAGAAGCGCCGGATCAAGTCATCCCAAAACTCGTGGAGTTCCTCACCGGCCCTAGCTGACTCGCCTTAAGCATTTGGGACAGTAGGAAACCACACCGAAAATGGGTGCACCATCCTCCGCGCCGGGTCGTTTCGGCGTGTAGGGTGGGAAACCACGACAGTAAGCACCCAGATCCGCCTAGTCCACGGACTTCGCCCGCACCATCCCAGCCTTACGCACCGTAGAGATCTCTGTTGAGGTAGTCGTTGCCGAACTTTCCATCGGGATCGTAACTCTTCGCGAACGCCTCGAAATCGGCAAACTTCGGGTAACGCTGCCGGAGTTGAGCCTGTGGCACCGTGAACAGTTTCGCGGGCGTCGAACGGAGCCAGCTTCTGTTCGATCAGGGGAAGCAATTGCATGACAGCCTTCGTTTCATGCTTAGCTGACTCGCCTTAAGCATTTGGCACAGTAGGAAGCCACAACGAAAATGGGTGCCCCATCCTCCGCGCCGGGTCGTTTCGGCGTGTAGGGTGGGAAACCACGACTGTAAGCACTTAGATCCGCCTAATCCACGGACCATCGCTCGCACCATCCCAGCCTTACGCACCGTAGAGATTTCTGTTGAGGTAGTCGTTGCGGAACTTTCCATCGGGATCGTAAATCTTCGCGAACGCCTCGAAATCGTCAAACTTCGGGTAACGCTGCCGGAGTTGAGCCTGTGGCACCGTGAACAGTTTCGCCCAGTGGGGACGGGCGTCGAACGGAGCCAGCTTCTGTTCGATCAGGGGAAGCAATTGCATGACAGCCTTCGTTTCAGGCTTCCAGGTGAAATGGATCGCGAAGGACTCGCGCTGGTAAGCCATGCTCATCCAGAGATTGTCGGCTGCGATCGTGCGCAACTCCGTTATGAAGAGATGCGGAGTGATGCGGTCGCGAAGTTGCTCGACCGCAAGAATCGCCTCATAAGCATGGCTGCGGGGAACGAAGTACTCGGTCTGCAGCTCGGCGCCGCTCGAGGGTGTGAAGTTGATACGGAAATGAGGCAGCCGGTCGTACCAGGGCCCAGGGATTCCCATCTGGTCGGTGCAATTTTCGGGCGAGTGGCCGGCGAGCGGGTGCAGTTTCGTCTTTTGCAGCGTGGCGCCGTAGAAGAGCGGCGGCATGTGAGGAGCGGTGTTGCCTTGAACCGTCTGCTTGAGCCACACCTGCGTCGCACGATGATGCTGCCAATCGGTGAAGAGGCTGACGCTGTAGCCCGAAGAGAAAATGGCGTCCAGATTATGCTCCAGCTGGTCAAACGACAGGTTCTCATAGACGATCTGCGCGATCTGGAACGTGGGGATCACGTTGAGGGTGGTCTTCGTGATGACGCCGAGAGCACCGATTCCGACGATGGCGGCGTTGAAATGCTCCGGGTCGTCGGCGCGCGACAGGGTGACAATCTCACTCTTGCCGTTGATGAGCTCGATGGCGGCCACGGCGGTGGCGAGATTGCCATTGTGAATCCCCGAACCGTGAGTGCCTGTCGAGCACGCGCCTGCCACTGAAACCTGCGGCAGCGAGGCCAGATTGTGCACGGCGAATCCTTGAGCGTCGAGCCAGGGCGCAAGCTTGCTATAGGTGACACCGCCGCCGACCGTGACGGTGCGCGCATCTTTGTTCAGGGTCATCTGGTCGAGGCTCTTGAGAGCGATCTGGTCGCCGCTCGTATCGGCAATGTTGTTAAAGGAATGGTGTGCCCCGAGGGCTTTCGAATGAGCCAGCTTCTGGACGAGTTGCTGGGCCTCTTGCGCGGTCGAGGGCTCATCGAGCTGGGCCGCCTTATATCTGTAGTTACCTGCCCAGTTCGTGCGCTCGCCTTGAGCCGGTGCCGTATCACCGCCCTCCGCTGCGCTGCAGCTGGGAAGCAAAGTGCTTGCGAAAAGGGTGCCAGAGGCTTTCAAGAATTGCCGTTTGTCCATCGATCGTTTCTCTCTTATCTCCAGCCGTCAGTCGACAACCGTTACTCGAGCTCCCTGACCCAGATATTCCGGAAACTGATTGGCTCGCTCTTGTCGCCGTGTGCCTGAAGCTTTATCGGAGCAGTTGTGTACGCTTTGTAGAACGGTTTGCCGGCGTTCAGCGTCTCGCCCTGCAACTGGAAGTGATTCTGCACCAGGACCCCATTGAATATAACCGTGGCATAGGCGGGCGTTTTCACCGAACCGTCCTCGTTGAAGGTAGGTGCTGTCCACATTACGTCGTAACTCTGCCACTCTCCGGGCTTGCGATTCGGATTCACCAACGGAATACCTTGCTTGTAGATGGCGCCGGCCTGGCCGTTCACGTAGGTCTTGTTCTCGTAGGAATCGAGAACCTGCAGCTCATATCCGGCGTCGGCGGGGCCCGTGGAGGCCAAAAACACACCGCTATTGCCCCGGGCCTGACCACTGCCGGTGACGCTCTCTGGTATCTTCCACTCGATGTGAAGTTGGTAGTTCTTGAAGGTCCGCTTGGTCTCGATGTTTCCCTCCGCCTTGTTCACGGTCATCACGCCGTCTGCAACCATCCATTTGGCAGGGGACTTGTCACGAACCGAAACCCACTCGTCCAGGTTCTTGCCGTCGAATAGCACGATCGCGTCGGAGGGAGGCGCCGTGCAGGTGGCGCCCGGAGTCACGACCTTGGGAATTGGCTCCCACACGTCCGTATCTTCAGGCTTCGGCCGGGCCGGCGTCGTAGATTGTGCCGGCGCCGCGGCTCCTTCTGGTGGCACGCCTTGAGGCGAAGCCGGCGATTGTGGAGGCGAAGCCGGCGATTGTGCGAATAGCGGAGTGGCCATGGCGAGCAGAGCCGCAGAAACAAGGAATCTCGAAAACTGAATGCGCATCATCACATGAAAATATACTCGATTGCGCCGCTCTGGGCAGAGGCAAGCCGCACAATCTTCTCACCCCCAATCCATCACTCGGCGAGGCGCCGATCTCGGAGCCAAGATTTACCGCGGCGGGTACAATTGCGTGCGAAGCATACCAGTTGCCGCGTCTATCGATTCTGAAGGAGTCAGCATTGCTCACACAACTCCAGCCACAAGCGTTCTCCGCAGAAGAGGGTCCAGCCTTTTGGTTCCTCAACACTCTATCCACTGTCAAGGCCAGCTCGGAATCTACCGGTGGATCGCTTTCAATCGTGCACCACATCGCGCCGCCCGGATTCGCCACGCCATTTCACCTCCACCATGTCGAAGACGAGGCCTTCTACGTGCTCGACGGCAGTGTCACGTTCATCGCCGAGGGCAAGAAAACGATCGCAGTCCCTGGCGGATACATTTTCTTGCCCCGCGGGATCCCACATGGCTTCCGCGTCGACGGTTCTTCCCCTGCGACCATGCTGATTTTCGCGATGCCCGGCACGGGCTTCGTAGGAATGATGCAGGAAATGGGGGAACTCGCACAAGAACGGAGATTGCCTTCGCCTTCTGAACCTGACATGGAGAAGTTGACGAGTCTCTGCGCGAAGTACGGTATCGATGTTCTCGGTCCGCTGCCAGATTGAATTCGCCCGTCTCTTCAGGCTCCGCGTAGAGCGACCGATTGGCCCGTTCTCTCAAGTGACCCGAAGGGAGCTCGTGCGGAATCGGAACACGACGATCTAATCAAGATCTTCATAGACCACTTGCGTGAGCAATGCTGATGGCAAACAAAATTGTAATAAAGAGTCCATGAGTTTCTTAGGAGGACTCACCAAAGCCAGCCATCGGCTGGCCTATCCTATGAAGACAATCTGCGATTGCGAGTCATGCGTCACAGCTTTTGCTACGTAAAAGCTGTGCAAAACAGAAAAGGATCCCGAGCACGAATCGTCCAGCAGGCGCTTTTGGCATAAGCAATCTCCTTCTGATAGAGAGTATGCATAGACCGGAAGGCAAGTGTCAGTTTGCAAAATAAGTGTGCCAGTCATTGAGTGCAAACGGCGGCTGTTCGAGAATAAAACGCCACCGCGGAAGTGTCTTAATCGGACCCCGAAATCTGATGACAAAACCTTTACATTTCCGAGACATTCGACGTGCGGCGGCGGAATACATTCGTTGAGGCTTCTTTCTGCCCATCCCCGCACGCAGGAAAAATCCCGCCGCTCCATCCGGCTCTGTCGGCGAATGCGGCATGACCCACGAAGCGGGGCCTTACAGCTTCAGGAGATTCAGTTATGAAGACGCTTCTATCCATGGCCACAGCTGCATCGCTGGCCTTGTCCGGCGTTTCCTTTGCCTCCGCGCAGCACTACACCCAGGTCAATCTTGTAGCCAACACATCCGGCGTAGCTCCCGTTACCGACCCCCATCTGGTAAATCCCTGGGGCATCTCCCGCAGTTCGAGCAGCCCTTGGTGGGTCTCCGACACCGGCACTGGCCTGAGTACCCTCTACAACGGCGCTGGAGCCATCAACCCACTCGTCGTGACTATTCCCAAAGCTGACCCCAACAGCAAGACCTTCCCCACAGGCACTCCCACCGGCACCATCGCCAACAGCAGTCCCACGGACTTCCTCCTGGCTCCAGGCGCGCCCGCCAGTTTTCTCTTCTCCACCATTGACGGCACCATCTCCGGATGGAACCCAGCTGTCGGAGTAGCCCCCGGCGCTAAGCCGCCTTCCACGAACGCTGTCGTCGTTGTCAAAACCACGGACGGCTCCAGCTTCACCGGCCTTACCAGCGCCACCGTCAACGGCAAGGTCTACCTCTACGCCGCCAACTTCAATAAAGGCACCGTCGACGTCTACGACAACGCTTTCCAGAAAGCTACTTTGCAACCAAACCCGGACGGAGATCGCGATCGGGAACACGGAGACGGCGATCGGGAACACGGCTCGGAAAATGACAAGCCGTTCACGGACGAGCGTCTTCCCCGGGACTTCGTGCCCTTCAACGTCCAGGCCATCGGGAACGACATCGTTGTCACCTTCGCCCTCCACCAGGAAGGCAATCCGTTGGAAACCGATGGTCCCGGCCTCGGCTACGTCGACATCTTCTCCTCCGATGGACAGCTCCTTCAGCGCCTCCAACACGGCGACTGGCTCAACGCGCCCTGGGGCGTAGCCCTCGCGCCCCTCGACTTCGGCGTCCTTAGCCACGACCTTCTCATCGGCCAGTTCGCAGGTGGTGGCACCTCTCAGGGCAGCGGCACCATTGCTGCCTACGACCTCGCCACCGGCACCTTTATCGGCCTCGTCGAAGACGCAAGCGGAAACCCCCTCGCCATTAACGGCCTCTGGTCCATCAGCCCCGCCAACAGCGCCTCCGCAGGCAGCTACGACCCCGCCGGCTCACCCGCCTCCGAGCTCTATTTCACCGCCGGCACTGACCGGGGCACAGGCGGCCTCTTTGGCTACCTCAAACCTGTCTCCACGGAACTGACCATGGGCAACGACCAGTAACCAATCCTCCACAGCGATTTGCGA
>DASYBJ010000396.1:0-15909 GCA_036500845.1 Acidobacteriaceae bacterium
GCGCAGCTTTCATTTACGACCTCGCGCTACTTCACAGCAAAATGCAAACAGACAAAGCTAAATGCCGAAGAGTACGTCGCCCTTTAGCGACCTAATGTAGCACTCTCGCCGGCGTGCTTGTCAGTGATTCTGCGCCGTCAATGAGCCCTCACAATCATTTTGTGTTCAATGCGACGAAGTTCAGCGAACGTAGCTAATAGAGAGTCCTTCTCTTTCCGCGTACGGGCGTTATTAAACTGAAACTCCTGTTTTTCGGGCTTTTGTGCAGGAGGCAGCTGCAGGGCATCTATATTTTAATGATGCCCCGCTTCAGTCCGATCATGGCAGCCTGGGTCCGATCGTGGGCACCCAGCTTGGAGAGAATGTTCTTGACCCGCCCCTTGACGGTCTCTTCCGTAACCGAAAGCTTGTCGGCGATCTGCTTGTTGGCATTGCCGGCCGCAATCAACCGCAACACGCTGACTTCCGCCGGCGTGAGGGCCTCATCCGTAGAGTGCTCGGCAATTTGGTAGGAAGCTTCTGGGGAAAGTGTTTTCCTTCCAGCATGGACGGCCCGGATCGTATCCACCAGTTCTTTGTGAAAAGTATTCTTCAGAAGATAGCCCTGAGCTCCGTTTTTCAGAGCGCGAAGAATCTGAACATCTCCGGTATAAGTGGTCAGCACGATGATTCTTGCGTCGGGGAATTCCCCGCGAATCGCGGCCAGTGCGTCGAGGCCGTTCATTTCTGGCATCTGCAAATCCATTAGTGTGATGTCAGGGTGATGCTTACGAAACTGTTGGATGGCTTCGCGGCCATTCGAGGCCTCCGCGACCAAAGTCATGTCGGGCTGGGTCCCGACCAGTACGGCAATGCCTTCACGCACGACCGGATGATCATCAACCACCAGAATCCGAATTGAGGCTTGGTCGGAACTCACGACTTGATCTGTTCTTTCTCTATTAGATCTGAGTCTTCCTTGGAAAGCTTCTGGAAGGACCAGAAACGCCGAGGAGACTTAGTGTACGCCTTTGAGGCAGGGATGGTGAGCTCAACCTCGGTGCCGGATGCGACTTCGCTCCAGACCACCAACCTGCCGCCAATGAGCTCAGCGCGTTCACGCATGCCGTGCAAACCAAAGTGACCCTCGCGTCCGTCGCCGCTGAGCACTTCGCGATCAATGCCTGTTCCGTCGTCGCGGACGCGGAGCGTGAATTCTTTTTCGCCATATGCGATGTCCACTTCGATCTGACCCGCTTGCGCGTGCCGGAAGGCATTGCGCAGTGCCTCGGCTGTAATGCGGTAAACCTCGTCTCGCAGAATCGGATGCAGGTTGCGTGGTGTGCCTTCCACAACAACCTCAAACTTGGGTGAGGAATGGTTGCCTGCGACGGCCAGTTCCTCTCCAAGCATTCGAATAGCGACGGCAAGATCATTCTTCTCCACCGTGGACAGGCGCAATCCTTGCACGGCATCCCTGCCCTCGGTGATCGCTTGAGAGGCAAGATCTACAGCGGCTTCGAGTGTCTTGCGTGCATCGACAGCACCCTTTGGCAGCTTGTAAATAGCTGCTTGAAGGCGCGGCAAGAGTCCCTGGAAATTCTGTAGCAGTGTGTCGTGAAGTTCGCGTGCGATGCGCGTGCGCTCGCCGACACGCGCCTCCAGGGTGATGTCAAACTGATGATGCAGTTGTCGGACGCGCAGCTGGTAAGCCGCCCACAGCAGTCCCAGAAACATAGCCGCGCTGAGGGCACGAAACCAGTTGGTACTCCACCACGGCGGCGTGATGAGAATGCGCAACGACACCCCTTCTTCATTCCATAGACCATCGCTATTTGATCCCTGTACGCGAAAAACATATTTGCCGGGGTCTAGATTGGTGTAGGTGGCCAGGCGCTGCTTGCTGCCCACATCGTTCCAGCCAGATTCTAAGTTCTCGAGCTTATATCGATAGCGGTTCTTCTGGGAATTTGCGTAACTCAACGCCGCGAATTCAAATGAGAAGACATTCTCGCGGTAGGAGAGAGTCAGGGAATCGACGTATGGGATGGCTTTCTTCAGTACCGACTTACCCCCAATGGGCACAGGTTTGTTGAAGATCTTGAAGCTGGTGATCACGACCGGCGGCACGTAGGGATTGTCCTCGATGTTTTGAGGGAAGAATGCGGTAATCCCATTGCTGCCGCCAAAGGAGATCTCCCCATCTGGGCCTTGATAACAACCGTCACTGAACTCATTGCTCTGCAAGCCGTCGGACACATCGTAGTTTCTAAAGGTTTCCGTCTGAGGATCGAACCGGGATATGCCTTTCTGAGTGCTGAGCCAAAGCCTGCCAACTCCATCTTCCCGAATGCACCGAATAGTGCTGCTCGGCAGGCCCTGGCTTTCCGTGTAGCGGGCGAACGCTCCGCTTTGCCGGTTGTACCGGTACAGTCCGTCAAACCCTCCCACCCACAGTGTTCCAGTCCGGTCTTCGTGGATGGTGGTGATGCCGCCGCCGTTCAGTCTGTGAGGGTCACGCGAGTCGGGCGCGTAAGTCACAAACGTCTTCGCCTTGTCGTCGAAACGGATCAGCGCGCCACCAAACGTTCCTAACCACAGCGTGCCGGAACGATCTTGATAAATGACCCAGACCCAATTTGCCAAGCTGGCTGGATTATTGGGAACAGGCCGGTAGTTGCTAAACCTGTCTGTCGCTGGATCGAAGCGGCTTATACCGTACTGCTGGCCCACCCATATCTGGCCGGTTCGGTCTCCATAGATGGTGTAGACATTATTAGAAATCAAGCTGTTGGGATCATCAGGGTTGTGGCGGTAATGCTTGAAACGCCCACTGCGTTCATCGAACCGATCAACACCGCAGCCCCCGCCACCTACCCAGAGATAACCAGTTGCATCTTTGTAAATGCTATCTACGTTAGTGCCTTTACCGAGCGTATTCTCGACGCCCGGCTTGGGAGCGTAATGGGTGATTTGGCCCGTCTTTCGATCGAATCTGTCCAGGGCGCGTGGAAAAAAGCCTACCCACAGAACGCCATCGGGATCCTGATAAATCGCCTTGACCCTGCCAGGTGAGAGACTATTGGGGTCGCTGGGGCGATGCTTATAATGTACGAACTGTTCTTGGCGGAAATTGAGAATGTTAAGGCCTGCATTCTCAGTTCCCACCCACAGCACACCACCTCTATCCTGATAGACCGAGAGAATGGCGTTACTGTCGAGGCTATTCGGGTTGCTTTCATCGTGCTGAAACCGGTAGGTAAAACGTTCTGTTCGCCGATCAAAGTAAAACAGGCCCAGGCTCGATGGCACCCATAATCCATTCTGCCCGTCAGCCACAAGTTTGCTAACAGCCGAGCCCCCGTTCATGGTGGACGCTAGGACGCCGACAGCATGGGTGCCAAATGGGTATCTCGTGAACCGCTCTGCCTGTGGATCATATTTCACGAGCCCGACGATCGGGGAATTGGTTAGCATCCACAGATTGCCGGCTTCGTCTTCATACACACTCTCTGCGCTGAGGCCATTCCCGGTTGCAGGAGGGCGAGTAATCTGTCCTGTCCGTTGGTTTAAACGGAACAAGCCGCGCTCGCCAACACACCAGATATCCCGATGGCTATCCTCGATAACTTGAGTGATGCTCCCAACAAACTGGCCATCACTGTCATTTAGATAGTGAGTGAATGTTCCGGTGGTTGGATCAAACTTGTCGAGGCCGCTGGCTTGGGTGCCAAACCAAAGAGAGCCGCGACTGTCTCGGGCGATGCTCGTAACGTAAGCACGACCGCTACTATTAGAGTTGTCGGGGCCATAAAGGTAGCGGGTAAAACGTTCGGTTGTAGGGTCGAATTTATTCACCCCAACGTTGGTCGCAATCCACAGGTAGCCGCGATCGTCTTCCATCAGATCTTGAATAAAGTTGGAGCTTAAGCTACCAGGGTCGTTCGGATTGTTCTTGTACACGACGAAGCTGTTACCGTCATAGCGATTGAGACCGTCTCGGGTGGCAAACCACATGAAGCCCCGGCGATCCTGCAAAATGGCCGTGACATAGCCCTGAGACAGGCCATCGTTCGTGGTGAGGTGGGCGAATCTGAGGTCCCTCACCCGAGCAGGGCCGCCGCCCTCAGCGGGGATATCTTGAAGCTCGCTTGGAGCAGAGGGAGCTCTTGGTTCGGGCTCCCCGCCGAAGGCAACCTTCGTCGTCGGCTCGGCGAGACGAGTCTTCCTGCCGTCGGCGATTGCAATTGTCGCTGAGTGGGGTTTGGCTGCTACGGCATATGAAGCATGAACAACGCACAGAAGCAAGAGCCGGCTCACTCGCCCCAAGCGCGACGCTGTATTTCGGCGAATGATCCTCATGCCTTGCCCGCAAGGTTTTGGCGGCACCAGCAACCTCTTTCTTCGAGCTGTCGCATATGCTACCGGCGGAAACACGTATCTGGCAGGAACACGTGGTACCCGCATCAACTTCGCTCCAGACCGTCAGGTTATCTCCGATCAGTGTGGCGCATTCCCCGCACAGCGTGCAAGCCGCTGTGTCCCTCCCTGCCTGCCGCGAGAAAGCCACTGGATCAATCCCTTTCCAGGGGAACGAGTTGCACACCTCAAATCTGTACATGCCGTCAAAGGCAGGCGTTGCCAGAGGATGCCGTGCGGGGGCGTCATTGACGACATGCAGGCTGGCAGGGACCCATCGCGGTGACTGCCGTCACATCGCAGCGGCTGGTTGGCGTGAAACTAGAAGAGATTTTCAGCCAGATTCTGATTGAATTTGATCTGGCCGTTCTTCTCGGCTGACTTCATCCGGATCTCGAAAGGAAATGTAGAGAGCTGCTGTTCGGAAAAGCCCGCGATCCGTACTCTCCCATACTCGTCAGTACCCTGCAGGAAGACGTAACCTGCTTCAGCTCGATAGACAAACCTCTGGACCGTAATCGTTCCAATGGGTCTGTGGAGAATATAGAGGGCGTCGTCCGGCTTTTGGATGACAGATCGAATGTCACGATATACGTCCCAGAAACGTGAGTTCATTATTTCTCCGAGTGTGGACCCGCCGGCTGTTCTCCAAACGGGTCTCGGTTGGCCCAGGTGAACTGGTTCGTTCTCCGTCGCACCTATTTACCGGCCTGCGGTGGATAGTTCTTGAAGAGTTTGACCATGGCCTTTTGCAGGTTCCGGTAGTTCTTATTGGGGTCTTTTTTGAGGTAGACGGTTTTGCTGGCATCTCCTCGCCAGATCATTTGGTTCCTTGCCGGGTCATACAGCCCAACCGCAAGCGTCCCGATCGGAATGGAAGAAGTTTGGCCTTGAACCGAGCTGAAACCTCCGCCCCAACCTCCACCCCACAAGCCATTGCCTCCCGAGCCCCACAGGTTGATGCTCTTTTCCTCACGGACATTCGCCTGGTAGCCCACCAGAAGGTCCCCGCCTTTCTCCACCTTCGTGAGGCCTTTCTCTGCGAGCTGCGCATCGACTGCCCGTTTGATGTCCTGCTCGAGCAGCTGATCGTCTGACACACTGCTGCCGCTCCCCGGTTGTAGGCCGACCGGCAAATTCGGCAAGCCGCCCGGGGGATTTGGCAAACCGGCCGGGACGTCGGCCTTGGGCGGACCGCTCTTCGGGTCGACCCATTGGTAGGTGCGGTAGGATTGAAAGTTTGCACCACGGTCGTAGTTGTAGTGAACGTCCTGGCCGTAGGCGCCAGCGAGGATGAACAAAAAAGCTGGTAATACTCTGTGCAATTTGCTGAGTTTCATAGCGAATCCTTTCTGTTGTGCCAGCATCCGGTCACCTGACTGGGATGTCGGCGGTTGGCTCAGGCCATGTGTCTGGAAAATGTTGTTCGAACATGGACCCACCCTGGTGAGAAGCATTTCGAAGGCCCCTTTTTTACCGCCGCAAGCGTCGGCCTGCGGGAATAACCGAGCGAATCACTGCTTGGGCGGAGCTGACGATCCGGGTGCTTCGGTTGGCAGATTTCCCGGCGGCCCTGGGCGGACATCCGCCAGGTACTTCTTTTTTTGTTCGGGGGTCAGGGCCTCTGAAACCCGCTCTATTTCCTCATCTCTGATCGACAACATGCGATGAACCTTTTCTTCGGGTGCGAGTGAACCATCCTTCACAAGGTCGGCCGCTTTCCGCGTCTGCTCCTCCAGGATGGCGCGCACATTCTTTGCTTCGTTCTCAGATAAGCCATAACGATTGGTCATTCTTTCGACCTCGGCAGAAATGTCTCTCGAGGAAGGCGCAGGGTTTGCAGACTGTGGAGGTTCCATCCCTGTCGGCGGAGGTGGTGGAAATTGCGCGTGTAGTTTTGGTGCCGCGAAAAGCAAAACGCCGAAAATTACAGCACAGACGACGGTTCCTGCTTTGATCATCGTGATTTTCCTTTCTTCCCGGGTAATTAATGAATGACATTGCGTTCTTTTCCGTATATAGAATGATTTGCCGAGTTTCACGGCGAATCCTTTCTGTTGTGCCGACATCCCGGTCATCTGATCGGGATGTCAGCGGTTGGCTTAGGCCATGTGTTTGGAAAATGTTGTTCGAACATCGATCCACCCTCGCTAGAAGCATTTCGAAGCCCCTTTTTTACCGGCGCAGGCGTTGGCCTGCCGGCGTAAACCAGCAATTCACTACTTGGGCGGAGCTGACGATCCGGCTTCTTCGGTAGGCAGATTTATCTGGGGTGATGCGGGGGGACGTCGGCCAGGTATTTCTTTCTTTGTTCGGGGGTCAGGGCATCTGATACCCGCTTTATTTCCTCATCTCTGCAGTAACTACCAAGCAACACCGCCCGGCGGTTTGGCACTGCCGAAAACCGGGTTGGGGAAGTGTGGCAGCTTCGTGCCTGTGGATACCTCTTGTGCGGTATCCGCCATTTACTAACAACATAGGAAATCTACCTCTATCTCGGCTGACCTAGGTTGTCAATCGAGCTATGAGTGGTGACCAGTGCGAGAACGGGCGCAATCGGGAGATCCATAAGATGACCTCATCTATGAATTTCTGCGTGTTCTGCCACCGGACATCTTGCAATGACGTCTGCTCCCCCTGCTTCCTCCGCATTTCAATGGTGGCGCCGTCGCGCGGCGGCAGCAAGCATCCGCACCCTGCCGTCCGTGATCGCCGGCTGAGAGCAATCATGTCGACCCAATTGTCTCTGTAATCAGAATTCGAGACGCCCTCCTGCTGCGGGCAGACCAGGAGCAGGAACAAGCCCCTTTGATAATTCAGCCCGCAAAAGTCCTAGTGCTGTAGGTGTTTCCGCCATAGAGCTGCAGCACGATGGCAGTGTATCGTTGGACATGCTCGACTCTTTTCTGGCACTCGAGGCAGTGTTTCGCCCATGGAACTGCATGGAGCCTTTTGAGGCCAATCACTTCGTCACAAGAGGCGCAGATACCGAATTCGCCGATACGAATGCGCTCCAACGCGTACTCGACCAGACGCAATTGTCTCCAGATCTGGCTAAGGTTTCCAAACATGGATTCTTTGAACGAATTCCCGCACGAGATATCCGCCGGATCAGCTGGACCGGCATCGCTGAGTGCACGCACGTCCCTCTCCGCCTTCTCGATTACCTGGCGCAATTCCCGTTGCTGTTCTTGCAGGCTACTCCTGAATAGCAGTAGCACGTGGCTATCAAGTGAAGAATTCGACGTGATATCCATACCTCACCTCTTTTCATCTAACGACTGATCGAAGACCGGGATGGCCCAGGATTGCCGAGTTACCGCCCTATTTCGTCTGTTTTCAATTGCTCCAGTTATCTCGAAGCTGCCCCACACCTGTAGGATCCAGCCAAGTCGGCGTGATTTCACCGGACTCAATTGCTTTTTTCAGCCTGATCTCTTCTTTGATCAAAGCGGCGATAACTTCTAAATCTTCGCTATCGAGTTCCCCCAACCTGCAGACGTAGACGCGGTAATCGTTCAACCCCCCGCTGAACTTATATGTCACAGAGCCTTTCATGAGTTCATCTCCTTGTTAGCTTCAGATTGTCTTCTCGAGCGTAAATCACGCTCTGAGCGGTACCCCCGAGCACGCTCATATCGAACCAGATTGGGCGCGGGTTCTCGAGCAACGTATTCTCTTAAGGTGGGTAGCAGCCTACATCGTGCTCTAGTCGGACCTCGTACAGGCAAGCAGATCCCACCTGAAACCAATAGCATGAGCAGTATGAATATAGTCATTTATTCACCGCATCGACGATGTCGCTCGCCCTGGCAGCCGTCGACGGCCGTGAACGCATTTCCCATCCCAGAGATCAGTAACGCTGGCCAGTGCTGAGTGGCAATAGCAGTTGCAGGATTAGGCTATGCACGAGCTATGGTCGGCCAGGCAGCAGCGCGCAGAAATCAAAGCCGCAGGTCGAATCAACATCGTTTCCTCCTTTCCGTCCCGCATGCTTGGAGTTGCACGTGATATGCCAATCATCAGAGAAACACAAAGAGGCGGAAACACCTGCCAGTCCAGTGTTTCTATCGATTCGAGCCCCATGTTCGCTGGGCTTGGTGCCTAGGGGTGGGCGTTTGTGACCGGCAATTGACACTTGTTCTCGACCTTTCCCTATTTCGAGGAGAGCTAGCTCTTTGGGTGGGTCAGGGTTTTAATACTGACATCAAACAGTACGCAAGGAATGGGGTTCAACCGCTGTGGTATTTTGCGTTCGTTGTGTATTTGCGCAGGATAAACTCCTGCACGACAGCCGGCTGCCCGTGTTGATGAGAGTGCTGGAGAACACCAGGCCAGGTCCCCGATTGCAAATGGGCTCGAAATCGCATGGATAGCGCGAGATCTTGCTGTACCCGAGCCCTGATAGAAGTAAGGCGGGCCCTGATGGAGCAGTGACGGCACTAGCTCGCCACATCGAGGCGGCGGGGCTTGAAGTATGGTTCGATTGCATACCCTTTGGCCTTCCACGCCTGCAGGCCGCCCTTAAGCATCTTGATCTTTACAAACCCATCGCGAGCGCTCGTTCCACAATGACGCGGCTAATTTCCGTCGCTGGGACTCGTGCAATCAATAACCGCTGGTTTCTCCCTGGGTGGGAGCCAGGGAGAAACCAGCACTCTAAAGGGGCAGATTCTCCATGCGCCGGGGATTATTTCTGAATTGGCCAGCACGTCGACAGGTTCACGAAGGTCGAACAACGGAAGCTTCGGCTCTTGAGCCAAAGCCTGGTTGGCTGGTCAGGAGTAATGCTATGCTGCTCCAGCTCTGCTTGTTTTTGTGTTTGCCTGCTCCTTATCGCTGCCCAGACCCCGGCTGCCGCAAAGCTCACCACCGCCGTCGTTATAGCTAATACGGCACTCAGATCCATAACGTCACCTCACCTGGGCGCCTGTCGTCACCGCCCGGTAGTTCGAAATTGATTAACGAACACTTTCATCTGCTTGAACCCATCGGCAATCGTGTTTGAGGACCAACTTGCATCCTCGAGAAGCCTGAGGCGGTCACCCTCCGTCAACAAGCACTGGAGCAAGTGGAATGCTAAACGGCAGCAGGACCAGGAACGCCTCGTTCTTTGAGCTAACCCGAATATGATTGTGTTCAACAGGTGCCAGCCAGTTAGCACAGATACCTAGGTTCCGGATACCTGGTGTTCCATCCCAGTCAACAGGCTGTTGATGCTCTTTTGCATAGCATGGCTCATTGCCGCAACCACAGCATTTACGTCACGACCCTCAACTCGCGAGCTTTCTGCTGCGTCGCCGCTCCATACAATCGATCCGGTTCGAAGGTTCATTAATTCAGCCGACAACTTCGCCTGGACGCTAACTCCACCGCCATAGTCAACCTCCTCCAGTTTGTCCAATCTTCCTGAAAGCAGGTAGTCAGCCGAGTGAATGCCCGCGTAAGGTGCTGCAGAGGAGAAAACTCCCTGGGCGCGGAGTGATTCAATCACGGCGGTCGTGACCGCCGCCCCAGGATCAGTCGCCCACCGGTGATATTCGTAAAATCCGATGTCACCCGGAGCTTTGCTATAGACAATCCTTCCCTGCCGCAGGTACGCGGGCGTCTTAAACTCCTGAACCGCGACGGTCACCGGCGGATGAGCTCCCCTCACTTTCGGTTTTAACTCTGGAGCCATCGTGAGTGTGTGATAACTGGGATACTTGATCCTGCCACAGCCCGCAATGAATACGGTCAAGGCGAAAGCCACCCCCAGCAAGAATCTATTGTTTCGCATGAGTCTCCCTTCATTTAGGAACAGTTCGCTCTTTCGGTTGTCTGATCCGTACCAGGCTCCATGGTCGTTCTTTAATCGACTCCGTAAGTTGGTTCAGATTGTCGGTCGCCATACGCAGGTTCTCTATCGTATAGGTAGTGTTTTGTCCATTGGCTTGTATTAGTACGCGGACGTCGTTGAGCAGTCCCCGCGTTTGCACCAGTGCCAGGCGCAATTCTTCCAGATCAGCCTGGCCTGGCCCGCGGAGGGCCGTGATGGTTTCGTTTGCGTTCGAGACCGTCGCATTGACGTTGTCGACTGTGGGTCCCAACTTACCCAGCAACCCGTTCACTTTCCCACTGATCTCATTGATCTGCGGAGATAGTTGCGCAATCATGGTGTCGGTGTTGGTCAGAATGCCGGCGAGGTGTTTCCGGTTGGTGCTGTCCGTCGCCTTATTGAGATTAGCCAAAAGGTGCCGGGTGTCGGCCGTAAGATCGTTCACATCAGCTCCCACTTCCGTCAGGGTAACCTGGGCAGTGTCGGTCAGAGTCCCCAGCTTTCGCTGCAACTGATCCAGACTGATTGTTTCCTGAGATGGAATGACCGCGCCGGGAGCCAATCGGGGTGCATCGTTCCTGCCCGTACTGATGGAAACAACGGGATCGCTCATCAGGGTTACAGCGCCGACTGCCGCCACTGACTTTGTATTCAACGGCGTGCCCTGTTTCACCTCCAGTGAAATTTGAATCCGGGTCGGGTCCGATCTGTCGGGTTCCACGGACCTTACCTTCCCCACGGTGATTCCTCCAAACAATACCTGGCTGCCGGGCTCGATTCCTTGCGCATCCCGCAGATACGTTGTGAACGGAACCCGCGCGCCCTTGAACCGCACATAACTCACGTAGTAAACCGTTGCCGTGAGGATGGCCGCACAGAGAAGGACAAATGCACCCACTTTCGCTTCGATACTCTTCATGCTCGAACTCCTGTCATGCCGGCCAGCTCCCGTATGTGGCGCTGCACGGTTTCGCTCTCCCCGAGACGCTCAGGAATGCGGTCTAGAAATTGCCGAACCCTCGAATCCTGACTTGCCTTGAACGATGCCTTATCCTGAACTGCAATCAGAGAGCCCTTGTAGAGCATGGCGAACCGATCGGCCATCCGGAACGCACTCGCCATCTCATGAGTCACAATCACAATGGTCATCTGGAAGGCACGCTTCAGGAACAGAATCAATTCGTCAAGCTCTGCCGCGACAATCGGATCGAGTCCGGCCGACGGTTCATCGAGAACGAGTATCTCCGGGTCAAGCGCGGTGGCACGGGCCACAGCTGCGCGTTTCTTCATCCCTCCCGACAGCTCTT
This sequence comes from Acidobacteriaceae bacterium, assembly GCA_036500845.1. Classification (GTDB taxonomy): domain Bacteria; phylum Acidobacteriota; class Terriglobia; order Terriglobales; family Acidobacteriaceae; genus PALSA-350. The sequence continues at coordinate 11,524 of DASYBJ010000396.1, forward strand.
GCGGCAGCAACTTGCGCGCATCGCCCAGACCCACCGATGCAAGCTTGATATAGCTCATAATCTCGATCACCGGATCGGCCAGTGTAGTGAGCTCGCGCAGCGGCAGCTCCACGTTTTGCTCAATGGACATGGAACTGAACAGTCCTCCCGCCTGGAAAGCGACGCCCATCGCCCTGCGGATGCCCTTCAGCTCGTGCTCCGAGCAGTGGTTGATATCTAATCCCTGCACCAGAACCGTACCTGCATTTGGCCGCTCGAGACCGATGATGTGGCGCAGCATAGTGCTCTTGCCAGAGCCGCTGGCACCGAGCAGCGCCAGCACTTCTCCTCGCTCGATGTCGAGGTTGACGCCATCGAGCACACGACGGTCGCCATAACTGACCGTCAGATCCCGTATGCTGATGATCGGGCTCGCCATCATCGCCCCATACCCAGCATGTAGAAAATTGCCGTAATAAACAGGTCGGCGAAAATCACCAGCAGGGTAGACTTCACTACTGCCGAGGTGGCCGCCTTACCCACGGCTTCAGGTCCACCCCGCACCCTGAAACCCTCCATGCACCCCACGTGAACGATGATGGTGGCGAAAACCAGGCTCTTCACTTGTCCGACCAACACATCACTGAGGCGAACTGCACTCGCGGCGTATCGCAGATACATGGGCAGGGTCATATTCAGGCGGAGATACATGAACACTGCGCCGGCAAGAATTCCGAAGACATTGCTCGCGATATTGAGGCACGGCACAACAATCATCGACGCCAGGTACTTTGGCGCCAGCACCAGCTCAATTGGGTCGATGGCCATGGTCCGTAAGGCATCAATCTCTTCCGTCACTACCATGGTCCCGATCTCGGCTGAAAACGCCGACCCCGAACGGCCGCTCACGACAATTGCGGTCACCAACGGACCCAGCTCGCGCGTAAATGCAATCACAACGATGGCGATCACGAGCCGCAGGGCTCCGAAGTGGCTCAGCTCGGAAGCGCTTTGGATTGCCAGGATCGACCCACCGCACGCCGCGACAATGGCCACCATGGGGAGCGCATCAACGCCAATCGCGGCCATTTGTCTCATCGCGCTTCGCCATCGGCCGCGCCGACCAACGAACGGCAACAACCGCGGCAATGCACCGACTGACGAGCAGAGCTGCGTCGTCAGGCCACCGATGTACGCAAGCTGACCGATGAGGCCGCCGCCAACCGCTTCGAGAACGCTCATGTTTTTACCTGCTCCTCGATGGGGAAGATTTGGTCAAATTGCGTCGCGCAAAAAAGATATCGTGGTTGCCCCCTGACCCCGGCCAGAACCAGCCGTGTGCCTTGTTGGGCTGCGATCCGCATGGCTTCCACAAGTGTTGCCACGCCCGAAGTATCTATGTAGGTAACGCCCGAAAGATCAATGGTCAACTCTGGCGGACGGGGGCGCAGTGCGTCTGCTAGCGTGCGCCGCATCGCGTTCCCGTTGGGAATGGTTAGTCTTCCTTCAAAAGAAACGGTGCTCATGTCAGCTTCACGCCCTGTGGCCCTGCGATATTGACTGAAAAACGAAAGCGACCCCGGCGTGCATGCTGGGTTGAGCTATGCACGCCGGGCCGGCGGAAACTGCACTTCACTTCGCCACTTCCGCTGTTCACCTCGTTCTTACTCCATTGCCCATGACGGGGCCTGGGTAACGCATGCCCCACGACCCGCGCTGGTGATTGGTCCAGACTGCTCTGCTGTGTTCTTCCGAATTCTTCGGTTATGGGGATGTGTGACAGTGAACGGAGTTGGCCGAACCTGCGCCACACCCGACCCTATCTACGCAGATGCAATCGACCTTCCAAAACAATTGCCCGTGCACAACTCGCGTACAGCTCCGATGATTTGGATGAACCGACTACACTTACAGCGAAAACAAATGGAGAAAGCAAACTCGGCAGTTCGAAGAGAAGCCACTGATAGTTCCGCTCCGCTGCCCATATTCAAGCAGGTGCTTTGTAATGTCGGGCAGTTCAAAACCGGCAGCCCACTAATGCGCAGGAACAGGGCAGAAAGACAGCGTATGACCGTTCATCTGGTCGCCGTGCAAATCATTCTTGACCTGTCCGGGGATAAGCTCGGAATGCCGCGCTACTGGGCCGTATAGGCTAGTAGGCTGCTGAAAAAGTCACAATTGTGAAGAAAACAGTACCTCAGCGGCTAAAGCCCAAACTATTTCCAATCACTTACGGCCCGACTAAAGTCGTGGGCTGATACCTGGATCCGGCGTGAAAACAGCGGGTTCAGAGTCTTAGAGGCCCTAGTTTGTGGATGCTCCGCAGGGGCAGATAAATGACAGTTTGCAGCAGTCGATCATTGATGCGAGCAGCTGTTCCCAGAATTGGGTGTCGCGTGGAATAGGAAGCGGCGCAAGGTTTGTGGATCGGGAAGACCGGGCAGACCCGTCAAGTACTGAAAGGTACCGTTGCAACGCAGGAATGATGCGTGTCCAAGCAATCCAGACCCGGCACAATGGGTTAGACCAAGGCGAGCATTATCTCGGGGACGGTGTAGTGGCAGTTACGCGATGGTACGCGATATGGCGCGCCACAAAATCGCGCATTGCAGCAGTCGGAGAAAATTCATGAAAGAAATAGACCCCCCAAAGCTGCGTCAACCCCGCATGATCACAGGTGATTCTGAGGTTTCTAGGCCATCTTTGCGGTCTGAGACTTACCTGACCAAAAGTGAGGTAAGTCTCAGAGTATAAAAACTACGGGAATACTGATAAACAGAGGGTTCGGCGCATCTCCGAGGGGCCCGAATGCGCCGGATCCAGGTGATACAAAACCGCGTTTTTCAGCAGCCTGCTAGAAATTAAATCTATTTGCAATCATGCCTTGTGCTATCCGAGAAAGCCTCGACATATTCCGCATTTCTCATATATCGGAATTCCATGTTCGCAATGGGTGGGCATCTTCTCTCCATGTTCTTCTATGAGTTGCTGGTAGGTGCTGGCCTCGCCACATACATGAATGTTTGACAGCTTACGGCTTCTCATTGCAGAATCGAACGCCTCAAGGTAGCTGACATCTGCCTCACACAGAAATCCCCTTGTCCACTCATTGTTCCCGATCACGTCTGTCTCGAGCATTTTCTCTCTCCTTCACTTCACATTTGCTTACTGGCACTTCATATTGGTTCGCAGATAGCTGAGCAGGGCCATATCGGATCTCTATTTACGATCTCAGCGATGCCCGCTAGTTAGCCGCAGCTTACACATTCTCCAAACGGCGGCGAAGGAGTTTGCGTGCATGTAGCAGACGAGACTTCGGGGCCGCGAGAGTGATGCCGCTGGCATTCGCAACATCTACCAACCTGCCCTCATCCCGGCGGTAATGCTCTACCACTTGGCGAATACCTGGGGAAAGCTTCTCCACAGCCCGGGTTACCATGACGCTTCTTTGATTTGCGTCGTAATGTTGTTCAGGATTGGGAGCAGGATCAGGAATTTCCCAACTGCGAACTCGCCCTCCTTCGGTCGTGAGCACATCCATGCTGGCCTGAGAATGCAGCCGTCTCTTCCGCAAGTGCATAAGCGACGAATTGATGGCAATTCTCGTAAGCCAGGTCTGGAAACTGCGGTGGCACTGAAAGGCGGCCAGGTGAGTGTAGGCCCTGATCAAGCTCTCCTGGGTTATATCCTCTGCATCGTGGTGGTTTCGGACGATTCGGTATATTCTCCGCTTCAGCACCCAGCCGTATCGGCGGCACAGTTCGGCGAACGCCGGCTGATCTCCTGACTTGGCCTTCGTGACCAGCTCCTCATCGGACTCTGTCCCAGCATGGATGGAAATAGCCGAGTTTGATTCGTCAACTGAGAGCGTCAGTCTGAGGCTCGGTGATGAATTCCCGGTGTGCGATTCAGCCCTGGATTCGAATGATCGTGCGCTCATTGCGGCCTCATGAAGCGGCGCGTATAGCGCCGGCTGGAACTGGGTAAGAACGGAGAAATGAAGATCCTCAAGCCATCTAAGCTCCAGTTCAGTCCAACGCTCCTCAGTTCTCCTGGAGGGCGACCCGGCCTCGGCTGAGTTCGTAGTCAGCTCGTCATCGCGTAGTCCATAATGTCCTCCGTGATTAACGCTAATTCTGCATGGATGACATTCTGGGCCGTATTCTGATTCGGCGAAACTCTACATCGAGGGGAATCACAGCCGTTGTGGAGGCAAGTGGGCGCCTCTTTGGATGGAAAATCAGCTTTGGATGGGGGAAGCGGCTCGTCTCTTTCGGGGATGATCGCTAACTCTTGCGAGGGGAAGGTTCGATGCGTTTCCACCCAAACAGACGAGCATCGATCGACCATGAACCCGGCCCTAACATTGCGAGGGCAGCACCAAACGTTCCTACCAGGATGTGCTCT
>DASYBJ010000397.1:0-9155 GCA_036500845.1 Acidobacteriaceae bacterium
CCATTTGACCGAGTTTCCAAGCTGTATTACATACATTCTGCATGGCCGTTAACTCTCTGCGTTTCTCTCCTTGGGGGAGGAGACATCATGTTCTGGCTTATCAGGAATCCACTCGCCGGGCCAGAAGAACCGCAACGTCGGTTCTCACCTGAGGAGGACACTCATGGTATGGCAACACGCTGAAACAGCCGATTTAACAATTGATCCAATTGAGCCTTTGCTTGGGGTAGAAAGGGGCTGCCCACCTGCTTGGCATTTCCGCCAAGACTCTGAGGGATTGGATTCAGTATCGTAGAATCGACTACGTAAAGGTCGGCACTCGCGTGATGATCCGCCCCGAAACAATTCGCAATTTCGTGGCCACGAACACACGACGCGCGGAGGCCGGATGAACGTCTGGAAGCGTCCCCAAAGCCGCTATTATTCCTACAAGTTCGTATCTAAGCGTGAGACGTATTGCCGGTCCACCGGTACTAGCAACCAGCGCGAAGCACTCGACATCGCCGCCGCTGCCCGTCGCAGCCTTATTCGCCGACTGGCCGGCTTGGAAGAGCTTCCACCTCAAGAGCCGCCTAAAGAGCAGAAGATTGTCCCAACGCTTCGCCACTTCCAGTCCACTTTCAATGCCTGGGTGGCAACGGCGAAAAGAAGAGCAACAGGGGACGGTCAATTTCTACCAGGAGAACTTTCAGAAATTGCTGGTCCCTGGGCTGATTGTCGCCTGGATGAGATTGACGAGCCGAAGATCGAAGCCTTCAAGATTTGGGCTCTGAAGCAATGGGGGAAGGATGAGGAGCGGTAGGCGAACCCCGGTCACGAAGACCACAGTCAACCGCTACCTCGCGACCCTGCGCAAAGCCCTCCGGTACGCCCAGCGCAAGCTGAAGCTCATTGAGAAAGTCCCGGTCATTGAGCAGTACACAAAAGATGAGGGGGCGGAACGTGAAACCATTATGTCTTTACCGAGGAGGCATACCTCGAGTGGATCGGCAACGCGTCCGAACCGCTGCGTTCGGCTTCCATCCTGGCGCGGCGCGCCGGCGTCTGCCGCGGCGAGATGCTCCACCTTATGAAGGATTGCATCCGGTTCTACGCCGAACCGGTCGAGGGAGACCTCCACGGTTCACTGGTCATCAAGCGCGGTTTGAAACGCCGGGCTCGAAAGCGGACTTTGAAAATCGATCGCGAGATGAAGGTGGTGTTGGAGGCGCTCATAGCAACCTCAGAGTGCGATCATGTTTTCACTCATCCCGGGGACCCCCACCCAACAACTCGGCGCCTGGGTCTTGGAGACGCAGATGGGGGCGCTCAAGACAAGGATCAAGACCCAGCCGGATGCTGGGTTGCATGGATTGCGGCACACGTTCTTGACCGAAGCCGGGGAACATACCGACCCGTTTACGTTGCAGTACACGGCGGGCCACGATAACATCAAGACGACGATGCGATATGTCCACCCTCAGGCAAACGCAGTCACGAAGCTCTTTGCTCGACTATCAGACCCGGATCGTGAAGTAAGCATAACGATGCGGAAGGTCGGTGCAAAATCCGGTGCAGCCCCGAAGGGACGAAAACTGGAAACAGCTTAAATATAACAAAATAAATAAGTTTTTAAGAGCGGAAGTGGTGAAATTGGCAGACACACCATCTTGAGGGGGTGGCGCCGAGAGGCATGGGGGTTCAAGTCCCCCCTTCCGCACCAAGATTCTTCATCGAAAGTTTTCGCGTGATTCACCCGCGGTCGAGGTTCAACGTTTCATGATCTGGTTTATAGGCACCATCCACGTTTTTGTCTGCATCTTCTTGATCGCGGTCGTACTCCTTCAACAGGGCAAGAGTGCGGACTTGGCCGGAGCTTTTGGCGGCCAGGGATCTCAAACCGCCTTTGGCCCCCGCGGGGCGGCGAACTTGCTCACCAAATTGACCACGTGGGCTGCGGTAATCTTCATGATCACGTCCATCAGCCTCACAATCTTGATCCAGCGCAACAGCGGGCCCCGCTCGGTTCTCGAAAATATCAAGAGCACGCATACCCAGCCGGCGCCTAAGCCCGCTAAGTAAAGCCTCCCTCCGGGTCCTTGTCGCGCGATCTTATCTCCCACGGGGAGGAGACGCGCTCTTACGCGGCACCTCCCAATACAGGGCGATGTAAGGGTCCGGTACAGGCGATCGAACGCCCTACTTCTGCGGCTGCACTTCTGCGAAGCGAGGAAAGCTCTCAAGAGCGGGTATGAGAGCAAGAAGGCCGGAGCAACCCTTCGCGGAGAGCACGCGCTAATACCTACGCCGGACAGCGACAGATTCAGCATTGTCCTGCTTCAATCGTGCGCTATTCTCGAGGGCTGCTTGCGGAGCACGCGATTCAATGTGCCGATGCAAGAACACCAGACCCGTAAGACTGACGACAAAGAGGCAGAGAAATACAGCAAAAGCATAGAGAAGCATGAGCGAAGGCTAGCTGGCCGGTATAGCTCAAGGAATGGCGCGAAAGCGTCAATCAAATTACTTGGGTTCCGAGACTTAGCTCAAATTTGGGCCACTTTCGGTACCATCGTTTTCACCCCGCCCCCCAGGTTGTTCACTCGACGGAGGATCCAGCAATCCGGGCTCATCATTCTTCGCATTGCCAACTCGACTGTCAACCTTCCACGCCTTCATCTTTTCCGCCGGATACGCCCGCAGCAGATCCACCGGGAGCCGTTCCGGATCACCCGGAGTCAGCCAGCGTTGATAGTCTTTTGGCTCCAGCACCACCGGCATCCGGTCGTGCAGCGGCTCGACTAACTCGTTCGCGTCTGTCGTTATGATGGTGAACGTTTCCAAGACTTCCTTTGTCTTCGGATCGCGCCAGCGGTCCCAAAGCCCAGCGAAGGCATAGAGCCCTCCGCTCTTCAGTGCAATCGCGAACGGCTGCTTCAGCTTCGCATCCAGCTTTTGCCATTCGTAAAAAGCGTCGGCCGGTACGAGACACCGCCGACGTTTCATCGACTCTCGAAAGCTTGAGGACGTAGCAACTGTCTCCGCTTTGGCATTGATCGTGGAGTAGCCGATCTTCGCCTCCTTCGACCAGTAAGGAATCAGACCCCATCGCATCAAAACTACTTCTCTCTCGCCGGTATCGCGGTTCAAACGCACCACTGGTTGGAAAGTCTGCGGAGCAACGTTATAGCTTGGAGGAAACTCCGCCAGGTTGCCCGGATCGACGTCGAAGGATCGGGCGATCTGCGCGCGTGAGGACTTGAGAACATAGCGGCCACACATCTACCTATCCTACGCAAATCCGATGTTGCCGGTTGCAGTGAGGTCTGCTGGGGAAGGAGGGACTCCACTGCGCACGAGTGTTCTCTGGCTTGCGTGGTCGTATTGGGCCTCGATGATCGAGGCCCAAGCGATGTTTGACGCCGCGCCCTAAACGTTGAGCAACAAGCCGGTCATTGGCCACATCCTTTGCCGTGATCCGGATGAGCGCCGGCAGCCTTGGCTTGTGCTTCGGTCATATATTTGCCGCTCTTGGTAGTTCCGTAATACTTTGTTCCCGGACAGTGATACACGTTGCTTGGAGTGTTTACCCAGACCATTCCGGGGCCGCCGCCCGGTGCCGGTGTACCAGTATTTGCGCTGCTCGTTGTCTTGGCTGAGTGAGTCGGAGTGGATGCCTGTGCCGGCGCAGCAGCGGGCGCGGGATTAGCGGCGGGTGCAGGCGCTGCCGGTTGCGATGAAGATGCCGGGGAAGCAGTGCTGGGGGCATACCACTCTTTGACGCCCTGATGCCCGCGACAGGCACCTTTCTTGGAGGAAACATTCGTATAGGACCCATCTTTGCATTGGCCCGTAGTGCCGGCTGGCGCGCCGGCCGGTACCTGGGCCAACCCGAGCTGACATGCCCACATACCGACGACAAAACTTGTGATACAGAGCCGACTTTTCATTGAAACCTCCATGGGAATGAATTGAAATGCAAACTGTCTGGGGGGTGGATCATACATGGCCTGGCAGCCGAGCGGCAAGAATCCAGGAGAATCGTCCTATGCCTTCGATCCAGGATTCTGCGACTTAGTTGTCCTGGCACGTACTTAGGCCCAAGGAACGCCGCGTAGGCTAGAATCAGGCCACAATCTAGAATCGACCGATAGCATGGCATGAATACCGGATAATAAGTGCAAACCCAGGCTCGTGCGACTCTTCGATACGCCGCAAAGATCGACTGAAGGTCTGCGGCTGCGTGTAAAAAGGCAGAGCTACCCTCTTAAACTCAGAATCTGACCGCCAGGACCATTCTTGAGGTGTACGGAAATGTGGAGCAAGCCGCCGATTTTTCTGCTTCTGATCGCTGTTCTATCTGTATCCAGTCCGACCCTTTCGCAGAGCACCAAGCTCCAGATCCCTGACATCAAATACGAAACGTACAAGCTCCCCAACGGACTCCAGGTGATTCTCCACCGGGATACGCGACTGCCTCTTGTTGGTGTCGATATCTGGTATCACGTGGGACCTAGAAATGAGCGTGCCGGGAGGACGGGTTTCGCTCACCTTTTTGAGCACATGATGTTCCAAGGGTCGCAGCATGTGGGCGAAAAATCTCACATCAAGAATCTGGAGTCTGCCGGTGCCACGGGCATTAACGGTACGACCTCCTTCGATCGGACCAACTACTTCGAGACGGTGCCTTCGAACCAGATTGAAACGGCGCTGTGGCTGGAGAGCGACCGGATGGGTTTCCTGCTGGACACGCTCAACCGCGCCAAGCTCACGAACCAGCAGGATGTCGTGCGCAATGAGAGGCGCCAAAGCCTGGAGAATCGGCCCTACGGCTTAGTGGATGAAGCCATGTTTCACGAGCTCTTCCCGGCCGATCATCCCTACCACGCCCGTGTCATAGGTTCGCATGCGGATATCGAGGCTGCGCGCCTGGAAGACGTCCGTCAGTTTTTCATGCAGTATTATTCGCCCAACAACGCGACTCTTTCGATCGCCGGCGACATAGATATCGCTGGCACGAAAGGACTCATTGACAAGTACTTTGGTCCCATACCGCAAGGACCACCTGTTCCGAAGGTCGACGCTACCACCCCAGCGATCACTGCGGAGAAGAAAGTAACCGTAACCGATACCATTCATCTCCCCAAGGTTGATGTGGCATGGCTGGCTCCGCCTGCCTTTCAGCCCGGCGACGCAGATGCCGACCTAGCGACGTTCATTCTGGGGGGCGGCAATTCAAGCCGCATGTACCGCAGGCTTGTGTACGAACAGCAAATCGCGCAATCGGTGGAGTGCGGAAACTTTTCCTTGGCATTGCGCTCGATCGTTAGTTGCGAATTCATTGCTCGTCCTGGTGTGACTCCAGACCAATTGCTAACGGCGGCAGACGCGGTCCTGGACGGCTTTACACAAACCGGCCCTACGGCAGTCGAAGTGGAGAGTGCGCGCACCAAACACATTACGGACACCATTACGGGTCTGCAACGGCTGGGCGGCTTTGGTGGAGTTGCTGACCAGCTGAATTACTACAATCAGTACACTGGCGACCCCGGCTACCTGCCCAAAGACATCGCACGTTATCAGGCGGTGACGCAGGAGTCCGTCCGCAGCTTCTCGCAGACTTATCTAGGGCACGACAAGCGCGTGATCATTTACGGCGTGCCCGGTACAAAGGTGGTGGACGACGTACCGCGCAGCCCAGCCGACACCGACGCCGGTGCCAAGATCGAACCGCAATACAGCGCTGACTTCGAGAAAGCACAATCCTGGCGCAACACTCCGCCGAAGCCTGGACCTCAACCTGCGCTTACATTGCCGCAGCCTGTCGTGTTCGCCCTCCACAACGGGCTGAAAGTCTATCTGGTCGAGACCCATCAGCTGCCGGTGATCACGGCTTCGTTTCTTACCCTAAGCGGCGGCGAAGCGAATTCGCCCCAAAAGCCCGGCGTCGCCGGCTTTACCGCAGCCATGCTGACTCAGGGCACAACAAGCCGGTCTTCTGAAGCCATTGCGGCAGACTCGGACCGCCTTGGCGCAACTCTAACCGCCACAGCCGGTCAGGACAATGCTGCTGTTACCGCGAGCGCACTCAGCAACGTAGCCACGCCGGTGGTCGACTTACTCTCCGATGTAACTCTGCACCCGGTTTTCGACTCGAAAGAAGTCGATCGGCTCCGCAAAAGCCGGCTCACGACGCTGGTTCAGATGAGAGATCAGCCGTTACAAATCGCGACTCAGATCGCTGACCGCGCCCTCTTCGGTGCAGAGAGTCCTTATGGCTATCCGGAGATTGGGACAGAAGAATCTCTCAAAAGCATCTCTCATGAAGACCTCGCTGGTTTTTGGAAAACACACTCTTTCCCGGGTGATTCCGCTCTGGTCTTTACTGGCGATCTCACACAAAGCGAAGCGCGGAGACTCGCCGAGAAATACTTTGGGTCATGGTCTGCCACTGGCATCGGTTCAGAGCCGCCGTCCCCACCCACTCCGCCCGCGCGCAAGGTCATCCTGGTTGACAGGCCAGGCGCGCCGCAAACAGCCATTTTCGCCGCTGGGTTAGGCGTGCCCCGTTCCAGCCCCGACCGGGCAAAAATTGAAGTGGTAAACGCCATGCTGGGAGGCCTTTTCTCAAGCCGCATCAACATGAACCTCCGTGAGGAGCACGGCTATACTTATGGCGCGCGGTCCCTCTTTCGATACCGCCGCGGCTCAGGTCCATTCCTCGCCTATGCTTCAGTACGCACCGATGTCACTGCGCCCGCGATAGAGGAATTGTTTAAGGAGCTCGACGGAATCCGGACTCGTCCGTTGACTGCCAGCGAACTGGAGATGTCGAAAGACGCAATCGTACGTGCGCTGCCGGGCGATTTTGAGACCGCGGAACAGACCGCAGGACAAGTAAGCAGCCTTTTTACTTACAACCTGCCGTTGGACTATCTGCGTGCTTACCCCGGCAAAGTCGAAGCCGTGACCCTGGACGATACGGCCGCCATCACGGCCAGATACTTCCATCCGGAGAACATGGTGCTCATCGCTGTAGGAGACAAGTCCAAGATCCAACCCGCGATCGAGAAGCTGAACCTCGGTCCGATCGAGGAATGGACCACGGCAGGAGAACCGGTCAAAAAATGAGCACGGTCGGCCGTTCAATGCGACCCGACTATGCTGCGTCCGAGCTCTAAGAAATGAAGCTGTAAGTTCCGATCTGGCCAAGACCCTGACCATCTTCTCCCGGAGGTACGCGGCTTTCCAGGAGTGCCTTTTAGGGCACCTGCGGGACAACCTCACGGCCCAGCGGCTCGATGTACAATCGCACCTGCCCGGAATCGCAGCGGAATATCCGGAGCGACTCCCGAACTTCGTTGTCATATTCGTACTCCAGAATTGGTTCTCTCAACCTGTGTGTCGATTCTGGATTCGCAGCCAGGAGAAAATTGCGTGATCCCTAGAAGACCCTTGCACCTGTTTGTATGGACAGCGGCTCTCGTCCCACCCGCCATCGGACTTACGCTCGTACTCAACACTAGCATTCACTCAGCATTGAACGCCGCCGTCAGGAAATTGCCTGTACGCTCGTACTTCTCTGGGTCGGATCCCGCGCTCCCAGCGGTAGGAAGCAAGACGCCTTTAAACGTTGAACGGCTTGACCCGTCGATTGCCGAGATCATTCCGGCCAACGCTACTCTTGAAAGAGTTGCCACAGGATTCACATGGACGGAAGGGCCGGTCTGGATCAAGTCCGGTGGCTTTCTCCTCTTTGCCGACATCCCGAGCAATAGCATTCGGAAACTGACGCCCGACGGCAAGGTGAGCATCTTTATGCAACCTAGCGGTTATCAAGGTTCAGCTCCGTATGGCGGACCTGAACCGGGCTCGAACGGAATGACGCTCGACGTTCGCGGACGCCTGACGGTCGCCGGTCATGCGCGGCGCAACGTGTGGCGCCTGGAGACACTCGATCCCAAGGGAGAGATAACTGTTTTGGCGGACAGCTACCAAGGCAAAAAGTTCAACAGTCCCAATGACCTTGCTTACAAATCTGATGGGTCGCTGTATTTTACGGATCCACCCTATGGACTCCCGCGAGACCGCAACATCAAAGAACTGTCGATCAACGGTGTGTATCGCCTTCCCAAGGCTCTCTATCAGAAGCCAGGCGCTCCACCTGCGAATGATCAGCTTCAGCTGTTGATCAAAGACTTGCCCCGTCCCAACGGGATCGCCTTCTCTCCCGATGAAAAATATCTCTACGTGAACAACTCCGAACCTCAGAAAATCTGGATGCGCTATCGCGTGAATCCCGACGGATCGTTGACCGAGGGCAAGGTGTTCTTCGACGCAAGCTCCGATAAGAGAGCGGGTGCGCCTGATGGGATGAAGGTCGACATCAAGGGCAACGTGTACAGCGCAGGACCAGCGGGTGTCTGGATCTTCTCTCCCGAGGGAAAACATCTGGCCACAATCGATATCCCGGAAAGAGTCGGAAATCTCACTTTTGGCGGCCCAGGCGGCACTACTCTGTACGTCATGGGCAGCAGCAGTCTTTACCGCGTTGCATTAAAAATTCCAGGAAATCAGGTCCACAGCGGCTAGCAGTGCGCACGTTTTGGGAACTATCCTGGCTGCGCCTGCGTAGTTAAAACAGGAAGGAGAGTCAGGCCCTGACTCCCCTTCCTGTTTTGAATAAACCAAGGTGATAGGCATGCTCAACCTGCTGCTTTTTTGTCTCCTCATGATCCTTTGTTGGCCGTTGGCCCTTCTCGCGGTCGTTCTCTACCCGCTGGTGTGGCTGCTTCTGTTGCCCTTCCGTCTGCTAGGGATCGCCGTCCATGGGGCATTGGCGCTTGTTGCCGCGATTATCTTTCTTCCGGTACGTTTGATTCGCGCCATCTAGGTGGCTTCTCCTTATTGCGTTTTCACAATTACTGTGATCTGGCCAGAGTTGGTTATGTGCAGCTTTTCTTGATGAAAAGCCGCGTTCGGACTCCAATTCCTGGACTACACCAATTGTGAAAACGCCGTAGGGTGTTGTATTGAGGCGAAAGACACTGCTTTTTGAACGCGCTGTTCTACAGTCGAGAGGACTCACCGATCCGGTGAATCTCAGCGTTTGCGCACTTCCATAATGGGGTAATCTTGGGCGAGCAAGCGTCCTCGTGGCTGTGTCAGTTCCGCGC
>DASYBJ010000398.1:0-30668 GCA_036500845.1 Acidobacteriaceae bacterium
TTTTTCAATATTCCGGACCGTCGTCCACAGAATAAGTCTCTAATTCAGCTAAATCACAGGAATTCTCAATTGCGCCACAGTTGGCATTGCGAATGCACTAAAGCGATTGGGACTGAATCAACTTTCAACGACTGCAGAGGAAACGGTGCACTCTGAGCAAGTCCTTGGTGCATGTCATACATTTCAAACCGATTTGTTGGGAATCGATTAGCCGAACACCAATCACTTCAAATTTTCTGAACGAGCCGCCCGGAGTGGCTCGGGGCCATCGCCCGAGGTGAGACGGTACAACATCATATCGAGGATGCCATGGAGAAACCTTTGAACCCGCCAACGCGGAGACATGAGATTGTCAGCACCTGCAGCGCCTGTGGGCGACAGCTCGTGCAAGAGGTCAGTCTCGCTGATGCCAACCTGGGTTGCCGCTTCGATAGCTCGCGAGACGAACCCGGAGTTCTCAGCTTTCGGCAAAGAGAAGAATTGCCTGCCCTTCTGGACTTCAGCATCGATATTGAGCAAATACTCGCTAGTGGGGACTCGCCCCAACAAGATCGACCCAAGGGCAAGGTGCTCAAGTTTGAAGTGCCGGTAAATATGAAAGCAATGCCTCCTGCCAATTTGGTCAATTCGTCAAACTCAACTGGAACAGCTGCAGAGGTCATAGAGTTCCGGCGCCCTGAAGCAAAACGTGCATCCTCGGAAACCGAGTCTTTTGATCACAACAGGACGGTCTGAATCGCTAGAAATTGGCGTTGGTGACTGAAACACCTGCCGTTTGCACACCACGGCAATCATTCAAGCACCGTCACTTACTCTCGTCTTTGGTGTATCCATCTCCGACAGCAAAATGGCTCACCAACTCACCGAAACGTTTCGCCATACCGAGAACTGGTTGCTGTTCAACCATTCAAAGCCGCCAACTCTAGCACATGCACTTCCGCAGTGTCACTCGCGGCTTGCGGAAGAAATCCCTCAGCGGGCGTGGGTCGAACGCCCACTGCATTCACTTCAACTTATCAACTTGCAATGCAGAACTTTCCAAAGGGAGAACTCATAATGTCAAAACCCGAGCGCTTTACGAGTGCAACCGGTGCTCCCGTACCGGACAACACAAATATCATGACGGCCGGTCGTCGTGGTCCGGCTCTACTCCAGGACATTTGGCTGATCGAGAAGCTCGCACACTTCGATCGCGAGGTCATTCCTGAGCGCAGGATGCATGCCAAAGGCTGGGGGGCGCATGGTACTTTCACCACGACCCACGACATCACAAAGTACACCAAGGCAGCGATTTTTTCGAAGGTTGGAAAGCAGACGCCTATGTTCGCACGCTTTTCGACCGTCGCCGGGGAACGCGGCGCAGCCGATGCGGAGCGCGACATCCGCGGGACTGCCCTCAAGTTCTACACCGAGGACGGAAATTGGGACATCGTCGGAAATAATACTCCGGTCTTCTTTTTCCGCGATCCTTTACGCTTCTCTGACCTCAACCATGCTATCAAGCGCGACCCACGCACCGGTCTTCGGAGCGCTCAGAACAACTGGGACTTCTGGTCTCTTCTTCCAGAGGCACTGCATCAGGTCACAGTCGTCATGTCCGACCGCGGAATTCCAAAGTCCTTCCGGCATATGCATCTCTTCGGAAGTCACACCTTCTCAATGATCAATGCCGAGAACAAGCGCACTTGGGTGAAGTTCCACTTCCGCACACAGCAAGGTATTGAAAATCTCACGGACCAAGCTGCTGCTGCGGTTGTGGCAAATGATCGGGAGAGCAACGGCCGGGATCTATTGCAGGCAATCGAACGCGAAGATTTTCCGCGTTGGAAGCTCTTCATCCAGGTAATGACCGAGGAGCAGGCAAAGACACACAAGCACAATCCCTTTGATTTGACCAAAGTCTGGCCCAAGGCTGACTACCCACTCATTGAAGTTGGCGTAATGGAGCTCAATCGTTATCCGGAAAACTACTTCGCAGAGGTGGAGCAAGCCGCCTTCTCCCCGGCGAATGTGGTTCCCGGAATTAGCTTCTCTCCTGACAAGATGCTCCAGGGCCGCCTGTTCTCTTACGGAGATACCCAGAGATACCGCCTGGGCATTAACTTCAATCACATCCCAGTGAACGCGCCGAAGTGTCCATTCGCTTCCTATCACCGCGACGGCAAGATGCGCACAGATGGAAACCTGGGGGCGACGAAGAGTTATAACCCGAATAGCCAGGGGTTGTGGGACAACCAACCGGAATACGCTGAGCCGGCCCTCCCGCTCGATGGTGATCCTGCTGATCACTATGACCACCGCTTAGTGGATGATCACTGGGAGCAACCTGGCAACCTCTTCCGGAAGATGACCCCTGCGCAAAAGCAGTTGCTCTTCGACAACACGGCTCGCGCGATCAATGGCGCCTCCCAGGAGGTCCTGGAGCGGCATGTTGCGAACTGCAGAAGAGCCGACCCTGCCTATGGCGATGGCGTGGCACGGGCATTGAAGCTGGATGTTTTAGAGACGGCCTAACATCACGGAGCAGGTTTTTAGTATCGTCTCCGGTGTAGCAGGCCAGGCCCCTTTTCCCTGGTGGCTTGAGCCGAGCCATCAAGTGGTTGTAGACCATCGAGTGCAAGTGGTGGGCGTTGTCTCAACGGCTCGCTACTTGCACTTTTCTGCTGTGCCCTTTTGGTAGTTTCAGGGTGAGAGTCTCTTATCCAACCTCAAGAGCGTTCCTCAGCTTGCTGCGCATAGCTGATCTTCACGTCGCCAGCTTATCGGGCCGCAGAGGAAGCTTGCGGAGTCGCTTTCCGGTGGCTGCGAATACCGCGTTGGCGATGGCAGGTCCTATCAGCGGAACTCCTGCCTCACCAATTCCAGAGGGTTCGAAGTGGTTTTCGATAAGATGTACTTCGATAGCCGGGGATTCGGGCATGCGAATTAGCTCGTATCCACTGAAATTTGTCTGTTCTACTTGTCCCTGTGAGATGGTGATCTGGCCTTTGAGGACTGCGCTGAGCCCAAAGATGATTCCTCCCTCGATCTGTTGCCGTACGCCATTCGGATTCACGACCTGTCCACAATCCACCGCGGCCACTACACGGTCCACTTTTATCCTGCCGTCCCTCAATGTTACTTCGGCGACCTGAGCGACATAACCGTAGGCTGTGCCACAGGCTATGCCTCGGCCCTGATTTTTCCGCATAGGGCTGCCCCATCCTGCCCTTTGCGCTGCAAGATCGAGAACTGCGATCAGGCGGTTGCAGTCGGTATGTCCATCATCGGTAGGTCCATCACTCTTGGTGCTTTGCCGGGCGGCTTCTAAAAAGTTCGCTTTGCGGAAGAGATAGGGATCTTGCTTTGCAGCAACGGCCAGTTCATCGATGAAGCACTCCACCGCAAATCCATTGAACGAGTGCTCGACGGAGCGCCACCATCCACGCGGAACCGCACTCTCGACTGGCGTGTATGACACCCGGATGGCTGGAGGCGAGTACGGGATGTGAACGGCTCCCCCGATCTCTGCGCTCTCCGGTTTTACCGTTTCAGGCGGATCCCATTGAGCGCGGATCGATGTTGAAGCGATATGGTGAGACCACGCAACGATGTTTCCACTGTGATCGACGGCTCCTCTCAAACGGTGGTAGGATGCCGGGCGATAGAAGTCATGCGTCATATCATCTTCGCGTGACCATACAAGCTGCACGGGGCCGTTGACATGCCGCGCGATCTGAGCGGCTTCGGTTGGGTAATCCGCGATATACCGCCGCCCAAACCCTCCCCCCATGAATGTTGTGTGCACGAGCACCTGGGACTCCTTCATCGCAAGCTCCTTTGCGATTGCGCTGCGCACCCAATCGGGAGACTGCGAAGGACACCATACTTCGCACTTATCTTTTCGCAGAAGGATTGTCGCGTTCATTGGCTCCATCGCGGCATGAGCTAAGAAGGGGAACTCATAAATGGCTTCTAGCCGTTCTGCCCCGAGCTCAAATGCGCGATCCACCTTTCCATCGTCCCGGATGATTTTCCCTTCACTCGTGAGAGCTCGACGCAGGTCCTCGCTCAATGCATCCGAAGATTCGTTGCGATGAGGACCGTAGTCCCACTTGATCGTCAAAGCCCTGCGTCCCTCGAGCGCTGCCCAGGTCGACTGCGCAACCACTACCACGCCACCCGCGGAGTAAATCCGAAACCCCCGCGGTTCAATTTCAAAAACCTGTAGAACCCCGGGAACCGCGAGCGCTTTGCTGGAATCGTAGCTTACTGCTTTCCCCCCGAAGACCGGACAGCGAGCAATGATTGCGAACACCATTCCCGGGAGACGTACATCGAAACCAAAACAGGCGGTACCCTGTACTTTCCCGGGAATATCGAGCGCTGGTGTCAGGTGCCCGATGAGCTTGAAGTCTGATGGATTCTTCAACGGGACATGTTCGATGTCAGGTAATGGAAGCCGCCTGGCTGTTGATACCAAGTCGCAATACGCGAGACTTCTGCCAGAGGCTCGATGCGTGACTCTGCTCTGCTGCGCGACGCAACCCTCTTTGGGTACACTCCATTCGTGAGCGGCTGCGCCGATCATAGCTTCCCGCACTACAGCGCCCGCGCGTCGAAGAGGAAGATAGCTCCCGGATGTGCTGCCGCTGCCGCCGGTACCGCTGGATTCGAGTGACTGCTGGACCGTAACGGTATTCCAATCAAGCTCGGCCTCCTCGGCAAGAATCATCGGGAGGCCAGTGAAGACCCCTTGGCCCATTTCGCATTTCTCAACTGTGAGTATGGTCTTTCCATCGGATTGAATCTGAATCCAGAGATCGAATGGATCAGTAGTTGCGGCGAATAGCTTTGCCAGAGGCCATGGATCATGCATGCGGAAAGAGATGGCGAATGCTCCTCCCGCAGTTATTGCAGTAGAAGCAAGAAAGGCACGCCGGCTCACCTTCATGAGTGCATCTCCCAAGCCGCGCGGTGGATCGCCTTGCGGATGCGGAAATAGGTTCCGCAGCGGCAGAGGTTTCCAGCCATCGCACGATCAATGTCTGCATCCGAGGGCTTCGGAATCGTGGAGAGCAACGCCGCAGCAGACATAATTTGACCTGGTTGGCAGTAGCCGCACTGCGGTACCTGCTCTGTGATCCATGCCTCCTGCACCGGGTGCAGGCCATTGCGCCCGAGGCCTTCGATGGTAGTGATCTTGCTCTCGACGGACTTTGCTACTGGAATCTGACAGGACCGCGTTGCCTTGCCGTCCATATGCACAGTACAGGCACCGCACAATCCGATTCCGCAACCATATTTGGTGCCGGTCATGTTAAGGATGTCACGTAAGACCCACAGCAACGGCATCTCCGCTGGAGCTTTAACCGTTTGTTGGCCGCCATTCACTTCAATTAGGAACTCCGTCATGTCCGACCTCTACTCAAGACTCACGGCCACAGACACGAAGCGCCAGTCCTTTGCAGGCAGATATCGTTGCGATGCAGGGAAAGTAGGACCTCGTGCAGGGAGGCAGACAAGGACACTTTGCGGACTAGAGCGTTCGTGCCTATGGATACGCGTCCCAGTCGTCGAGGGGTGCCGAATTGTGATCGATCAGCCGGCAAGGGGCACAACGTGTTGCACTCACGCGTTCTCCGGCTAAGGAAAGCAGGCAAAGTTTTATGTCGAGAGAGAGCGCGCTCGCGATCAGCAGGGAAGAATCTAGTAGGTGAAGGCTTTAAGTGCGGGTCACGGCAAGTAAGCTTTGCCAGCCAACTTTGCTCATCTTGAGCCGCTGTCCGTTCGCCAGAATTACCGATCCCTCACCGCGGCCTTCGCGGAGGATTTCGCGGATTTGGTCCACATTGACGATGATCGAACGATGAATGCGAACGAACTTCCCAGGATCAAGCGTGGCCGCGAGTTGTTTGATCGTTTCGCGCAGCATAAAGCTTTTCGAGCCCACATGCAGACACGCGTAGTAGTCTGCAGCTTCGATCCATTCGATACTACTTACATCGACAAAGGAGTCCTTGATTCCGTTAGGTACGAGCAGGTGCTTCGGATACCTTGCTGGTGCCTCTCCGGAATCGTCCAGACTCGCCAACACCGACCTTAATTGTTCCTGCGTCATCAACGCGGCTTTTGAAGCGATGCGTTCTTTGACGTGAGTCAAAGCCGCTTGCAATCGCTCCGGCTCGACGGGCTTCGTGAGGTAGTCAACTGCGTGGACTTCAAATGCCCTCAGTGCATACTGGTTGTGGGCCGTCACGAACACTGTGACTGGCATGCGAGGGGATCCAACCTGCTCGATCACCTCGAAACCGCCTCTCCCGGGCATCTGGATATCGAGGAAGAGTACATCGATCCGCTTCTCTTTAAGTGCTGCAATCACTTCTCTTCCGTTGCGGCATTCGCCGGCAATTTCAATCTCTTCGTCGCTGGACAGAAGAAACCTTAGCCTCTCCCGAGCCAGGGGCTCATCGTCCGCGATGATCGCTTTGAGTCTCATTTTCAGCTGCGCTCGAAGGGGATCCTGATCGAAACTTCAAAGCCACCGGTACTCAGAGGTTGTGCCTTCATCTCGTATTCATCCTGATAAAAGTGCGCGAGCCGTTGCCGCGTATTCCTAAGTCCGATGCCATGTCCATTTTGGTGCTCGTCACTCCATCCAGGTCCGGTATCGCGTATACGCAGGTGTAGAGAATACCCGTCGCGCCTCGCGGACGCTTCCACCAGTCCATCGTTCTCGCACGGCGCAATGCCATGCCGAATGGCATTCTCCACAATGGGCTGAAGTAGAAAACAGGGGACTAAGCCGTCCAGAGCGTTTGGGTCCACCTTAATCTCAATTCTTAAGCGATCCGCAAATCTGACTTGCTCGATGGCCAGATAGTTCTCCACAATTTCCAATTCCTGCGACAGCGGGACCTTCTCTGGTGTTGTCCGCTTCAAGGTACTTTTGAGGATCGCGTTCAGATGGAAGAGCATTTCTGCTGCTTCCTTCTGCCTTCCGAGTTCGACGAGCGTCGTAATTGCATTCAAGGTATTGAAGAGAAAATGCGGTTCCAGCTGCATCTGGAGCGCGCGTAGATGCGCGGCGGAGAGTTGACGTTGCAACTCCAATGACTTCATCGCTTCGCGTTGGGCCCGAATCTGATATTGAACGATCCCTGTTACGCCGAAGACGAACCCGTAGATGAGTAGCTCGATGCCAAAGCGATTGAGATTGAGAACGCTTGTCCAGATGGAAAATGGCGTGGCCCGCGCCTGCCATCCCGCCGCGGTGAAGCCCAAGCTCCCCAACAAAAGGAGGTGCACCACGGCAAGTGTGGACCCGGCAAGCACGTGGATGGAGATAGTCTTCGGGGAGAAGGCCAAGATAGAAGAAGATCGCTGACCGAGCTTCCAGATAGTACTGGCTATCGTACCCCACCATCCCCAAAGCACCGCACCATATATCAGCGAAGGAAGATGTGTTATCGACTGACACTCACTCGCCGTCACGAGCGCCAAGGCGATCGCAATGGAAAAGATGATCAGGAGAGTATTCAGGCGAAACCTAAAGCCCGGACGGGATGGTGCTCTTGGCTGCTGGTCAGCCATAACCCCAGTTTCGGCAAATCCAGATGGGGTAGTCAGAGAACTCATTGGCAGATGCCTCTTGTTTGCGGCTCAATCTCTTACTTTAAGGCCGCAGCACTGATGGTACAGCCGATACACTGGCTTTTGCTCAACTCCTTTAACGATTGGTCAGCATCGGCTTTAAGGCGGGCGGCCCGAGAATGTTGCCCCGCCTGGTCAAGGACTCGCGCATAGGCAATCTCTGCCTCCAAGTAGCGGGGATTGCCAGAACCTAACGTTCGATCGAGAATCGCCATTCCTTCTTGCATTACCTCCTCGGCTTTGCTCGGTTCGCCGTCTTCGGATTCTGCGCTGCCGAGAAGTATGTAACCCCATCCTGTGAGCGGATGATTCTCTCCGTGATTGCGCCTCCAGAGTTCCAAAGCATGTTGGTATTCAGCAAGCGCCTGACTGACATCCTGATCGTGGAGTGCAAGTCCTGCCTGTATCGAGTACGCGGCGGCACGGTCGTCATCATCGACGTCCGTGCTCCGATTGAGTTCTTCGAAGGCGGTCTTCAAGTGCTTTCTGCATTCGCGCATATGTTTTTGATCAAGATCCACTGCGGAAAGGCTGGTATACGCTCTGGCCAGGCCGCCGTGGTCAGAATTCTCCTCGAAAACGCGAATTGCCTTTAGTCGGAGATCCGTAGCTGCTTGCCATTGGCCCATTGTGCGATATAAATGCCCTAGGTCATCTAGAGCCGAGGCGTAATCTTTCTTCCATTGGGGCTGAGTTATCAGAATACGAATTGCTTGCTCATACGCGCGCTGGGCGTCAGCAAACTTGCCCTGATCCTCATAGCACAGCCCCAATAATATCCACGCCCTGCCTGTGCCCAATTCGTCAAGCACGCCGCTAGCAATCAATGTCTTGGCATTCGTAATAGCCTTACTTGACTGGGCAGCGCGTTGCAAAGCAAATGCGTCAACGAGTTGCTGCTGCGGGTCGACCGGAGCTGACAGCGCACAACAGCTCGTAAACAACAAGATCAAGAAGACTGCTCGAACTTCTCGCATGAGTTCAGGGTGGGGGGCGAAACGCTTGTTCTCCAGCACTATGCTGTTGAATTCGATTTTCTTGCAGTGAAGGGTTCCGTTGTTGCAGCATGCAGACGAGCGAACTCCAGGCACATCATCTGATTGGTACTGAGCGACAATATGCCCGCACTTTCCCTGACCACACCCAGCATCCACTTTCCAAGTAGCCCGTCATTTCATGAACAATCGAAAGCATGGTGCTCCGGTGAGCATGGCCACTAGGGTCTGATGGTGTACTCGTGCGGCAGTACGTGGATACGCGTTACGTCGGCATCCCGTTGACGAACTCGTCGATCGCATTGAGCTCCATGCAAACTTTCTGAGCTGGACTATTCATTTCGCTTGGTGAAGGTCACACGCTCGATTCGATTGGCGGACGGAGCGAAGCGACGCCCTGTCGTATAGGATTGTTGCCGTTAAAATCGGTGTCTATGAGACCGCGGCCCAGAGCAGGTGCGTGTTTCACCTGCCTGCGGCGGAACCCAGCTTGCCATCGAACAGGACGCGGACTCCGCTCCGAGTAGAGGAAGGCAACACGCAACCAGATTAGACCGTGACACGTCTGACATTCTCACGGGTTCCTATCGGTGTCTTCATCTTAGGCTGGATTTACCAACGGCCGGTGCCAAGCAAAGCGCGGCTCGCGCGTTGAGAAACAACGCGCGGGTGCGTCGCGCGACTACATCTTCCACCGTTCGGGCCATTCTTCGTGCGCCGCCCACACGACCTGCGCCGCAATGTAGGGAAGGTCCACCATCCAGCTGCTTCCCAAGTTCCAGCGGGTTAGCGCCAGGACCTCGACGATGTTGTACAGTAGCGTGCGGCTGGCATTCGTGGGATCGGTAATGTGCGCTTGCCGCTGGTGAGGTTCCAAATCAGCCAGGAGTCGACGGTACCGAAGGCAGGCTTGCCCTCCTCGGCCTGCTCTCTCGCGTGCCGAGTACCTCGACTGTTAAACTCAATTGTGAAGCGAGGCTGTCGTAGGGATCGTGCTCAATCCACCGACCCCAGGATAAATCTGCTTGAATTCGTGCTGCGCGATGCCGACGATGTTGCCTTCGTGTCCGAAGAGGATGGCCCGGGAACTGGTCGTTCCCTGATCGAGAGCCAAGATATGCTTCATCACTTGTTGTGACGCCTCAACATCGCGGTTAGTCTTATAGGAGTGATGAACGCAGATGAACATCGACTGCACGCCCACCGGCATTCGCTGCGACGCATTGCGTCTGATGGGCATCTGGTCAGTAGAAGCTGAAAACGCGATCGCACGATTGCTCGAGATAACCCCTTTGGCTCTTTGGAATGCGACGCGCTTTGTTGCCCGAGTGGTGCTTTGTGCAGGCGCAGGGTGATGCATCGCGCGGAACGTTCTTCGTCGTCGGATTCCGGACGAAGATTGATTTCTGAACTGGTCCAATTCGTCCCCGGTCCTCAAACAGGCAACCGAAAACATGAACCTATCACGAGCAACGAAGTAGTGGAGGGAAGTGAGTTATGGCAGAAAATCATGGAGTGGTTTTTCTTGGTCGGAACAAGGTTGAGGTCCAGTCGATTGATTTCCCGAAAATGCAGAACCCCGCTGGAAAGAAAGTCGAACACGGTGTAATCCTGAAGGTAGTTGCAACTAACATCTGCGGGTCCGATCAGCATATGGTTCGCGGCCGGACCACAGCTCCCACCGGAATGATTCTGGGACATGAGATTACCGGGGAGGTGATCGAAACCGGTGCGGATGTCGAATTCCTCCAGAAGGGCGATCTGGTTACGGTTCCCTTCAATGTTGCCTGCGGACGATGCCGCACCTGTCGGGAACAGGAAACAGGAGTCTGTCTCAACGTCAATTCTAGCCGCGCCGGCGGAGCCTACGGTTATGTCGATATGGGCGGATGGGTCGGCGGCCAGGCTGAATATGTATTCGTTCCTTACGCCGATTTCAACCTGATCAAGTTCCCGGACAAAGCACAAGCCATGTCCAAAATCAAGGATCTGACGATGTTGTCGGACATCCTGCCTACAGGCTTTTATGGCGCGGTCACCGCGGGGGTTGGAGTCGGCTCCATCGTGTATGTTGCCGGTGCCGGCCCGGTTGGTCTTGCGGCTGCGGCTTCGGCGCAAATTCTTGGCGCCGCAGTTGTCATGATCGGCGACATGAATGCGGATCGCCTGAAACATGCCGCAAACGTCGGCTTCACGCCCATCGACCTCACGCAAAGCCAGAACCTTGGCGAATTGATCGCGAGTGTCGTTGGCAAGCCCGAGGTTGACTCCGCGGTCGACGCCGTCGGATTCGAAGCTAAGGCGCAGGGCAAGAATGGCGAAGAAGCTCCGGCTACCGTGCTCAACTCCCTAATGTCGGTGGTCCGCGCCGGCGGAGCCATCGGCATTCCCGGGCTTTATGTCACGGAAGATCCCGGAGCAAAAGACGATGCGGGCAAGACCGGCAACCTGAAGATGCGCTTCGGTCTCGGATGGGCGAAGTCGCATCGCTTCTACACCGGCCAGACTCCAGTGCTGAAGTACAACCGGCAGCTCATGCAGGCCATCCTGCACGACCGCCTGCCCATCGCAAAAATCGTCAACGCGACGGTCATCTCTCTCCAAGATGCGCCCACGGGCTATGCCGATTTCGATTCCGGCGTCGCCAAAAAGTTCGTTCTCGATCCGCACGGACTGCTGAAGAAGGCAGCCTGAAAGGTAACTCTTGCACCGGGAGAGCCCCGCTTTTAGAGAGCGGGGCTTCCCATTTTTGCCTCACGACTCACGACCTCGTTTCTGACGTCCTATCATGATCGCTTGAAACCGAGTGAATCGAGGCTTTGTGATTCTGAATCGTTGCGTCTCGACGCGAGGATTCGATCGGTCCAGCTCTATGCAGCGTCCATGCCGCCATGTGACCGTGGAACGGCGCGTACCCAATATGACGGCCAGGAGGGTGCGCATTGGGCAAGTGATCGGCTTGCACTCTGTCGCGGCACACCGGCAGCAATCGAGCTGTGCATAGGCAGCTGCGAGTAGAAGAGGTTTTCCTGCAAAAGCAACCCGTCAGGGTTCGACCATAGATTCGAAATCTGTTGTCCAAGCTTCCTGGCCGGCTATTCACTACCATACCCTTTCTTCGGCGAGCAGTGAGCCGGATACATTGACGGCTACGAATCCAAATAGAGCCAACTAGGTCCATTTGAGGTTAGCTGCAAGAGTAGATAAACTATCCAGGCGATCACAGCCCAGGAGAGTGCTGCGAGAATCAAGCCGAGAGTATGGGAATTGAGAATCCGATGCATCGCTGATCCCTCAAGCGTGTACAGAGAGCTGTTCCTTGCTTGGGCCGCTCAATGCCAATCAACATGACATCTGCATTCTTGAGAGGCACCGATCTGATAGTTGCCGGCCGCAAATACATTTTGTCCTGCAAGGCACTTCTATCCTGGCGGCTCCCACAGCGATGCCGGTCGTGCTTCGTTGCGTCGCTGGCGACTCCTTGATCGGTCTCCCAGTATGGCCACTGCGTGGCCGGGTGAATCCCTGTCTCAGCGACTTTACCAGGGTCCGTGGGGCGGTTCGCTTCTTTCGCGATCGGCATATCGCACTCCTGGCAATCAGTTGAAATATCTCTTGACCACGGCAATCAGCTCCTCTGCGGCCTCAAGCTGAGATGTGTCCGTTTTTGCCGGCGGCGGAAGCAAATGGAAGCGGACGTGACCTTCGATGAGCCCAGCCATCAGCCCGTTCAGAGCCCCCCGGCATGAAGCGACCAATTGCAGAATATTTTCTGAATCACCATCGCCCTGAATTGCCCGTTCGATGGCTTCCACCTGGCCCTTGATCCGGCGGATGCGCGCCAGCTGTTTGTTTTTGTCTTTCGTGGTGTGGGACAAGGAGATTCTCCTCAAATAATGTAGACCCCTAGACTATATTCTTTGGACAATGAGAGGATCAAAATTGTGCTGGAAACCAAGCGCCGTGTGATCGGTCAGTTGATCGTTTGTCAGGGATGTTGCTGTGGCGCAACATCCAAGGACCGTCCGGAAGTACCCGCAGAGTGGCTAAAAGACGAGTGGCGCAGGCGTGGCCTGCTCAAACGAGTTCAGCTCTCTATGAGCGGCTGTGTCGGAACTTGCGATGCTCCGAATGTGGTAGTCGTGAATTCTGCATCGGGTTCACAATGGCTGGGCAATATTACTGAGTTCAACCAGTACAGATCGCTTCTGGAGTGGGCGGCGCGATCGTTAGAGGCGGGACATCTGCTCGAACTGCCACGGGAATTCAAATCGCACATCCTAACGCCATGGCGGTAAGAATGTGTGAAAACCAGAACCGAATGGGTCCACCGAGCAACACCTCACGCTCCATTCTTGAGTGGCGGAATGGAGCGAAGAATTATCGCATCGAAAGTTGTTTGCGATCGGTGAGGGGGTTCGGTCTCGCCACCGAGTTCTTCTGGCAGTGCGAGAAGACTCACGTCCAACTATGGATATCGAGCACCCGGAGCAGAATTCCATCTGTGTGCAGGAAGTGACCGCAACCGGAAACAAAAATTTTACAATTGCTCAAATCAACTGCGTCAATTGATCGTAACAACCCGAAAGTCACGAAACAAAATCAGGCACCGAATGCGCTCCAAAGAACGCTTCCGGCATCCAGCGAAATTCATGCAAAATACCGATTCCGGGTTTCGTCGCCTCTTTTCACTGAAGGGGAGCGGATCGAGTCCTACCTGAGCAACAAATCCGCCACGAAGTTCTAGCGATTCTGGTTCCTGGAACTAAGGGATCTTCTGTCCCGTCGTCGCTTTTACTGCGTCGCTCAGTTGGGCAAAGGAATAGCTTCCAAAAGGACCCATGGTGTAAGTCTTCTTCAGGTATGCCTGAGCCTTCTTACGGTTCTTCGAAGTTGGTTTGAACCCGCCGTTCCGCAACCAGCGCAGGTACCCAATACTGCGAATCTGAGTGTCCAGGCACGCATTCCAGTCCTGATCGGTGTTGATTGCATAAGGAGTCTCGGAGAAGGCATGATCGCGCATGGTTTTGCAGATCTTGCCAGCTGTCGAACGCAGAGGCTTGTTGCTCCAGACGAAGCGCTTCTCGATGAAGTCATATTCGTAGGTCGGGTTCCTAAGGCTGCTGTCGACCGAACTGGCGAGGGCTGCAGGTGAAGGGCGGGTGGGTAAACTGCCCGGGGTCTGGCCTGTTGACGATAAGGCAAAGAGCAAAGTCAGCCCTGCGACGATACCCGGACCAAGGATTGCTTTCATTCTGTTTGTCCTCCATAAGTTTGGAATTCTGATCTAGCCGTAGAGATGCCCTCTGCCCTGCGAATCAGCTCGTTTCTATGAATCTATGAAGATGTGAGCCTGGGGTGGGGTCGAATGGCAGCCTTGTCTTACCCTACCAGGAACGCGCTTGCATCTCGCCCGGACTGCTCAATAGCAGCGCGTCCAGACCATTTTTAACGATGATAGAGCATCTTCGCGGTAAGCGGAACCGAAAACCACGGGTTATTTACGGCCAGGAGCAAGATAGCGAATATAGTGACTCTCGATACCATCCGCTTCGCACAAAACTTTGGTACAGAACTATGGTCACTTCGCCGAATCCAAAGGCTCCTTACCGAATATCTCTGCGCGTGCGCGATTCGCCGAGAGCCACTCTGTCGATCCTACTTGTGCTGGCGTTGACCGTGGCTATGGAGGATTCTTCCCCTGAAGCCCGGTCGAAGACCCTGTGCAAAGACTGGTTGTTGCATTTCTCATCGTCACGTCACTTCTGCCGATAGGAAGAACAGCCGGAACAGTCAGATAACAGATAAAGGGGACGGTCCTGCGTCTTTTGGGGAAAGGTACAGAGGGGCCTCCTCCCCCTACGATCATAAGGCGGTTATCAGCAATCCAAGGGGCTCCTGTGAAAGCAATTGCTTTGCTTTTTGCACTTCTTACGATGGGCGTCGCTTCTGCCGAAGCGAAAGTGCCATGCAAGTTACCGTTGTACATTCAAGCAGAGCAGGGCCCGGCTGTTGGCATGACCGACAGTACTGTGAGCCTGTTTCTTTACAGCCTCAAATCAGCAGTCACGCTGCATGACGGCTGCATCGTTGACAAAATGGCCGATGCCCATCTGGACCTCTACTTCACCACAATCAAGCTATTGGATGCCGCAGGCCGAAGCGACTCTTCGATCATAGCCGTGGCGCTCGCTGTGCCGCTGAACGGTATCCCCGTTTATATGGATCACTATGTGCTGATTGTCCGCCAGACGGACAGCATCGACGGTCAAGTGAATGCGTTGTTACAAAGCATCGGTGAGACCCTGGATAGACATACCTCACCCGGTCAATGAACCGTCATGCCTGCAATCATCCTAAGTTAGTACATACTCAGCGCAGCGACCCCTAGTAACCATTTTGACACGGTTATGGTTACCTAACTCAGGATCCTCATCGCTAGTAACCAGTTGAGTATCGTGGCGGTTACCTAATCTGAGAAGGCCATGCCTAGTGCGGATGATCCGCATCCAGGATCCTTCTCTCTCCAGAGAACCGACTGCTACATTTTTCCTCATCTGCGAATGTGGGCGGCATCTCTGGCAGGAGCTAGACCCCGTATTCGACGAGCAGCCATCTCTACAGGCAAGGCGCTTCTCCAACTTATTGCCCAGCCCGTCCGTGCCGAACCCTACCTAAGAATCGCTATGCTTGTGGCGTCTGGACCATAGCCCTCGTCCTCGACTGTTTTCAGCACAGCCGATCGGAGCTTCTGCTCATCCGAATCCTTCGGAAGGTTGCAATGTCGTCGAATTACCTCTTCGCCGGCTGTAATCCGAACCAGCCAACTCGACTTCCGCTCATCCCAGGAGACTTCCACACGATCTGCACGCATCGCTACCTCCCACCGCAGCTACAGGACATCGTAGTCCATGGCGGAAGCATCCCGATGTGTTTGCTGGAATTTGGCTATGCTTCGGGCAGAGACCTGAGAGGGCAGCAGCTCGGAAATGATCTTCGATATCGCAGCCCTTGACTCAGACGTTTGGACCGCAGGGCATTTCCAAGTCGAACGCCGACATGCCCCCAGTCTGCGCGGTGAGCTGTGTCAGCTGCGGCCGGCTCTTCACCCGAGGTTCCCAAACTGGGGACATCAGCTCTGGCATTGGTTTCGCTTGGAATATTTTGCGAGTCTGGCGGGCAATCCAACGTGCCCAGGTCTTCGCCTTTTTTCGCCGGGCACTGTCTGTGGAGATGCCCGTCCCCGCATACATCTGCCGATATAGCTTGGAAAGCAGCACGAAGGCCACGCGAGCCCGCAACGTCGGGGTGCAGGAAGACCTTCTCCAGATCGCGCCTATCTCGTAGAAACGGTCCCAGACTCTCTGCGTCCGTTCCCGTATCTCGTCGGAGCTCATCAACGGATGCGGCGTAAACATCTTCGGACGAACTGCTATCGGAATGAGCCAGTAACGCGTGATCGGTGTGCCCTCCACCATCGTCGGGTCCTTCGCCTGTTCCTTCTCCCATCGGCCGAAATCTACTGTTCCGGGAAACGGCGTCATCATCATAAACTGCGCGAACGTCACTCCTGCTTTCAGCGCCAACTCTACGGTCGCGTTAAAGGTACTCGGTTTGTCGGTCGGTAGGCCGAAGATAAACGATCCCAGCACATGCACTCCATGCTTGCGGAATGTTTGCAGTTGCTCAACCAGACGATCACCTGAGTAGTTGAAGTCTTTATAGACCGCCTTCAGCCCCTCGGGCGTCACCGCCTCCACTCCCACCAGTGCGCCCTTGATATTCGCCCGCCGCATAGCATCCAGGTACTCCGTGTCCTCAGCAGATTCCATCGTGATCTGTGTGAAAAACACCATGTCCCGCGGCAGCTTCGCCAACTCCGCCATTAACAAGAACCGCTCGTTCCGAATCTCGGTCAGCGACTCCAACTTGTCCAGATTGTTCTGCTCGCGCGCCAACCGCAGGTCAGTCAACGTCACCGGATAGAAATTGTCGTCCGCCAGAGCAACGAAACGGAATCCCATTCGCCTAAGGTCGATGATCTCGTCTATTACTTTCTCAAACGTCCTCTGCCGGGGCTTTTGTCCATCCGTCCGCCACACCGAACAGAACGAGCAGTGCTTTGGGCATCCGCGAATCGTCTGTACTGACGCCCACATATACTTGTCGCTCTCCATCAGGTCCCAGCGCGCCGCCAAAAACTGGTCTCCTTCGATCTTGCCGCCGTCATAGATTCGCTTGGCGTTTCCAGTCTGGAGGTCCCACAGCACCTGCCCCCACGCGACATCCCCATCCCCCTTCACTACGGCATGCGCTGCGCCCCTTTCGAATGGCTCCTCAGGAAACAGCGTTGCGTGGATACCCCCGTACACCACGGTCGCGCCCCGCTCGCGCGCGAGTCTTCCCACCTCGTATCCTCGCAGTGCATTGCCCGTATGGACGCTGATCCCAACTACATCGCCGGCCTGGATCGTCTCGGCATCGAGCTGTTCCAGCGATTCATCTACCAGAATCGGATCGCCCATCGATCGCGGCGTCGCTGCGGCCAGGACAAACAGCCATCGCGGCGTAATCACCGCAGTTCCAAAGGAATTATCGCTGGGATTAACCAGATGAACGGCCATAGGCGTGGCTCCTCGTCTCGCTTGTTTTTGGCGTGTGAATTGTTTTAGGGTTCGAATGGATCGGTAGACGAAGATTAGCAGCTTTGTGAGGGCCTGATCTCGCGCCTGCTCTTGGTGGTTTGCAACTGAGTCTTTCTACTGGGAAGCTGATGTCGGGCCAGCAATCTCTGCAGTTGAATGTTCCGCCATCAGATCGCGACCCTGGTACTCCAGCGTTGATCGATTTTGATTACCGATAGCTTCGTCTAAGCTCGTCGAGTTGCAGGAGTCATGTGGAAGTGGATTCGCATGGGATGATCCTGTCGTGCAGCCGAGAAGCAGCACCGAAATGGCTTGGCCGAAGTTCGTACACTCGTATTTGACAATCTCACCAAGACGCATCGTCTCCGATACGAGTCCCCTTTGTTCCCTGATAAGAAGCCCCCAGTTTCTTAAGTCTTAATCATTAAAGAGTCGGCGTCAAGTCCCTTCCCACCCTTCAATCCTACGGGTCCCTTCCCACCCTTCAATCCTATGGTGAGATCGAATCCATACACATGCCTCTAAATACGTAGACCGCTGGGGCTTTCTCCGATGAAGCAATCAAGGTCGCTGCTAC
The DNA here is from genome assembly GCA_036500845.1 of Acidobacteriaceae bacterium. Taxonomy (GTDB): domain Bacteria; phylum Acidobacteriota; class Terriglobia; order Terriglobales; family Acidobacteriaceae; genus PALSA-350. Next base: position 17,850 of record DASYBJ010000398.1, read on the forward strand.
AACTAGCTTGGGCCTGTTAGCACGAATAGGGCGGACAGCGTTGCGAGGGAAAATCGGGCCAGACGGAGGCGGAATCCGAAGGCTGTGGCGGGTCCCCAGTCAAGGATTGCAACGAAGTATAACCCGATTTTGACCGCAACCCGCAGGGACGGGGCAGATTTTTCCGATTGCTTGGTCACTCGTCGCTAACATACACCCGGTATGCGTCTCTCCTCGCTCTCGTACTCAGCAAAATCTGCTCCCGTCGCTGCCGTCTTATTAGTGTTAACAGGCCCTGATCAGCCGTCGTTGCTCAGCAGCCGAGTTCAGCTGGCGCAACGGATAGTTTCCCGAACGCGGGTAAATCTTACGGCCCAAGATCAGATCAAACGCCGCCTTCCCGGATCTATTGAGAGTCGCCATAAACACTCTTCACGAATCCGGCGGCATTGGTGTTTGGCCAGTCCGGATGCTGCGTCTTGAGCTCGGCGCTGATTTGCTTTCCAGCCTCATCTGCCGACACGCCCTGCTGCTTGAGCGTGACGGCTCGTGTGCGGATTTCGGAGATCAGGTCCCGTTCTGCGGCAACCAGCGAGCCATCGCCCGGAGCGCTGTGGTCCGGCAACACATGTGCAGCGTTGAGCGCGGCGACTTTGTCCAGCACGGCGAGCCAGCTTGTAGGTGTGCCGCCATCGCCAAAGATGTTTGGCATCGTCTTATTCTGTACAACGTCACCCGAGATCAACGTGCGGTCGGGCTCGATGAAGGTCAGCTCGTCGCCCTTGGTGTGGGCTCCGCCAAAGCAGAGCAGGCGGGCCTTAACCCCGCCAAGATCGACTGTCGCTTCCTGGTCGAAAGTCACATCGGGAGGTCGGAGGACAACGCCCGCGAGCAGCTCTTTGTTCTGCGCCGACCGGCTGCTGAACATATCGATCATCTCCTGACCATGCTTTTCCATTTCCTGCTGCTGGAGGGCGTTCCGGATCAAAATCGTGCCGGGAGGAAAGCCAGGCTCACCCCCGGCGTGCTCCGGATGGAAGTGGGTGGTCGTGAGAAAGAGTTTCGCGTTGCTTGGCGCGAGTCTTGCCGCCACCTTTGCGACCGTCGCTCCATTGCGTGGACCTAGGCCCGTATCGACAACGAGCGTTGCGTGGCTGCCTGCAACGATGGCGACGTTGGGAAAACCCATGATCGCCCAGACGTGGTCGGAGATCTTCGTCGCATTTTCCTGGAGCAGCGGCTGGCTCATCTGTGCGAATGCCGCAGTGGCTGCAAAGGCAGTCAACGTGAGAAGTCTTGAGAGTGACCTCATAGCGTCCTCTTTCTACTACGCCGATTTGTACTACGGTGAGGGCCGGCCCGGCGCAGAAGAATGCCGCAAAAGAATACAAAGAGAGATGGTCGACCAGGGGGGCTATGCCGCTTCTTCTCCACATCGATCAAAGACCTGGCGAGCGACATGCCCTGCCGCGAGCAGGTCCAAACGCACTTGCCGATCCTCGGATGTTCGACGAGCTCGATCCCGTGCCTGGATTTCACCTATACAACAGAGGATGTGAATGAATATCGTGGATGGTGCGCTTCACAAACCAACCAGTTCCTTACGGAGGCCCTGATGTCGCAGGTGATCCGCTCGCCGAAGATGTATGACGTCTGCATCATTGGATCGGGCGCGGGAGGCGGCACTGCCGCCAAAGTTTTGACCGAAGGCGGCCTGAATGTTGTCATGCTCGAGGCGGGACCGCCATTGAATCCCACAAGGGACTTCAAAGAGCATGTGTGGCCCTACCAGCTGCTGCATCGCGGCGCAGATGTCGGAGGACGGGCGCGCCACGAGCTAAACGATGAGTTCATGGCTCCGAATGGGTTTTGGGAAATCGAAGGAGAACCATACACCATGGCTCCGGGCTCGACCTTTCGCTGGTTTCGATCGAGGATTGAGGGTGGCCGTACGAATCATTGGGGACGCATCGCACTGCGGATGGCTCCTGTGGATTTCAAGGCCTACTCCACGGATGGCATGGGCGGCGACTGGCCGATTTCTTATGAGGAGCTCGCGCCCTACTATGACAAGGTCGAGTCGTATATCGGCGTCTTTGGATCGAAAGAGAACATTCCAAGCGCCCCGGACGGAATCTTTCTGCCGCCGCCACGGCCGCGCTGCACCGAGACTCTGGTCAAAAAGGCCTGCGATCAACTGAATATTCTCTGTGTCACATCGCGTATGGCCATCCTGACTAAACCTTTGAATGGACGGGCGCCTTGCCACTATTGCGGGCACTGTGGACGAGGATGCATGACCGCATCCAACTTCAGCTCCAGCCAGGTGATGATTCCGCCCGCACAGGCGACAGGACGTTTCACGCTGCTTGCCAACGCAATGGCACGGGAGATCGTTATCGGCAAAGACGGGCACGCCCAAGCTGTCTCCTACATCGACAAAGCGACCCACAAAGACATGCGGGTCCATGCCAAGGCGTTTGTCGTGGCCGCCAGTGCTTGCGAGTCTGCGCGGCTGTTGCTCAATTCACGCTGTTCGCTCTTTCCGGATGGACTTGCGAATTCATCCGGAACAGTCGGCCGCTACCTGACCGATTCCGTTGGCAGCAGCGCGTCCGGATATTTCCCGCAATTGGCGCAAGTGGCTCCGCACAATCATGACGGCATCGGCGGCATGCACATGTATATGCCGTGGTGGAAGTTCGACCGGAAGAATGACTTTCTGCGTGGTTATCACATCGAGTTCGGCGGAGGGCGCCACATGCCGGGCGTAGGCCAGTTCGATCGGGTGTGTATGGAGCATGAAGGTTACGGAGCATCACTGAAACAGACATGCCGTAGCACCTATGGAACCTTCATTGGGTTTGCCGGCCGCGGGGAGATGATTCCCAATGCTGGTACTTACTGCGAGATCGATCCCTATGTTGTCGATAAGTGGGGTATCCCGGTCCTGCGCTTCCATTTCGCGTGGAGTGACAACGAGATCAAAATGGCGAAAGACATGCAAGATACTTTTCGTGCGATCGTCGAAGCAGCGGGAGGTACCTTCTACACTGCTCCTAATCCGGCGGGATCCGTTCACGGAATTTCCGAAGGAGGAGAGATCATTCACGAACTCGGGACGGCGCGTATGGGCAACGATCCTAAAACCTCGGTTCTGAATAAGAACTGCCAGGCACACGATGTCAAGAACCTATTCGTCACCGACGGTGCGTGCTTCGTAACCAACCCTGACAAGAACCCGACCCTCAGCATCATGGCGTTATCGTGGAGAGCGTCCGAATTTCTGCTCGACCAATCTCGCAAAGGGGAGATATAGGAGTCCAGTATGAATTGGAAATCAGTATCTCGCCGGGATGTGTTGAAGTCCCTGAGTGTGGGCGCCGCGGCGACCTCGGTTTTGCGAGTGATCCCGCTTCAGGCGGCTGAGTATGCGCACTCCTTGATCGCGTCTGAAAAGGCGGCGAGCAAGACCGCTCAATACGCGCCGAAATTCTTCCCACCCACGCAGTACAAAACTCTGCGAAAACTGTGTGAAACCATCCTGCCGGCAGATGCGGACTGTGGGGGAGCCCTAGAGGCGGGTGCACCGGAGTTTATCGACCTGCTCACCAGCGAGAACCGGCAATATCAATTGACCTTGGGCGGGGGTCTTATGTGGCTCGACTCCGCGTGTACCGATCGCTATGGCAATGCCTATCTTGACTGCACGGCGCAGCAGCAGACGGAAATGCTCGACCGAATCGCCTATCGAAAAAATATTGAGCAGGATCCTGGCCTATGCCAGGGGGTCGAGTTCTTTGCCTTCCTGCGCAACCTGACCGCCGACGGATTCTTTACCAGCAAGATTGGCATCCAGTATCTCGGCTTCATCGGCAATTCGTTCCTGACTGAATTCCCAGGCTGCCCGCCAGTGCCGGGAGTCTAAGAATCTTCCTTTTACGCTCTGGCAGCAACCGAACCATGCCGAAACTCACTCTCGGTTTTCGCAAGCATTGGTCCGACCACGTCTGCGCTACACTCTTCGTGGCACAAACATCGGGCAGACCACTCATTTCACACCGGTCTCAACCCGGCGAGGTAGGAGATTTGTGCTCTCTACGGCGTTTTCACAATTGGTCTAGTCCAGGAATTGGAGTCCGAACGCGGCTTTTCATCAAGAAAAGCTGCACATAACCAACTCTGGCCAGATCACAGTAATTGTGAAAACGCAATAGAGCCGCAGTTGCTCCGAAGCCCTCAAGCTGTCTGGCGCGGCCGCCCAGACAAGAAGGAGATTGAGTGACGGGAATCATCACCGGAATTGGATGGCACATGGTGGGGGCCGCATCGGCCGCATCGTTTTACGCACCGATAGAAAAGGTGAAGAAATGGGCATGGGAAACGACTTGGGCTGTGGCCGGCATCTTCTCGTGGGTCGTAATGCCGCTTTGCGTCAGTGCCATCCTTTTACCGGATCTACGAGCCTTTTACGGATCGCTTGACGCAGCAGTCGTCCTTAAGACATTCCTGTTTGGCTGTATGTGGGGGGTTGGAAATATAGGGTATGGCCTCACCATGCGCTACCTTGGCATGTCGCTCGGGATCGGGGTGGCGATCGGTGTCACTCTCATTGTCGGAACGCTGATCCCGCCGCTCGTGCATGGTCAGTTCCTCTATCTTGTCAGCACGCGCGGCGGCCTTCTCACTCTGTTGGGCATTGCCGTAGCGTTATTTGGCGTTGCCATTGTGTCCGCAGCCGGGCATCGCAAAGAGCTCGCGCTCGGGGCGGAAACGCGCGAATTCGATCTGAAGAAAGGATTACTGCTCGCCATTCTGTGCGGAATTTTTTCCTCCGGCATGTCCTTTGCAATCGATGCGGCCAAGCCAATTCAAGCTTCGGCAATGGCTCTCGGAGTCAAGCCTCTCTATAGCGCACTTCCGAGCTACGTAATCATTATGGGTGGAGGCGGCCTGGTCAATTTCATCTACTGTTTTGGCCGGCTCATCTTCAAGAAGGAACTTTCGTTGAAGTCCGACTTGGCTCTCCCCGCCGCAATACTGATCAAGAACGGATCGCTCGCCGCGACGGGCGGCATCATGTGGTATCTACAGTTCTTCTTTTACGCGTGGGGCGCCGCCAACATTCCTGCAAGCTACGCCTACGTGAACTGGATGCTGCATATGAGTGGCTATGTCCTCTTCGGCGGGATCGTGGGGCTCGCCCTTGGCGAATGGGCTGGTGTAGGCGCCAAACCCGTTCGTTTGCTCTGGGGCGGCATGCTGGTAATCATTGCGGCAGCCAACATTGTTGGCTTGGGTATCGCCACCTAGAGTTCTAAGGGGAGAAGCGGCAAAGCAATCAGAGTGTCGCGCTCGCCCAATTCCCAGGAGGTTCACTCCTTCTTGGCCGATTTCGCCCCGCTTGCCAGCGTCTCTACCAACGTCCTCTTGAGCCAAATCTCGAACTCCTCGGGGGACCAGCCCTTTTCGCTGGTTAGCATCCGGTAAACGTCGCGGCTTGTAAGCATCCACAAAATATCCTGAGCTCTCTTCCTATTTAAGTCCGCGCGCAAACGTTTCGAGTGAGCCAAATAATCGACCAATTTAGCCTGCGCTTCATAACGATCGCATTCGCGTTCCCGCTCCAGCCTCGCCAGCTCCGGCACGACCACCCCAGCGCCGCGCAGCAAATCCAGCACAGAGCCTTCTGACTCGTAGATCCTTCGCGCGATCCGGGCAGCATATTTCAGCTTTTCACACGGGTCCGTGGTGGCCAGAGCCTCCCGGACCGCCTCCAGGTAGCTGTCACCGAAACGTGCTTCATCCAGGATCTCAGTCAGGATTCGGCTCTTCGAGCCGAATGCCGCGTACACGGTCGGCAAAGCCACACCCGCCTCTTTCGCGACGGCCTCCATCGTCATCCCGGCGTATCCCTTTTCTTCCAACAATCGGCGAGCGGCAGAGGCAATGCGCTGGCGAGTCTCGTCTGCTTGACGCTGCCGGACCGGTGACTGGTAGGCGCGTTTTTTTTTCACAGCCACATTTGACATCCTATCCGATAATCCAATAGCGTATTACATATTTAATATACAATCATATATTCATTGGAGAAGGATGTTATGACAGACATCGAATCAACGAACGCAGCCGTCGCCCGGCGGCTCTACGAAGAGGTGCTCAACCGGCAAAATACCGCGTTGTTGCCAGAGCTGCTGGCTCCTGACGTACTTTTTCATGGGGCGAGCGAAGAGCAGGGAATTGCTGCCTACCAAGCCCTCGTCGCGCGCCTGCGCGTAGCCTTCCCAGATCAACGCTTCACAATCGAGGACACGATTGCCAGTGGAGACCGCGTCGTTGTGCGGTGGAACATGGAAGCAACGCACAGCGGACCACTTGCTGGGATTCCGGCGACCGGCAAGCGGGTGACTCAACGCGCAATCGTGATTTATCGCTTCAAGGACGGCAAAGTCGCCGAGGCCTGGGCACTGATGGATCAGGTAGGTATGCTGCGCCAACTCGGTCGGGACCCATTGCCTGCCGCAAACCGTTCGGGGCAAGCGGCACAAGGGGCCCAGGGATGATCGCCTATCGCTTCATTCTGCTGGCTCATGTCGTATCTCTAGATAGGAGTTCTGGCTACCCAGGCTGCGGAAAAACGCGCCGAAGCAACAAGCGAGGCGCAGGAAGATGTATCACCCGAAGCGGAGCACCCCAAGGGATAGACGGTTCGTTCGCCGCAGACTAGTTTTTCAGCAGCCTGTACCGCCCACGAGTCTCCAACTGAAGTTATAGGCGGACCGGCCCGCTTGCTTGGGGCGGACTGCTGCTCACCCTCGATGCTACCAACCGTATTGGCCCAGGCAAGGGCCTGACGGCAGGGCACATGTGCCGCTCTTGGACTCCGGCAGCCCCCCGGGCACCACTCCTGGGAGAGAGCAAGATTTCCTGCAACGCTTTTGCCAAGACGGACACTATCCTGCAGATTCACGATCAAAGACGCTTGTGTTGAGCCGCAGCCGAGGCTCCGGGCATCGCAAAAACAGGGCTCGTAAGACATAACCAATCGAGGGCCCATCTTCTCATGCATTGGTATGGTCGCCGACGAAGCTAGTCTTGAGGAGAACCATGAAAGCCTCCGTGTTGTTCGAGCGAACCGGTCGCATCGTCGCGATGATGTATGTCTCTGGCGAGCCGGAAAAGGTCACAGCTTGCCGGGAACAGCCTGGCTTTGGTTTCGTCGCAGAACCGGGTAAACGTGTGGCGTTGCTGGACATCCCTGCCGAATTTCGAAATCTGAATTCGCGGCAGCTCCAAGCCGCTACCAAGGTTGATCTCAGCCAAGAGACGCTCAGGCTCATCGCCGCACCTGCCCAGGCCCATCGCCGCACCGGTTGATAGGGTTTTTCCAACTCGCGCTCATTCAGCCAAGTTGATCTGAACACCTTGTCGGTCATGCTTCACTTCGTAGGAGGCAAGCATCTCTCGTAACTCATGGTTCTTGATCAACAACTCGGCGATCAACTCTTGCAATCGAGCGTTTTCGGTTTGTAACTCCGCCATCCGATAATCGCCTGCGGCATCCGTCATGTGGCGCGGGCCGGGCCAACTTGTGTTCTTGGTATCCCAACGCGGCATCTTGAGCGCTCCATCCTCGTAGGTACGTTCTGACAGGAGCGTAGAGCTGCATATATGACACCGGCTGTCATGATTGCCCGAGGACCGAGAAATATTGATCGGAACCGGTCAGGACGCGGGAACGTACACACTTGTTATCTGACGCAATTGTGCTCGATTGGCAGGTTCAGCGAAGCCTTCGATTCGGAGTATTATGGAGGCGTCATCGTCCGACCCGGTCGTCAGGGAGGGAGGCGATACATGAGGGGCCATAGTTGTAGCCCGTTCTTATGCCTGTGCGTCTGGCTTGCGGTTCCTACCCTATCGGGCGCGCAAGCGAACCCTGCTGACGCAGTCAAACCTTCAGCTGCGCCAGAAATGACAGCTAGGGTCCAGGTGGCTTTACCCGCGCTGGGTCCTCAGTTTGCGTCGCTTTCGCCAGAGCAGCAGGGCGACCTTCTGATGGTTCGCGGACAATATGTGGCTGCTCTCGAAGCCTACCAACATGGCCAGCTCCGGTCTGCCCTCGTCTGGAACAAGATGGGAATTGCATATCATCATCTCTTCGCCTTCGAAGAAGCTCGGAAGCACTATCAGATGGCGCTGGTGTTGAACCCGCGCTATCCAGAAGCACTGAATAATCTAGCTGCTATCTACCATGGTCAGCACAACTATAGACAGGCTGAACGGACTTATAGGAAGGCGCTCAAGTACGCCCCGAATTCGGCGGTCACCTACTGCAATCTCGGAACAGCCTACTTCACGGATCGTAAGTACAAGCAAGGAGCAAAGGCCTACAACAAAGCTCTGGAATTAGATCCGAATGTCTTTGACGTGAATCAAAATCAACTTATCCAGGACAGCAGCTCGCGCGGCCAACTGATCGTCGTCTACTACAGCTTGGCTAAGGCTTATGCTACGGCAGGGAAGAACGACCATGCTCTTAAATACCTGCGCAAAGCACTGGATGCGGGATATAGCGACCGCCATCACCTTATGGAAGACAAGGAATTTGCGGAACTTCGGAAGACGCCGGAATTTCACCAGCTTCTTGTCGAGCAACACCTCGACTAAAATCCCGCAGAAACCTGGAATGCCCCAGATTTAATAGATCAGCTTCAGCGAGAACTGGATTTGCCGGGAGTTCCCGGCGGTACGGCTGATTTGCCCAAAGCCCGAACCCCTGATCGTATTTGCAGGCAGTCCGAAGTTGACCAGATTGAACACGTTGAAGAATTCGGAGCGGAACTGAAGATCAATGGTCTCGGCTCCGGAGGAACGCCTCCGCAACGCTGTGTCTTTGATAAGAGAAAAGTCGAAATTGTGGAAAGCGGGGCCCCGGAAGGTGTTGCGGCCGAGTGTGCCGAAGCGGCCCTCATTCGGGCCAGTGCCTCCGGGTATGTTGATAGGAATGGAGAAGTAGGAGGCATTGGCTGAGCCAAGTCCGAAGTAGTCCGCACGCATCGCGTGGCTGGTGGAGAGATGCGGATTGCCGATCTGGTCGGGCCGGTCGGCTCCGCCCGCTCCGACGCCCGTCTGCTGCACGCCTGAGTAGATGGTAAAAGGTGAGCCACTGCTCAGCGTGGAGATGCTCAGCAGCTCCCAGCCAGCGGTAACCTTCTGGCTCACGCGGCGGAGGAACGCGACTTGTTGGAGATGCAGATCCTGTGCCGCGCTGAGTGTGAAACTGTGGGTGATGTCAAAATCCGAGGGCCCTTTTTCCGCCCGGATATTTCGCGGGTCTTGCGGGCCGCCGGCAATCGACGCGCCTGTGTTTCCGGTACCTGCGGCAACCAGGCTGACATCATCGATCGATTTGGACCAGGTGTAGCTCGCTTGCATACCCGGGCCGCCGTGGGCGATGGTGCCTTGCAGCGAGGTTTGCAGCGCGTGGTAGGTCGAGTGGGAGCGGTCATTGATCACCGTCTCGGTGCCAAATCCACCAATAATCTTGCCGGATCCGTCGAAGCGGGTGTGGGGAGCGAACTCAGGCGTGGCCCCTGCGTATGCGTTGGGGTAATCGGTCGCGGGCAGTTTGGCGCCTGCTGTACCGACGTAGGCAGCGCTCGCATCGAGACCGCCGAAGTGCCGCTCGAGTCCGAGGGTCCAAGTAAAAAGCGTAGCGTTGCCAAATTTAGGGGTGATGGCGCTCAGGTTGAGCGGGGTGATCTGGTGTCCGGGCAGAAGCAAAGCGACGTCATGCTCATAACGGTCGACGTCCATGATCGTATTTGGGGCGACGGCCTTGGTCCCGTTGGCAAAGATGTCGACTCCCCCCGGTGTGTAAACACGGGGCAGTTCTGCGGGCGTGATCTGGAATCCGTATTGGAACTGGGAACCCGGCGATGCGACCAGGCGCGGATAGACCACGAACGGTGTTGAGCCAGTGAGGAAGTTGTCCTGCCAAATGTTAGGTGGAATAGTGGTGACGCCGCCTCCGATGTTCAACCGGATCGCTTTGGGAGCCGACCAGGCGAGTTGTACGCGGGGACCAAATCCGTCGAGGTTGAAACGGTAGGGCGGGTGAGGATTGATGACAAAATCCTGAACCAAGCTGTTGGGCCCACCGGGATACTGCAAGCCGGATGTGCGCCGCGCACGCTCCGCGATCGGAGTGTATAGCTCATACCGGAGCCCGTAATCGAGAATGAGTCTGCTCGTGATCTTCCAGTTGTCCTGAAAGTAAAACGCTGCTGCATTGCGGGAGATCGCTGCCGGTCCGATGTGGTCCCCATTCGAGAAGTAGGGCGGCGCTACAGCCAAGGTGTACGAAAAGGGACTGCCGGTGAGCAGACTGCTGAGCGTGTCGGGCAGCGGGTCGCCCGCATGGATATCGTGGTTGCCGCTCGCGGAGCGAATGTTGATCGGAGAATACGCAGTACCGCCGCCGAAGCTGTATTCGCCATTCGGACTCAAACCATAATAAGTAGTGTCTCGATTGGCGCGAAACTCACCACCCATTTTGAAACTGTGATTGGCGGTGATGAAAGTGAAGGTCTGCTGCACCTGAAAGAGGTTGCCGAACGATTCCATTACCGAGCCTGCAGCCGAATTGAAGGCTTCGAAAAGGCCGTCGCCGAACTTCAGCGCGGGATCAGTGTGGTTCGGCGTCGGGAAGGAAGGCGTACTGCGCGTGGCGCTCAGCGACGACTGGAAGGAGAAGCGGGGCGACACGGTGCGGGAGTAGGTGAGGATTCCGTTGCGCTGGTGATCACGGTATTGAATGCCGAACGATGGATCCAGAACGGTCTGGTCGGGATTGGTCGTGGGGCCGGTAAGGTTGTTGTAATTGAAACGGAAAAAGAGCTGATCCTTGGCCGTGAGCTTTTGGTCGAGGCGGATCGAGAATTGATTCGCTATGGTGGTGACCTTGGAAGACGTGGCGTAGGTATGCGCTCCGTAGGATCCGGTGGATAGATTGGGCATTGGATAACGGCGGAGAACCTGGGCAATCGCCGGATCGACAGGAACAAACAATGTGTCACCGGGATAGGCAGTGCTGTCGAGACCGGCACGCTCATCGGCCGTGGGAACCGGGATGACCTGCGTGGTGCCAAGCGCCTGCCGGAAGCCCTGGTACTGACCGAAGTAAAAAGTCTTTCCACGGCCGTCGTAAATATGTGGCAAAAGGACCGGGCCGCCATTCGTAAAACCAAACTCGTTGCGGCGGAAGGGCGGAATGCGGCCAGGCTCTGCGATTGAAGGGTGATCGAAGAAGTTTCGCGCATCGAGCGCCGAGTTGCGCAGAAACTCGAAGAAGGAACCATGGAAGCCGCTCGCACCGGATCGCGTGATGATGTTGGTAAAACCAGCCGCACCGCGGCCGATCTCGGCAGGCATCCAACCGGAGCTCGACTGAATCTCCTGTACCGCGTCGACGTTGAAGTTCGAGAAGGTAGCGCCGCCCATCTCGGGGTCGCTGATGTCCGCTCCATCGAGAGCAAACACCGCCTCGACACCGCGTTGCCCGTTAACGGCAAATTGCTGGGTGAAGTTGGTGGCTCCGTTGGAATCGGTCATGGTGCCCGCGGCCAGCAATAGAAGCTGGCTGAAGTCGCGCTTGTTGAGCGGCAGCGACGAGACGGCTTTGCTCGACAGCTGTTCGCCTCCGGTCGACTTCTCTGTCTTTGGCTGGAGCGTGAGATCATCCTGTGCAGACAAGACCAGAGATGCAGAAGCCGAGGAGGGCAGATTGACTGCACCCGCTAGTGTTGCGGTGTGGCCATGAACGATAGCGGAAAAAGCGTAACGGCCTGCGGGAACGTTGACGAAGTGGAAGGAGCCATCTTCCGCAGTGGTGGCAGTAAACTTGGCAGAGTCCGATACGAGTATGAGCTTGCAATTGGTGATCGCGATCCCGTTCGCGTCACGAAGCACTCCGCCCCAGCCCTGGACAGTTTGTTGGGACCAGGAAAAAGTAGACGCAAACAGGAAAATGTACAGCGTAAACAGAGCGAACCCACGCCAGCGCTGGAGAACTGGAACCGATCTTTGAGTCGAGTCGAAGCTGGTCAAACCGGAACCACCGAAAGCACGTTGTGAGAATTGTAAGCGAAGTAAATAGGATGGCTGACGGTCCCTCTTCGGAACTAAGCGGCACTGATTTTCTTTGCAGGCGATGACCAGCGAATCGTCGCCTGGCTACAGAGCTGCCCAGAGAAGTAGATACGAAGAAAGTAAATACGAGATGGTGCACAAAAGCTATCCGATCCAACACACTTCGTATGCAGATCGGGATCAGAATCAGCAAAGACAGCAAAACAGACTTGCCTCTGACGCCACCCCGGTGAAAGAACAGGAGTGATTGAAGCAATGTTGCAGACTGCGCGTGTTGCACGCAGGAAGAAGATCGTGGGCAGTAAGCTCGCGCAGCGGATCGTGAGAACTAACCAGGAGAAGAGAATTGTGGAGCTGAGTCACCGTCACCAAACAACTGGACTTCAAAGAGCACTCTATGTACGCCTACATCGAACGGCTGAGATCGATCTCGGAAGCAGTTCAAAAGTTCGGCCGCTTGTAATACGGATAGACGTTGCGGCTCACAGGAAGGGACACCATTTCCCGGTTGTGGGCGGGTGCGGGTGCGTTGCACGCTGCTCCTACGGCTTCAGAGATGCCAAATAGCCAGTGATTGCGACGATATCGTCGTTGGTCAGGCCGGATACAACGCCTTTCATCGGCAGGGCCGACGGACCGTTCCGCGCTCCAGTCTGAATATCAATGATCTGCCGGGTCATCTGGCTG
>DASYBJ010000399.1:0-19370 GCA_036500845.1 Acidobacteriaceae bacterium
ACGCAGTTGGAAGCGGCGCTGAGTGGCCGCACGCGTGCCATCATGATCGCCCACACCCTGGGCAATCCCTACGATCTGGACGTGGTTTCAAATTTTGCCAAGAAGCATAACTTGTGGTTTATCGAAGACAGTTGCGACGCACTGGGGGCGAGCTATAAGGGGCGGAAGGTCGGCACATTCGGCGACCTGACAACCGTCAGCTTTTACCCCGCACACCACATCACGATGGGCGAAGGCGGCGCTGTGCTGACGGATTCCCCGCTGCTCAAAACACTTGTGGAATCGTTTCGCGACTGGGGCCGCGATTGCTGGTGCGAGCCGGGCAAGGACAACACTTGTGGCAAGCGATTCGACTGGCAGCTCGGACAGCTGCCCTGCGGGTACGATCACAAATATACGTATTCGCACATTGGATACAACCTCAAGATGACGGATATGCAGGCTGCAGTCGGACTCAGCCAGCTCGAAAAGCTACCCGGTTTCATCGCGGCGCGGCTAAGGAATTTCGCCTACCTCTATGAGCGGCTGAAACCGGTCCAGGATGTGCTTGTGCTGCCGGAAAGCACTCCGGATGCTCAGCCTAGCTGGTTTGGCTTTCCGATCGGAGTTCGCGAAGATGCACCGTTCGATCGAGACGCACTCATCCGCGAGTTGGAGTCAAGAAAGATCGCGACCCGTCTTCTCTTTGGCGGCAACTTGGTTCGTCAACCTGCGTATCAAGGGCAGGAGTTCAGGGTGATAGGCGACCTCAAGAACACTGACTTCGTGATGCGCAATGTGTTCTGGATCGGGGTGTTCCCTGGGCTGACAGAGTCCATGTTGGACTACACGGCTGAAACAATCACGAATTTCGTCAAAACCAAGTCACACCTCAAGCAGCTTGCAGAGAAATGAAAGACGAAAACCAGCGCGAGCAGCTGCTCCCCGATAGATAGAAAGACTCGATGCTCGATGAAATAACTGTGCCGCAGGCTTGAGCTTGTGGCGATCTGAACGCCGGAGAGACAATGAAAGCAGTGATTCTCGCAGGTGGCCTGGGCAGCCGGTTAGCCGAGGAAACCTCAGTTCGTCCAAAGCCGATGGTGGAGATTGGTGGGCGCCCCATCCTTTGGCACGTCATGAAAATCTATTCCCACTACGGCGTGAATGACTTTGTCGTGTGCCTTGGCTACAAGGGATACATGATCAAAGAATTTTTTGCCAACTACTTTCTGCACAACGCAGACGTGACGATTGACCTGCAACAAAACAAAATAGAAACGCATGCGGCCGATTGCGAGCCCTGGCGCGTGACCCTTGTGGACACTGGCGCAGACTCTGCGACCGGTGGTCGATTGAAACGCGTTCTCCCGTATTTGAAGGATCAAGATACGTTTTGCCTTACCTATGGGGATGGGCTTGGCGATGTGAACATCTCCGCGCTGATCGACTTTCATCGCAAAACGAACAAATTAGTCACCGTCACTGCGACGCAAGCTGTTGGAAAGTTCGGCGCCCTGGAAATCGATCAGAAGATGCAGGTCACCAAATTCGCTGAAAAGCCGAAGGGAGACCGCTTGTGGGTGAGCGGGGGGTTCTTTGTCCTCTCACCCAAGGTCGGCGATTATATCGAAGGCGATGCCACTACCTGGGAGCGCGCGCCGCTCGAGACGCTGACGCGTGAAGGTCAGGTCTCGGCATACAAACACTCCGGGTTCTGGCAGCCGATGGACACGCTGCACGATAGGGTTCTTCTGGAAAACTTATGGGCCGGTGGATCACCGCCCTGGAAGGTTTGGTGAGCATGTTCTGGAAAGGCCGCAAAGTATTTGTGACCGGACATACCGGTTTCAAGGGAAGCTGGCTCACCCTCTGGTTGGAGCAGTTGGGTGCGGACGTGATGGGGTATGCCCTTGCTCCTGACAAACAGCCGAACCTCTTCGAGGCAGTTCATGGCGGGAGTGCCATCAAGTCTATTCTTGGTAACGTTTGTGATCAGCCGGCCCTGCACAAGGCCATAACCGGCCACGATCCGGAGATTGTGATCCACATGGCGGCCCAGCCTTTGGTGCGGCTCTCCTACGAAGACCCTCTGACCACGTATGCGACCAATGTGCTGGGCACGGCCAATCTGCTGGAGGCGGTCCGTTCCTGTAAATCGGTACGTGCCGTCGTCGTCATCACGACGGACAAGGTCTACGAGAACAAGGAATGGATCTGGGCGTACCGGGAGAACGACAGCCTCGGCGGCTTTGATCCCTACAGCAGCAGCAAGGCCTGCGCCGAGCTGGTGGTCAGTTCGTTTCGGGATTCTTTCTTCCCCATCAGCAAATACCAGGACCATCGCGTCGCGATTGCCACCCCTCGGGCCGGGAATGTGATCGGAGGGGGGGACTGGTCAAAAGACCGGCTTCTCCCCGATATCGCTCGGGCCTTCGCGTCGGGAGAGGTTCTCAAAATTCGCAATCCAAAAGCGACACGCCCCTGGCAGCATGTGCTCGAACCTCTGCGTGGCTACTTATTATTGGCGCAGAAACTGTACGAGCACGGCACGAAATTCTCCGGCGGATGGAATCTCGGGCCAGAATACGCAGATGCCAAGCCGGTCGAATGGATTGTGGAGTACGCAGCGAACGAATGGGGACCATCGGCGAAGTGGGAGATCGATCGCAGCCAGAATTTCCATGAGGCGCAGATGCTCATGCTGGATTGGACCAAGGCTTGGCTTGAGCTCGGCTGGCGTCCAAGACTGCAGCTCAAGGATGCACTGGATTTGACTGTCGGCTGGTACAGAGACGTGCTGGCAGGGAAAAAGGCCCGGGCGAAATGTGTGGAGCAGATAGAAAGATATCAGGAATCGCCTACCGTCCCTTAATCTTTCGATTGTCTATTTCTAAGCCCACTTTAACTCGGTTCGGGAGGATTCTTGCACGGATCATTCATGGTGAATGATATAGAAGGGATCCTTGTCGGTTCCATTCTTTTTTCTCTCTATCTCTTTGTTCCGGGATATGTCACCGGCTGGGTGACGAATATCTTCAATTTCCGGAAGAGTGTCTTTTCCGAGCGGGTTCTAGTAGCTGTCTGCCTCTCGGTGTGCGTCTCTCCTATCCTTGCCAACCTCATGGCGCGCAGACTCAGCACGCGGACCAGTGCGGCAGTTTTTTTGGCCTTTTCTGCCGCGTTTGTTATCCTCGTGGTCTTCGAATGGGGGCGGAGGCGCCGCATCTTCCCCTTGCCGATGTACACGCGCATCGGCTTTTGCCTTGTTGGAATAATCTCCGCGATCCTGCTTTTCTCTTTAATTGATATTCAAATCGGATCACGACTCTACCCCCCGGCGGAAATCTTCGATCATATCGTTCGAGTTGCGTTCATCGGGTCTGCAGCTCGCTCGGGCGCGCCCCCAGCTAACCCGTTCTTCTTTCCTGGTAGGCCCATACCCAGCCGCTACTACTATTACTGGAATGTGCTAGCTGCCTTACCTGTCGCTCTCGGTGGAATGAGCCCGCGATCATCGCTCTACGCCAGTTGCATTTGGAGCGCCCTGGCCCTTGCATCTGCGATCCCGCTTTATCTCAAGTACTTTTTCAAGGATACCGACGCGCTTCCCAGAAAGAGCCTCATTGGCATCGGTCTCTTGTCTGTCACAGGGCTCGATCTGATCCCTACCTTCTTGCTTTATCTTTGGCACCATTTCTTGTTTACCGACATGGAATGGTGGGACAGCTCTCAGGTTACTTCCTGGGCCGACGCCCTTCTCTGGGTTCCGCATCACGTAGCGTCTTTGGTCGCTTGTCTGATTGGGTTCCTGGCGCTTTGGAGTGCTAAGGAGGCGAACACTCGTTATGCGCGCTGGAGCCACACAGGACTTGCAGCTCTCGGGTTTTCAAGCGCCGCTGGCCTATCCGTGTATGTGACCCTGGCATTCGTACCCTTCCTGGCGGTTTGGACGATCCGCTATCTGGCGAAGCGAGAGTGGCGCGCCTTTGGAATCTTTGCCTTTGCCGGGCTTCTTACCGTTCTCCTCTCGCTCCCTTATCTCCATGACCTCCGACAGCCCGCACGGACACTCGCGACAGAATCTACCAGGGTTCCGCCTAGCGTGAGCCAAACTGGAGCGGGCCAACAGGCGTCGCTCCTGAAGTTGGAGCCAAGGACAGAAGGCTTCACGTCGATGATCCTCGGCAATCACCCGTGGACGACTCCTATCGAGCTTCTCGAAGTAGCTGGGCTCTATTTCTTCGAATTCGGATTCTACGGACTGGCAGCCTGGATTGTCTTTCGATCAGACCTCAGTCGCCACAGGGAACTATCCGAGGCCCAACGCGCGGCTTGGTACCTGGTCGTTGTTGTCGGTTTTCTTACGACATTTGTTCGCTCTTCCGTGATCCAAGCTAACGACTTCGGCTTCCGGGGGATAATGCTGGTCCAGTTCGTCTTCCTGTTATGGGGAGCGCAGGTGATCGACGAGCTCTGGTTCCGGAGAGCCGAGCCTCGTTTTGGCTTCTCGCGCTCGTCCGGCACAGTAGCCCTTGGGACGTTGGTCCTCGGTCTCCTCGGCACTCTCTATCAATTGGCCTTGCTGCGTACTGAGATCCCGCTTACCGAACGCGGCTATGCTGCCTTGCGCGTCAATGGCGAGCCAAAGGCGCCGCATATCGGCCAGGACACCTATGAATTTCGCGCCGGGTTCGCCTCTTTGGAAAACCTACTCTTGAGCGACAGCACGGTGCAGTCCAATCCATTCGCTGGAGATGCGAACTCTCTTCTCATCTACAACCGGTATCAACTCATAGGCGCGTTTTTGCCGGGATGCGGCACCGAGTTTGGCGGCTCCCCTGCCGAATGCGCAGCCGTGGGACAAAAGCTTGCGCGAATCTTCCCGCCCGATGGAAATGCTGCTGCCACTGGCGCTGAGGTGGATGAAATCTGTGATGAGCTTAAAATTCAGTTTCTGATCGCGCACGTATCCGATCCACTATGGGGACGCCGGAATAGCTGGGTATGGGAACGCATACCTCTCATGGCAAATGATGCAATGCGGACGTTCCGGTGCGGAGCGTCACAGATTGTCAAAAAGTAAAGAATTGGCGTCCGATATCTCGTACACGTAACGATGTGTTCCGAGATTCTCGAAATGACGAAGATAAGAAAAATGGCGGCTCGCTACGCTAGAATGCGAACTGCGGGAATTGTCAAAACAACCATAGTGTCCGAGGAAAGATCCCATGGTCACCCCAGCGGCGGAGCAGCAGATCGAAACTGGCCTCGATGTGAAGATTCGAAGAAACGCAAGGCTTGCCTTCTGGGTGATTTTCGCCGCTTTGACAGCGCTTTATATCGTTTGCACTTTGCTTGAGGCACGGCGCTTCGTATGGTTTGACGAACTGTTTACTTACGACATCGCCAGGGCCTCGTCGCTTCATCAATTGTGGCATTGGGTGCTCCGGTTCGACAATAATCCGCCAGCTGTGTATGTGCTTAGCCGTCTTTCCATGGCCGTCGTTGGACCTACTCCCCTTGGGCTAAGACTTCCTTCCATCCTGGAGTTCTATCTCGCTAGCTTAGCGATCTTCCTGTATGTTCGCCGGAAGATGGGCAATGCAATTGGGTGCCTGACTGTCCTTTTCCTTTGGGCCAGTCACTTTGCCTTTGCCTACGCCACCGAGGCAAGGCCGTATGCGCTTGTTGTGATGGCGTTCGCTTTCCTTTTGTATTTTTGGGATTCCGCAGCCCACTACCAAGGCGGTACGCCGTCGTTGTTCGGTGTCGCCATTTCGACTGCGGTTTTGTCGTCCGCTCACGTTTTTGCTCCCCTTGCTTTGCTGCCTTTTTTGGTTGCAGAAGCTGTGCGCTTTTGGCGTCGGCGCACACCCGATTATCCGCTTTGGTCTGCGTTGCTTTTGCCTACAGCCGTGATGCTTGTCGACATCCCTCTGATACGTGCCTACAACACAATCCTACTGCCGCCCCAGATTCGGGCTTCTTGGGGGAAAATCGGAATATTCTTCTATAATTCATTCGCGACGTTCGGCAAAGCTTTGATGCTTGCGGTTGTTGTACTTCTCGTCCTGCCGAAGGCAAAAAAAGGAAGCAGGCCGATGCCTAAATTCGTTGCAGAGGATCTGGCACTCCTGGCCTGCCTGTTGCTCAACCCCATTCTCCTGAACCTGGTGCTGATGTGGCGGCATGGCAACTTTTTCGACCGTTATTGCATTACAAGCTCGGTCGCGATTTGTCTGGCTTTGGCCCTGCTCCTCTCAATTTATTTGCGACCGGGTTACGGCGCCATCGGTCTGGCATCCCTCGTGATGATCGCCTCTCTGGTACACGGCGTGTCGCGAGATTTGGAACTGCCGCGAGTGGACCCCCTGGTTTGGTCCACTCTTCGACCCGATCTCCCTGTCGTTGCTGCCAGTGGAATGACGTTCTACGAGATGAACCATCATGAAGACCCGGGATTGCTTTCCCGTCTCTATTACCTCAAAGACCGCGCGGCAGCAATCAAATACGAAGGAACCAATTTATTGCAGGATTTCGAGGCGCCCGACGAGATGAAGTCTGCGGGTATACCCCTCGCTGGGAAGGTTGAGTCTTACCGCTCCTTCGTTGCTCAGCATCGTGAGTTTCTTGTGTTCGGTGGTTTAGGAGACTGGCCTATACAAAAGCTTCGTGACGAGGGTGCGACCGTAGAAGTCCTCGCTGACTATCCATACCAAACCCCGTATCGCGCGGGAGCCCGCCTGTACTTGATCACACTCCATTAAAGCCACACTCTCAGAGACATCGGCGCGGTACCGTTCCCTGTATGCATTACGCTTTCGCCTTGGCGAGCTGAGGCTCGAACATCTCCGGCCCGAAATAGCAGCGCTCCACGATCATGCAGAAGATGTGCTCGAGGGCAAGGTGGCATTCCTGGATATGTTGTGTGATAGCCGAGGGAACAATCACGTTGTAATCGCAGAGCGGCGGCATTTTTCCGCCGTTTTTTCCACTGAAGCCGATGGTCGCGATCTTGCTTTTGCGGCAGAGCTCGAGCGCGCGCAACACATTTGGCGATTGCCCCGACGTCGATATGCCGAGAAAGATATCGCCCGGCTGGCCCAGGCCCTCGATCTGGCGCTCGAAGACGTGTTCGTAACCGTAGTCGTTCCCGACTGCAGTCAAGATGGATGAGTCGGTCGTGAGGGCAACGGCGCGCATCGCTGGACGATCGATGGTGAGCCGGCTGACAAATTCAGCGACAAGATGCTGTGCATCCGCGGCGCTGCCGCCATTGCCCGCTACCATCAGTTTGTGCCCGTCGAGCATCGCCCGTGCGGTAGCTGCACCGGCTTCGGACAGCGCAAGGCCCAAGCCCTCATCCTCCATTACCTTCTGCATCACGCTCAGGCTGTTGGCGAGTTGTTCGCGCACCAGGTTTCGCATTCGACCCTCCAGAGAGATTTCGTGCTGCCCATCGAGGGAGATGTTGAGCTCAAACGCTGGCCTTCGGCGGTCTGCCGGCTTCGACAGTTTCCGGAAAAGTTGACGAGACTATGGGAAACCCCGGCGGCTGCTCGAAATTGACGCGCTCCCGCTCAACGGCATAAGGGCGCTGCTGGATCTGCGTGTGAATCGCGCCGATGTACTCTCCCATAACTCCCATGAACACTAGCATGATCGAACTGACAAAGAACATACCGATCACCAGGGGCGCAATGCCTACCGAAAAACTGTGCCAGAAGAGCAATTTGTAGAAGAGGTACGCGAAGCCGAAGAGGAACGAGAGCAGAGCTCCCCCAAAACCGGTGAAGGTCATCAGCCGCAACGGTACCTTGGAATGGTTGATAATGCCGAGCATTCCAATGTCATAGAGAGTGTAGAAGTTGTTCTTCGTAATGCCGCGCTTCCGGCCCGGTTGATCGTAAAAGAGCTGTTTATGCGGGAGACCGATCTCCGCAATCATCCCACGAAAATACGGGTAGGGGTCGCGAAAGGACTTTACCAGATCGACGACGCGGCGATCGTAGAGGCCAAAGCCGGTGAAGTTCTGAAAGGTTTCGATCGAAGAAAGCCGGTTGACCAGGGCGTAGTACCGCTTGCGCAGCCAGAACATGAGGGAATGCTCTTCACTTGTGCGCTTGATACAGAGCACCATTGAATAACCCTCTTCCCAGCCCTGAATAAGGTCGGCAATCATTTCCGGCGGGTCCTGCAGGTCCGCCACGATGCCGATCACTGCGTCGCCCTGGGTTTGACAGAACGCGTGCATGGGTGAGCGGATGTGGCCAAAGTTTCTCGCATTGACGATCACCTTGACGTTCGGGTCGGCCGCCGCAATGTCTTTGAGAATCTCGACAGTACGATCTGCGGAGGCATTGTCGATGAAGATATGCTCGTATTTGTAGCGTCCTACGCTCGCCATAACTGCGCGCACACGCTGGTAAAGCTCTTGTACGTTGTCTTCCTCGTTGTAGCAAGCAGTGATGATGCTGATTGTCTTCACGGCGCCTCTTGAATCCCCATCGGCCTTGGAGCCTCTAGGATAAAGCGAAGTTATCGTTAGGAGGGCGGCTTATTGTGAAGCCTCGGCCGCGACCCCATCGCGTTTCCAGCGCTTGTCACTGAGCTCAGATGCAGTCTTCTCCGACCTATGATCCGTCATCTGCTCCCGGGCCGCGGGCCCACCTTTCTCAGGTTCTGTCCGGTCCCGTCCATCCACAATACCAGTTTCAGTTTCGTTTGCCCTTTTCCGCCGTTGGCTTCGAGTCGGAACCTGCCGCGTTCAGGTCAGCAGGGCTGACGGTGCAGCCGATTCCGCGGCGAACGAATGAGATGCATCCCCGGTGTCTCCATCATGGAAAAGGCTGGCGAGGAACACTCCGCAGATCACCACTTCCACCAGCGGTGTGTAGGGAAATTCTCCGGCGCGAGCAGGGATGTGACTCAGCAACCTCTGATTAAAGATCCACAAGAAAATCAGTGCGGTGAGATTCCAATAGAAGAGCCGCGAAAGGTGCCGCAGCTCCCAAAGTGCAGGAATGAGCAGCAGAATCAGCAGCCGGTCGTAATGCCGGTGATAGATGCTGATTAGACTGATCAGCGCCAGCACCGCAATGACCGTGTAGGGACGCTCGCGGGCTGCTGTCTCACGCCAATAGGCATACGCCAGTCCCAGCAGGAAGACGAGAGCGACGATATCGGTCAGCAGATTGTCGACTCGCAAGTTAGGGATCAGTCGATAGAGAGGGACTTGCAGGTTGAGAAAGCCAGCTGAATCGGGGTTTGCGTTGGAGGGGTCGGACAAATGACCCGGCTGAAGTGCAAGCTTCATGTTTGCCGACTCGCGCGCAAAAAATGCAAGAGAATGCAGCTGCCCGTAGAGCAATGCGGTGCCCGCGACGAAGAAGATCGCAGCGATCGCAAGGGCCGCAACTCCATATTTCCGCGTCGGTTTGCGAACCACGAGATAGAGTGCCGGAGCCAGGACAAGCTGCGGCTTAAGAGCAAGGCTCACGCCAAGCAGGAGTGTGGCAAAAACTCGTGTCGACCCGGAAATCAGTAGGATGATTCCGATGGCGCCGGTGGCGACGGCAATCACCGCTGGTTGCCCGGTCCAGAGAGCAGGGAACATGATTCCGCTTTGAATCGCGAAGACAATCGGCAGGTACGCGACCACGTCGGTGAAGAGCTCGAATCTTAAGATGAGCAGAATGTATGCGGCCAGGAGCAATCCCGCTCCCACTACGGTCAGCGTGACATACATCGGGCGCCACGTGAGCGACAACAATGGCGAAATTGCCAAAAAGGAACTCGGGGGATAAACCGGCACTTCCGGGACGATATAAACGCCATGACCGGTCAATTGACGAAAGAATTCTTCTACAGTTTGCGAGTCGTACGGATTGCAGGTGTGAAACAGACAATGCGCGCCCGCGATCACCGGAGCAAAGTCGCGGGCGTCAGGCTCGCCCCGGTCCAGGGCCCAGGAGAACGGACGCACCCACAAGGCGCAGGTAATCCCCACGGCCAAGAGAGCAAGGAATGCGCGTCGTTGTTTCAGCATTCGATTCAGCTTACTCCTAGCGAAGGAAAGCAGTCGGCTCAATTCCATTCATCGCGCCGGACAAAGAACAGAAACTCAAAGTTCAGTCGATCGGCTCGCGATCAGACTCTCAGCCCTCGCTAGGAACTCTTCAAAAGGAACTTGCCCTTTGTCGCCTTGCCCGCGGACACGAAGGCTGACTTTCCCCGACTCTGCTTCCTTGTCTCCGACAACCAGGATGTAAGGCAGCTTCTGCAGTGTTAAGTCGCGGATTTTGGCGTTCATCTTCTCGTTGCGGTTGTCCACGTGCACGCGCAGCCCTGCATTCAGCAACTGTTTCTGTAGCGTTTCCGCGTAGGCCTGATGGCGCTCGCTAATGGGGACGATGCCGACTTGTACAGGCGCGAGCCACAGAGGGAATGCGCCGGCATAGTGCTCGATCAACACGCCGAAGAAGCGCTCCACTGATCCGAAGAGAGCACGGTGGACCATGACAGGCTCATGGCGTTCGCCGTCTTCGCCGACATACTCGAGCTCGAAACGCCCGGGCATATTGAAGTCGAATTGCACAGTCGAAAGCTGCCACAACCGGCCGAGGACGTCGACCAGCTTGATGTCGATCTTTGGCCCATAGAAAGCGGCTTCTCCAGGGATTGTCTTGTGCGGGATGCCCTTCCGCTCGAGAGCGTTCTCAAGCGAGCGAATGGCAAGATTCCAATTCTCGTCCGAGCCTGCATAACTTTTGCGATCCTTCGGATCCCACGTCGACAACTCCACTTGAAAATCCTTGAAGCCGAAGGTGGTGAGCACAAGCTGGGCGAAGTCGATGCAGGCAACGACCTCGTCCTCAATCTGCTGGGGAGTGCAAAAGATATGCGCGTCGTCCTGCGTGAAACCGCGGACGCGCAAGAGCCCATGCATGGTGCCGGAGCGCTCGTAACGATAGACACTGCCGAGCTCGGCCAAGCGCACCGGGAGATCGCGGTAGCTCTTGGGCGAGTTCTTGTAGATCAGGATGTGGAACGGGCAGTTCATCGGCTTTATGCGATAGTCCGCATCGTCCAGCTCCATGGGCGTGAACATGTTCTGGGCGTAGAAACCCTCATGACCGCTGGTCTGCCATAGGTTCACGCGCGCCACGTGCGGGGTATAGACCATCGAATACCCACGCTTGATGCATTCGTCGCGCATCCAGTCCTCCATGATCTTGCGGACCATGGCGCCCTTGGGATGCCAGAAGATGAGACCAGCGCCGGCGAGCTCTTGAATGGAGAACAAATCTAGTTGCTTACCCAGGACGCGATGATCGCGGCGCCGCGCTTCCTCCAGGTGGGCGAAGTGCTCATCCATCGCCTTCTTGGAAAAAAATGCCGTTCCGTAGATGCGCTGCAGCTGCGGATTCTTTTCGTCTCCGAGCCAATAGGCGCCGGCCAGACTCACAACCTTGAAAGCTTTGACACGCGAGGTCGAAGGAACATGCGGACCGCGGCAGAAATCAACAAAGCTCCCATTCCGGTAGAGTGAGATTTCTTCGCCAGGCTTGGTGAAGCGCTCGATGAAGTACACCTTCATGAAGTCGTTATCGAGCTTGAAACGGCGCAACCCTTCTTCGCGCGGTTCCCATTCGCGGACGAACGACTCATCCCGGGCCACCACTTGAGCCATGCGTGCCTCGATAGCCTCAAGGTCCGCCGGGGTGAAGGGGCTCGGCCGATAGAAGTCATAGAAAAAGCCGGATTCCGTGGCGGGTCCATGGCCTAGTTTGGTCTCGGGGAAGAGCTCGAGGACGGCTGTTGCGAGAACGTGGGCGGCGGAATGACGGACCACCTGCAGAGCCTCAGGGTCCTTTTCCGTCAGCAGTTGAAGAGCAACGTTGTCGGTAAGCGGGGCCCGGAGATCGACTAAGCGCTCGGCGCCTGCTTCCTCCGCAAGATACATGCCGGACTCAGCCGTTGCATCGTCTGTGGCCTTAGAAGCGCTCGAGTTTGAAGTCCCGTCGACTTTTAGCGGACGGATGCGGGCCACCACCGCAGCATCTGCCAAACGCGGAGAGATGCTCAGAGCGACGTCGTAAGGTGTAGACCTGGCGGGGAAGTCTTTTACCGAGCCGTCGGGAAGATGAATCTGAATCTGGTCTGCAGAGACTGTCATTTGCTTGTATCAGGATATGGGTGGTTGTCTCGTTCGTCGAGGGTCATGCCTCCGAGCTGGCTTCGAGGATGCGCAGCAGCTTGCGCGGCCGCGCTCATGAAGAGGGTGCGGGGTCTTCTCGCAAGACAAAATAATGTCCGAAACGCCGGTTGATTTGATTGTCCGGTAGCAGATCGCCGCGGGGTCCCATGCCTGTGCTTCTGTCAAACTCGGGTCTCCCGTTGGCATCGAAACGACCGTGGATGAGGCGGTTGCCCGGGATTTCGGACAAGAGTTGACGGGCGATGAAGAATCTGTAATCCCCGACGTAGAGAACCTGATACGCATCGTAAAGTTGCTGGTCGTGGACGAGGTCCGGCAACTCTGTCCACGCTGCATGCGACTCGAGGATGTCCGGGCGGCGCAGGTCGAAGATGTAGTGCCGGAAGCCGGCATACCGTGTCCTGGCCAGAGTAGGGTCCAGCAGAAGGGCGGTATCGATAATCCGGACGTGATTCGCGTAGAGAATCAAGCCGCCCATATCCGGTCCGGCAAACAAGAGATCAGGCTGCGAAGCGGCGGTGCGCACTCTGTCGATGGCCGGAACGATGTGAGCAGTATTGTTCACGGTGGTGTAGGGCATGTAGACCGGTGCATCGGCACGCGCCAGGTCCTTAGAGAGCACGCCCATACTGCCCAGCATGATCACCAGAACAGCCAGAGGGAATTGCCAGCTCCTATGTTTCCAGCTGGCCAGTTTCCATGCTGGAAAAAGGATCAGGTAGAGAAGAATCGGCCAGACGGTAAATAACTCGCGATTGGGTGGTCCCCAGTTGACCCCGACAGCCACAGCGAGCACACCCCCGAAAACCAAGAGGGACAGGGATAAAGCGAGATCCAAGCAGCGATCAAGCAGGGCAAGGACCGAAGTGCTTCTCAGCGTCCTGGCCAAGCGGCGCAGGCGACTGACGATCTCCGCTTGATTGAAGAGCATCAGCACCGCGAGCACCAGGATGAAAGGGAAGAGTGCTCTAGCGGCCAGTGTAGCCCCCGCGATATGCCGCGAAAATTCTCCCCGGGGGCTCACATGCGAATAGGGCGGCCCCGATTTGGCAATGATGGTGTTGGGGAGCACCGAGCCAAAGTAGCGCCAACGTACGAAATTGCTGCCCAAGAATACAGCTGCCCAGGTAATAGCGGCGGCAATCATGGTTTTGAAGGGCCGTTCGAGGACAAGCAAAGGGACGAGGAGCCAGGCTGCCTCCCACCGCGTAAGGAGGAACAAAGCCCCAGCGGCACAAAACGTGACCGAGGGGCGCCAACCGTCGCGACGCAGGTTGATGACTACCAAGAGGAAGAGCGCCAGGGACAGGGGCCCTTCCATGCCGTTGATGCTTTCGTAGATAGTGATGTTCTGGAGACCGAACGCTCCGGCGATCAACCATGCCAGTGCAGCGGGCTGGTAGCGGGCTACGAATCTCCTGACCAGCACAACATTCAACACGTTCAGCAGCATGGTCGAGATCTTAGCCACCCCGAGGAGCCAGTAGGGATTGGCTGAGATCCGTGCTACTGCCGCCATGAGCAGCATCCAGAGCGTGGTGGAGTAACCCTCGACGATCCCTGAGCCTGGGGTGGGCTCGATCTTACCGCCGAGCGCGAAGCTCCGGGCAAAGCCCAGAGTGATGGCACAATCGTCCCACGTCCGGGACCAGAACACGAAGCTCATGACAGGCTGGGCGATAAGCCCAAGCAGGTAGAGCAGAAACGCCAAATTCTCTTCAGGGGAGCGCTTGCCAGGGGCCTTCACAGCAAAATCCTAAGTCCTCTCATAGGGGGCCAGAACCTTTGGTGGCAGAATTTTTTTGCCTGTTGTGCCCCAGGCAGCATGCGCATTTGTCCTAAGGACAAGCCCAGTTCTCAGACCAACGCAGTGTGGGTCATAGCCTCGAGGACGGCGAGCGGAGAGCTCTCTGGAGTGACCATCGCCCGGTGATCGATCAAAAAAGTCTGCTCAAGAGCGAATTGGCCGGCGAGAACCGCATGGGGAACCGTATCGGTGTAGACCATCCAGCTCGAACCTGCGGGAAATTCGAAATGGTACTTGGGGCACTCGGCCTGAAACGATGCGTTCTCCTTGAGAAAGTTGTGGAAGCGCATCATGAAATCGTCGTAGGGCGAACGCTTGAGGCCGGGACTGATTTTTCCCAGGCCGGCCGTTGCTGCGAGGGCCTGGAAGGTACGGCGAGTCTTGCTCGCGGCTTTCGGCAGGGGAATCTGTTGCGGCGCGTATCGCGGCGCGATCATGCCGAAAGGATCGCTGACGATCCAGTCCCTGGTGCGCGAGGGATGAAGATTGTTGAAGAAGCGCAGGATGCGCGCGCCGTAGGTTGGCCGGGTGGGGAAGGCATCGGTATGCAGAAGATCGTTGCGCCGGCGCAGCGGCAGGTCCCGGCCCTGCTCCTCTTGTGGCCGGAAGCTCGCGTAATCGAGCTGCCAGCGTTCCTTGTACGGGAGCAGAAAGCCTTTCAAAAACTGCTCGACTGAGCGTGAATAGCGCTGCATCACCGCACGCAGACGCTCAGCGGCCGCAGCATCGGCAGTCTTGGTATCAAGGCCGCTGAGTGTGTCGCTATTCGGCTTATAAGCGATATTTTTATGCAGCCCGCTTCCCGTCTGATGTTGCGATCGCAAGAAGGAGACGTCCTGAGCGGAGAGAACGATCGGGCTCCGGGGAAAGTAAAGGATCTCGCCCGCCTCTAGCCTTGCACACCAGTGCCGGGCCTGGGCTAGATCGACCCGGCCCGGATTGGCAGACTCCTCAGGGATTGTGGCCAGCGGCATCGCGGGGGATCCTAGTCCTTCGAAAGCTTCCGGCGCAGCCAGAGTGTTCCGAAGAAGATGAGGCTGGCAATCAGCATTCCACAGCCGGCAGGGAAGGAAATGAATTTATAGCTGTCAGCGTAGTCCAGATGGTGCCCGGCGCTGTTGTAGATCAGAATGCCCATAATCGCGAGGAAAGTGACGACGAAAAAGGTCAAGAACCCCATCGTGCAAGCGATAAGGAGGCTTGAAAAGAAGCCCAGATCGCCTAAAGGGATTCCGAACAAGGTGCCCTTCCCGGGGACTGCGGCCGGTCTCGACTGCTGTAGGGGAGTCATTCTTGCACCCAGAAAATCCCGATCTGGCTGCCGCCCATGTGGCTGCGGCCATCGCACAAGTTCATCACAAGCTCTAGAATACAAGGTTATGGTAGAAGCCGCCCAGCTCGACTTGCTGTCCGCCTCACAGGTGGCACAGCAGACTCCAGTGCAACAATCGGCAAACCGGATCTGTTACGCGATGTTCGCGGACACGCACATCACCCCGCAGGAATTGGGAGAGATTGTGCAAGCGGTGCCGAATGCGATTGCCGCAGCCCTGACCCGGCACGCCTATTATTTTGTGCCACTTACGATCGGCGAGACCGAGGAAACAATGGTGGCGCCAGGCTACACTGTCTCCCTGAGTGACCGGGCAATTTGCCACCGGAGCGTTCATTTCAACGGCGCGGATTGCGTTTTCATTTCCACAAGGCTGATGCAGGACCGCTTCGCGCTCGCGTTCGAGTTTTTCATCAATGTGGGGCATCACTTTGTCGACGCAGCAGGCGTGCCGAAGGGTTTCTGTGACTTGGTATGGTCGCAGGCTACGACCGATGTGCGAGGAGAAACCAGTCTAGACGCGTATGAGAGCCGCAAACGGGCTCTGGACCGGGGCCGTAACGAGAGTTCCAGCACACGCAGCCCAGAACGCAGCTCTGCTCGCGTAAAAGAAAGGGCGCTGGGAGCGTCAGGCGAGGCCTCGTCAGTCGTCGACGAGAAGGCAAAGACAAGCTTCTTTGAAGCGGCATTCTCCGACGCGCTCGCCATCTACATGCTTTCACTGACGCTTGATTTCAATTACACGGATCTGCGCGAACGGGAATATCCTCTGCTGGCCGCGCCGGCTCTGGCTGAGAGGCTCCGCCACGTTGCGGCGCTGTTCCCCCCAAACCCTGGATACGTGTTCCAGGTCGGCTACCGTCACAAGACCAGCTAAGCAGCCGGCCGGTCGGTTTGACAGATCGCTCCAGCGCTCGAGTTCAGCCAGGCTCTTCTCGTAGCCCTCCTTCACGCACTGCTTGGCAAATTCGCCGAGGACTAGACGCAAACGCGGCTCGGTCATGCGCGAAACTTCAAACACCACGTTTGCAGCTTTTCTCGGATCACCGGGTTCTGAGCCGGTGTACTTAACGACGTCTATGCAGATATAAGTGTCCATTTCTTCGCTTGATGGACACTTAAGTTCTCGGGAGGTGAGCAAGAAGAGCGGCGGCGACGTTCCACGGTCAGGAGTTCCCACAGCCGGTTCACCGGGTGATCGGCGATGCCCTCGAGAGCTGTCCTGTCAGCTTTTGACAGAGGAAAGCGCTTATAGCCGGGAATACTTCTTTCTCAGCTTTCGTGCGGCAATGGAATAACTCCGTAAGTACGTGTTGGAGCGCCGATCGCCTGCGCTGAGCAACCCCTGAAAGAGGAAACCGATTTCGTTGAGGTGGCTTTTGCCATTGGTGGTTCCAGTCGATCCCATATGATCGATAGCTTTCGGAATTATCTTGGAATCACACGCGGAGAATATCGTCGCAGTTCTTAGCACGAATCAAGAAGCTGAGCACTTTCCTGGCATATCACTCATCTCCATTTCTTTATCGTCAATCCAGCTCGCGAAAATACGGCATGGGGTAGTTATTCCCTTCCGTATGCAGGGAGGATTATGACGAACCGCAGGGATTTTCTTCGCACATCAGGTCCGATGGTTGCCGCAGCCGTGACAGGCGATCCGGCTAGAAAAGCCGAAGCCGCCATCTATGATGAAACGCGAACAGATGACTTCAGTGAGCGAGTACGTATCAATCAGCAGAAGCTCACGTCGGAGCTGAAGCCGCATTATGACTTCATCGTCTGCGGGTCAGGCTCTTCGGGTTCGGTGGTGGCGCGTCGGCTGGCCGAGAACCCGAAGGTCAGCGTGCTCCTGCTCGAAGCGGGTGGCAGCGACGATGTGCCGGCAGTCATGGATGCCAGTAAATGGCCCGCGAATTTGGGAACCGAACGAGACTGGGCATTTAAGGCGCAGCCAAATCCAGCGCTTCATGGGCGGGCTCTTCCGATGCCCATGGGCAAGGTGCTGGGCGGGGGATCCAGCATCAACGCGATGTATTGGCTGCGCGGACACAAGAACGATTGGAACTACTTCGCGGATGAGGCGGGAGACGCTGCATGGAACTATGAGTCGGTCCTGAACATCTATCGCCGCATTGAGGATTGGCAGGGCGAGCCGGACCCGAAGTATCGCGGAACCGGAGGGCCGGTCTATGTAGGGCCCTCGCTCCCCACCACCCCGCTCGGCCCTGCCATCCATGAGGGCGCGCGCTCGGCGGGGATTCCATCCTTCGAAAACCTTAATGGCCGCATGATGGAGGGTGCTGGCGGCTGCTCATTGATAGAGCGGCGATCCCGTGATGGACGGCGACTCTCTGTGTTTCGCTCGTATACCCTCCCGTACATGGACCGGCCCAACCTTACGGTCCTCTCACAGGCGATGGTCACGCGGCTGACCCTGCACGGAAAGCGGGCGACCGGCGTCGAGGTCGCTCATGATGGCAAGGTTCTTCGCATCGGCGCCGCACTTGAGGTTGTTCTATCTCTAGGTGCGATCAATACGCCAAAGGTACTGATGCAGTCTGGCATCGGCAATCAGGCCGAGTTACAGCGCCTCGGGATACCGCTTGTCCAGCATCTTCCGGGCGTCGGAGAAAACCTTCAAGACCATGCTTTGATTCTGTCATGTGTTTGGGAACATCAACAGCCCCAAGCAGTCTCCCTAGAAGAGCAGGCAATGATCTTTTGGAAGAGCGACGCCAACCTTGACACGCCGGACATGCAGTACTCTATGGGCGAGGGTCTGTTTGTCGGCCCCGAGACAGCCAAGTTCAATCCCCCGGAGAACTCATGGTCCATTGCCCCCGGCATTGTCCGCCCAAAGAGCCGAGGCCATATCCGTCTCACCGGGGCGAGCCCTCTCGCCCCCATGGAACTTACAGCGAATCATCTAGGAAACCCGGACGATCTGAAGGCCATGGTCAGGTGTGTGGAGTTCTGTCGTGAGATAGCAAACTCCGCTGCGCTGCGGCCATTCTTAAAACGCGAGGTTATACCAGGAGGCTTGACGGGAAAATCTCTGGAAAACTTCGTTAGAGAGTCCGTTGTCGCATACTGGCACCAAAACTGCACTGCCAAAATGGGACGCGATTCCATGTCGGTAGTAGATAGCAAGCTTAAGGTCTATGGGATCGACAACCTGCGGATTGCAGACGGTTCCATTATGCCGCGTATAACCACCGGCAACACTATGGCCCCCTGCATGGTCATTGGAGAACGCGCAGGAGAAATACTGAAGGCTGCTCATGGAATATGAGGAGAGAGCGCTAGAGATTGCGCCGGTATCCCTGCGGTGTAACACCAAGCCGCTTCCGGAAGAGATCGGTCATGTGTGTCTGGCTGGAGAAACCGCACGTACACGCGACGTCAGCCAGCGACATCTGGGACTGTCGCAGTAACCGCTGGGCAGTGCTGAGCCGCATCTCCAGTACGTACCGGTGGGGTGTTAACCCAGTGGCTGCACGGAACATGCGAAGGAAGTGCGCTTGGCTATAGCCGCTCTCTTTCGCGAGCGACGTAAGCGAAATTTCTGTATCCAGCTCGGCCTCGATCCGATCCCGTATTCTGCGCAGTATCCTGGGCGGCAAGGGCTTGGCCGAAAAGTTTTGAGTCGCCGCCGGGCTCTTGTAGAGCAGGAATCGCATCGCCAGTGCATGCGCCAGCGTCTCAGAGTAGAGCGCGTAGGGCTGGCCCTCTACCTCGAAATCATTGATCATCAACCGAACGAGTCCTGCGATGGATGCGTCATGAACACCGGATTGAACGCTAATACCTTCGGCAGGCTGACGATCCATCTCCAGAGCGATCTCACTCGTGAAGTTCTTCTCTAACGCGCAGGCAATTAGAGCAGCGGGAGTGAGAATGCGAAGATCGGGAACCGGTCCGGCAGGTACGATCGTCAGCGATCCAGGCTCCTTGAGAAACCGGACCCAGCTTCCATCCACGCCACGTCGTTCAGCCCATGCAGTAGACTCACAAACCTGCACGATGAT
>DASYBJ010000400.1:0-3940 GCA_036500845.1 Acidobacteriaceae bacterium
TGTTCTGGCTCTGTCGTGCCTTGCGGGCTATAGCGGCGCGCAGGTAAAACCCGCTTCGGCCAATACAGCCGCGCGAATTGCGAATGCGGAGAGTGCCGGCCCCGAGGCAATTGCCAGGCATGCGACAATTCTTGACTGGCCAGCGAAGAAGGGGGGCGAACCGGTTGTTCTTCGCAAAGGATCCAATGGATGGACCTGTTTCGCTGATTGGCCCGAAACGCCGGCCAATGACCCAATGTGTTTGGATGATGTGTGGATGGAGTGGATGCAAGCCGGCATGCAGAAGCGGCCGGCGAAGATCGATCATGTTGGTTTGGCCTACATGCTTCAGGGAGGAGAGGCCTTCGATCAAAGGGACCCGTCCTTTACATCCTCCGTCCTCAGTGAAGCTCTTGTCACTCGGGTGACCTTCGAGGGAAAGCGAGCCACTGGCGTGGAAATTTATCACGGAGGAAAGACCAAACAGATTCGTGCGGGTTTGGAAGTCGTCCTTTCGCTCGGCGCAATCAATACACCGAAGGTCCTGATGCAATCCGGGATCGGCCACCAGACCGAGTTAGCAAGGCTTGGAATTCCCGTGATTCAGCACCTGCCGGGTGTAGGTCAGAACCTTCAGGACCACCTTAACATTTGGTATGTTTGGGAATATCCGGCGCCGTTGCCGCCGCCAAATCCTCTAAATGAGTCAGTCATGTGCTGGAGCAGCGGCAATGGCTCGCAACGTCCGGACTTTTTCGCCTGTCAGACTGGGGTTCCAATAGGCAGTCCCGAGACAATTGCCCAATTTGGTTTGCCAGAATCAGGTTGGAGTTTTGCAGCTGGTATCTCACACCCGAAAAGCCGAGGCCGTGTCTCTCTTACAGGGCCCACCCCCGTTGATCCAGTTCGGATCGAAGCGAATATCCTGTCCGATCCGGGCGACTTAGAGGCCGCAATAGCGTGTGTGGAACGACTGCGCGAAGTCGCACATTCCCTCCCGCTTCGTCAGTTCGTGAAGCGTGGGTTCATGCCGGGTAACCTCAAAGGTCGCGAACTGAAGAATCTTGTTCGCGATGCGGCGACGACCTATTGGCACGAGACATGCACGGCCAAGATGGGTCGAGACGAAATGTCCGTTGTGGACGCCAGATTGAAGGTTTACGGCGTTGAGAATCTTCGTATCGCCGATGGGTCAATCATGCCCAGAATTACAACTGCAAACCCCATGGCGCCGTGCGTGATCATCGGCGAACGGGCCGCAGAGGCGTTGCAGAGCGACCACAGATTGGGGACATCTTGAGTGACGCGAGAACTAGCTGCCACATGGAAACTAGAAACAATGTTGTATTTGGAAGGGTGGCTTATATGAGCGGCCAACAACAATTTCACTACATCATAATCGGAGCTGGTTCAGCAGGTTGCGTACTCGCTTCACGGCTCAGTGAGGATCCAAATGTGCGGGTGGCCCTGCTGGAGGCAGGAGGGCTGGACGACGCGCCCGAGATCAGCATGCCGATCGCATTTCCGCAACTGTTTAAGACCAAGTTTGACTGGGACTTCGCGAGCGAACCGGAGCAGGGGCTAGGGAACCGCCGGATCTATCTGCCTCGGGGCCGAACACTCGGCGGTAGTTCCGCGATCAACGCCATGATCTACATCCGCGGAAACCCAGCTGACTTCGACGGCTGGGCCGACGAAGGCGCATCGGGTTGGTCGTATGAGCAAATGCTGCCCTACTTCATCAAGTCAGAGTGTAACGAACGGGGCGACCCACGTTATCATGGATTTTCTGGACCCTTGGCCGTGCAGGACGGCCGGTCCATGCACCCACTGGTTGATCATCTCATCGAGGCGGCTGTGGCATCTGGCCATCGCCCTAATGACGATTTCAACGGGCCCTCGCAGTTGGGGGTCGGACGACACCAGCTTACGCAGCGCAACGGAATTCGGTGCAGTACTGCTTCCGCCTATCTTCACCCTGCTCGCGAACGACCGAACTTACGCATTTTCACGGACACCCTTGTGATGCGCCTGCTGATGGAGGGTCGCCGGGCTAGGGGCGTTTTGATCCATCGTTACGGTCAAGAAGAAGAACTTCGCACTGAAGGGGAAGTGATCCTCGCGGCCGGCGCATATGGCTCGCCTCAAATCCTCATGCTGTCAGGTATCGGGCCAGCCGATCAACTGGGCTCGTTCGGTATACCTGCCATAGTAGATCTACCGGTTGGAAGTAATCTTCAGGACCATCCGATGGCGCCGATGAGCTATCTCACGGACGAGAAATCGCTCTTCGGCGCTGGCTCGCCTGAAGACGTGGCACTTTACCGGGAAGGCCGCGGCCCTTTGACCTCAAATATTGCCGAAGGTGGCGTGTTTCTTTCAACGCGTGGCAATATGAGCGTGCCTGACATCAAATCCGAAATGGCGCCCGTGATGTACTTCGATGAAGGGCTTTCGGGACCCGTCGGTCATGCTTTCACTATGACGACAATACTGCTGAAGCCGACCAGTCGGGGCAGAGTGGCATTGCGGTCGGCACGTCCCGATGCGAAACCGCGCGTCTACAACAATTTTTTCGCGACCGAGCAAGATCGCGCGACCATGATCGCCGGCGTCCGGCTGGCAATGGAGGTCCTCGCACACCTCAAACTGTCAAAGCTGAAGCGTTCTCCCTTTTCAGTGCCGTCCTCGGACGCGGATGCCGACATCCTGGCGTTTATCGAACAGCGGGCAGGCACGGACTACCATGCATCATGTACCTGCGCTATTGGCAGCGTCGTTGACCCTGAGCTCCGAGTTTTTGGTGCCGAAGGGCTGCGCGTAGCCGATGCGTCGGTGATGCCATCTATCATTCGCGGCAACCCCAACGCGCCCGTCATAGCCATTGCGGAGAAAGCATCGGACATTTTGACTGGAAACGTCACTGCAGAAGAGGAGAGTCGCGCATAGCAAGAGTCGTAACCGCTCTCAACTCCGCCATCAGAAAGGGTGTTTCGGCCGGAAAGGTCGCACTCATCACTGGTGGAACCAGCGGCATTGGCGCTGCCACCGCGAGACGTATGGCGGAGTTGGGCGTGAAGGTAGTTGTTACGGGGCGGCGCCAGCGCGAAGGGCGGTTGCTGGTCAGAGATATCAGCCGCAAGGGGGGATGTGCGGCTTTCTTCCGGGCGGATCTCAGCCGACCCGATGAAGCGAGCCGCATTGTGCCATTTACGGCCGAGACCTTTGGGCACTTGGATTATGCATTCAACAACGCGGGAATATCGGGAGACAACCGTCTGCTCATCGACCAGACGGAGGAGAACTTCGACCGTGTTTTCGCGGTGAATGTA
The DNA here is from genome assembly GCA_036500845.1 of Acidobacteriaceae bacterium. Lineage (GTDB taxonomy): Bacteria > Acidobacteriota > Terriglobia > Terriglobales > Acidobacteriaceae > PALSA-350. Next base: position 3,312 of record DASYBJ010000400.1, read on the forward strand.
AAGGCGCTGTTTCTCTTGCTTATGCTTTCCTTAGAAATTAAACGTTAAAATTGGATTGCGTTGGATAGCACGTACTATCAATGCCAAATGTGCATGGTATTCAATTCAATGCCAATCAGTCTGAGTTAGTGAAAGATAGTTCGAGAGCCGCTCAAGGACGGCAACTGCGCCGTTTATGCGGTCTCTCCCCCATAGAACCAAATGGTGAGACTGGTTGGGGCTCCTTGATTAGTCATCCATATCACGGTCATAAGAACAAACAACAATCGCGAATCATCCTCGAAGCGTTGAATGGGGTGTGGCATGGAAGTATCCGATGCTACAGCAAAGGGTTTCATTGCGAAGTTCGGGAACAGGACTGATAAGGTAAAGAGTCCATGCCGATCACAGTGACAAATCCGTTCAAGGGACGTCAGTATTCCGGCGACGTAATTCTGCAAACCGTACGGTGGTATCTGCGATATCCGTTGGCCTACGAGCATGTCTCTGAACTATTGGCAGAGCGGGGTCTGGAAGTGGATGCCAGTTGTGTCTGGCGTTGGGTGCAAGTCTACTCACCAGAATTGAATAAGCGTTGCCAACCGCATCTCAAGCGCACCAACAAGAGCTACCGTGTCGACGAGACCTAT
>DASYBJ010000401.1:0-39949 GCA_036500845.1 Acidobacteriaceae bacterium
TGACAGGTCCTTCAAGTTATCCGGCAGCTGCTCCGGATGCGGCATTTTCGAATCGTGCACCAGCACCGGAATTACGGCGACGTTTCGCGTCAGAGCCGACGCGATCTCCAGCCGCACATAGTCATTCTCGTTATCGAGACGCCGCTGACCCGAGCTATTCGCAATCGTTGCCCACTGGGGACCGATCATCGCCAAGAGCACCCCGCAACTCGCCACGTTTTCGTCAATAGCTTTGCGAAAATCAGTGCCTGGATTGATGCCTGCGACGTCCATAAAAACCGAATTTTCGCCGAAGGTGCGGACCAAGTCATCGAACAGCCGCCCCGCTTCACCTTCCGTATCATCTCTGCGATAGCTTATGAAGATCGCGCGTCCCACGGCACCTCTCTTGAAGCTGTTCAACGAATGCAGTTCTTTGCCGATGCCAGAATAAGGGGAAGTCTCTCTTTCGGCAACGTAGAACGACGGAAGACGTAGAACGGCGGAACAACGAGGCGCCTTCAGCTGCGCGGAAGTGGAACCTGCTTTGGGGATCGAAGGACCAGTTTCCGACCAGCCAATCGATAGCTGATATAGGTGCTGGAACAGCCGGAATGCCAGCGTTCAGATCGGCGCCCCGGAAGCGAACTGTTGGGGTGGGACTCTCTGGATAGCTCTCAATGCTGGATCGCCATATCCGCTTTGGAGGGCGTTTGCGAGACTTCAGCAGGTGTCGGTAGCTGCGACCGGTCCCAACCTCCACCGAGTGCCTGCACTAGCGTTATGGCACTGGTCATCTCAGTGATCTGAAGACTGGTTAAGGTCTGGCGATTGGTGAGTAGAGTGTTTTGCAATGTGACGACATCGATATATGGATCAACACCGCTCTCATAGCGGCTCATCTCAAGATCGAGAGCCTCCTGAGAGGTGGCGACGACTTGCTTTTGCTGCTCGATCTGACTGGACAAGATGCGGGTTGCAGCCAGGGAGTCTTCGACCTGCTGGAATGCGGTGAGCACGGTCTGACGGTAAGTGGCAACGTTAGCGTTATAAAGCGCGGCAAACTGACTGCGAGCAGCTGTCAAGCCGACTTGAAAGAGCGGCTGCGAAAGAGAGCCGCCGAGCGACCAGAATCTACTTGGCCAGTCGAGCAAATGAGTGAGCAGTGAGCTTTGCGTACCGCCAACTGCGGTGAGTGTGAGGTTGGGATAGAAGGCCGCCTGCGCCACACCAATTTGAGCGTTGGCGTTCGCCATATTGCGCTCTGCCGCGGCTACATCCGGACGGCGTTCGAGCAACTGAGAGGGCATGCCAAGCGGGATTGGCGGAGGAGCGGTCGTGAGTGGCCGCACGGGAATGGAAAATTCCGAAGGCCCCTTCCCTATCAGAACGGCGATCGCGTGCTCGAATTGCGCCCGCGAGACCCGAAGATTCGTCTCTTGCGCCTGAACGCTTTCAAGCGTGTTCTTTGCCTGAACGACAGAGATGTAAGCGCCGACGCCGGTATCATACTGTGCTTGCGTCAGATCGAGTGCTTTCTGATCTTGCGCTGCGGTTTCCGCAAAGAGACTGATGAGAGCGTCCTGTCCACGAATCTCGAAGAAGAAGCTGGCAAGTGCGCTTTGCTCCGTCAACCGTTCATTTTCAAGATCCGCCGCGCTCAGCTGCGCAGAATATTGCGCCGCATGCACGGCATTCCGGACCCTACCCCACAGGTCCGGGGACCACGCGGCATCGAAAGGCAGGGAATAGACTTGAGATTGCCGCCCTGTATTGGCGTTCGATGAGGCTACAAGATTGCCGGAGGACTTTTGCCGGCTGAACGCAGGAGCCGTTGAGAGAGTAGGGTAGTACAGCGCGCGCTCCTCGCCGACGATGGCGCGCGCTTCCATAAAGTTTTCAAAGAAGACCTTGATGTTCTGGTTATCGATATTGAGCTGGCCTTCCAGGGCATTCAGTTCAGGGTCATTGAAAATGGTCCACCAATCGCCACGAAGTTTGCTGTCTTGCGGCTGCGCGACCGTCCAGGGAATGTTCTCCTTGAAATTCTCTGGGGACTCTTTGTAAGCGGGCGGCGGAGTAATGGCCGGCGGGTGGTATTTGGGTCCAACAGTGCATCCGGTCAGGACGCAGCCGAAGCCTACCACGAAGATTGCGATCGTTTTCCGCATTTCAAGTTCTCTCAAATATCACCGCTTCTATTGTCGCGTTGCTCAATAGCAACGGATCCAAGACACGAAACCGATAGTCCTTAAACGAAATTCTCCACTAGCGCATGTTTCTCGCCTGTCCAGCTCTACTTGGCGCAGGGTTTTTCACGTGGCCAGGAGTTCTACGTCGCTTGGAGTGGCTCATCATGCTTCCTGCCCAATGCCCGCAACCGCAAGCGGTCCATATACAGGTAAATTACGGGCGTAGTGTAGAGCGTCAGCATCTGGCTGACGATCAGACCGCCAACGATGGTAATGCCCAGAGGCCGTCTTAACTCTGAGCCCGTTCCTGTTCCGAAGGCCAACGGGAGTGCGCCAAAGAGTGCGGCCATCGTAGTCATCATGATGGGCCGGAAACGCAGCATGCAGGCTTCGAAAATCGCATCGGAACTGCTTTTGCCTTCCTGGCGCTCGGCGGCCAACGCAAAGTCGATCATCATGATCGCATTCTTCTTGACAAGACCGATCAGAAGCACGATGCCAATGATGGAAATCACATTGAGATCATTCTTGAAGACCAGGAGCGCGAGCATGGCTCCTACGCTTGCCGGAGGCAGCGTCGAGATGATGGTCAAAGGATGGACCAGGCTTTCATAGAGAATTCCAAGAACGATGTACACCGCGAGCAGAGCAGTGGTAACGAGCACTGGCTCCGTGCTCAGGGACTGCTGGTAGGCTTGCAGCGTCCCGGAGAAGAATCCGTGAATGGTCGCAGGAGTCCCCAGCCGCGCCTGCATCTGGCCGATCGCAAGCGTGGCGTCGCTCAAGGACATGCCCGGAGCTAGATTGAAAGATACTGTCACCGAAGGGAATACACCAGTGTGATTGACCGACAGCGGAGTGGTCTTTGTCCTAGTCGTGCTAACAGCACTTAGCGGCACTACCCCGTTCGACGATGCAGCGGGATAGTTATAGGCTAAGGCCTCCGGTGATTGCCAGTACCGGGGAGCCACCTCCAGAACCACGTAATACTGGTTCAACTGTGTGAAGATTACAGAAGCTAAGGATTGACCATAAGCGCTATTAAGGGCTGTATCAAGAGAGCTGGAGGTTAATCCCAGCCTCGCGGCAGTCAAGCGGTCGTAAGTTATGAGTTGCTGCAATCCCCCGTTTTGCTGGTCGCTGTTAACATCCTGAAACCCAGGAAGCCTCTTCATTTCGGCCAGTAACTTCGGCCCCCATGCGGTCAAGTCCGCGAAACTGTCCGCTTGAATCGTGTACTGATAGAGCGCATTGCCGCCCCTTCCTCCAATGCGCAGATCCTGGCCCGGTTGCAGGAAGGCCTGCGCCACCGGCAGCCGGTTCATCTTGGGCCGCAGCCGGTTGATGACTTCCATTGCGCTCACTTTGCGCACGTTGAGAGGTTTGAGCGCGACGTAAATGAACCCTGAGTTGGTGGAACCACCCCCGGGTCCGCCTCCCCCTCCTGTGAAGCAGATTACATTTGCAACTGCCGGATCGGCCTTGATCACGTTTACCAGCGCCCGAATGGAGGCGTCCATGACTGGAAAAGAGGCGTCTTGTGGTCCCTGCACTCCGCCCACGACCGAGCCCGTATCCTGCGCCGGGAAAAATCCCTTTGGTATCTTGATCACCAGGACGACATTGAGCGCAATGGTTAACAGCAGAACCACCAGGACCAGGCCTGAGTTGTCCAACACCCAGAGCAGAGAGTGGCGGTAGATGTTCAACATCCCCTGAAAGAAGCGTTCACTGGCCCGGTAGATCCGCCCGTGCGATTCTCCATTATGCGGTTTCAAGATGTGCGCGCACATCATAGGGGTGGTGGTAAGCGAGACCACCATTGAGACCAGAATGGCCGTGGAAAGGGTCACCGCAAACTCCCGGAAAAGCCGGCCCACGATGCCGCCCATCAGCAGCAAAGGAATGAAGACTGCGATCAGGGACATGCTCATAGTGAGCACGGTGAAACCAATTTCCTGAGCTCCTTTGAGCGCTGCTTGAACGGGAGGGAGACCCATCTCGAGATGACGGGCGATGTTCTCCATGACCACAATCGCATCGTCCACCACGAAGCCGGTGGAGATGGTAAGCGCCATGAGCGAGAGGTTATCCAGGCTATAGTCGAGCAGATACATCACTGCGAAAGTACCGATCAAAGAGACCGGTACGGCAACACTGGGGATGAAGGTAGCTCGCCCATTTCGCAGGAACAGGAAGACAACCAGGATCACCAGGATGACGGACAGGACGAGCGACCGTTCTACGTCGGTGAGTGAGGCGCGAATGGTCGTGGTCCGGTCCAAGACAATCGTTGCATTGATGCCTTTTGGCAACACCGCAAGCAAAAACGGCAATTGAGCACGGATGCGGTCATTGGTCTGAATAATGTTGGCGCCGGGCTGGCGAAAAACCACAACGGTTACAGAGGGTACTCCATTCAGATAGCCTGCCGAGCGGATATTCTGCGCTCCGTCCACGACATTTGCTACGTCCGACAGATGGACTGCACTGCCGTTATGGTAGCCAACGACCAGGGGCCTATATTGATCTGCCTGTGTGATCTGATCGTTGGTGACGATGTCGGCTGTGACTACGCCATTGTAGAGTTGACCGCGCGCCACATCGGAGTTCTGCTGGCTCAACATGGAACGGATGGCACCCAAGGTGAGGCCGTAGTGATTGAGCTGCGTAGGGTTCACATCGACGCGCACGGATGGCAGGGAGGCCCCGCCGACTCCGACTTGACCCACTCCCTGAATCTGGGAGAGTTTCTGCATCATGATTGTGGAAGCTTCGTCGTAAAGCTTCTCTTTGTCGTATTTCTTTGAAGTGAGCCCGATAATCATGATCGGCGAATCGGCGGGATTCACCTTCCGGTAAGTCGGGTTGGAGGGCAGGTTCGCCGGCAGATAGGTGCGTGCGGCATTGATAGCTGCTTCGACATCACGCGCGGCGCCATCGATATCGCGGCTGAGGTCGAATTGCAGCGTGATGTTCGTGCTGCCCAGAGCGCTCGAAGACGTCATTTCAGTGACCGCGGCAATGTGGCCCAATTGCCGCTCCAGAGGAGTGGCGACGGACAATGCCATGATCTGTGCGCTTGCGCCCGGCAAGGCGGCAGATATCGAGATCGTAGGGAAGTCGACCTGCGGCAGCGGGGAGACCGGAAGCACGCGGAAAGCGAGAGCTCCTGCAAGGGCTATCGCTGCCGTCAAAAGTGTCGTAGCCACAGGCCGGCGTACGAATGGGCGGGAAAGATTCATGCTTCGCCCGCCTCCGGGCCCCCGAGGCCTGTTCCAAAGTCGCCTTCGATCTTAGGACCTGTTTTAGATGCGCGTGAGAACCTATGCGCTAGGTTGTCGAAGAAGATGTAAATTACCGGCGTCGTGTAGAGCGTGAGTACCTGGCTCAGTAGCAAACCACCCACCATCGCGATACCTAGAGGCCTGCGAAGCTCGGAGCCAAAGCCTGTTCCCAAGGCCAGCGGGATGCCGCCCAGGAGAGCGGCCATGGTAGTCATCATAATCGGGCGGAAGCGGAGAAGGCACGCCTCATAGATGGCGTCGGTCGAGTTCTTGCCATGTTGGCGCTCGGCTTCAAGAGCGAAATCGACCATCATGATCCCGTTCTTTTTCACGATGCCGATCAGCAGGATGATGCCGATGATCGCCACCACGCTGAGATCCTGCCCGAAGAGAATGAGAGAGAGCAGCGCGCCGACACCTGCCGACGGAAGTGTGGAAAGTATCGTGATCGGGTGAATGAAGCTTTCATACAGAACGCCGAGAACGATGTACACCGTCACCAGTGCGGCCAGGATCAGCAAAGCTTCGTTGGAAAGAGAGTTTTTAAAAGAGGCTGCCGTACCTTGAAAATCGGCTTGAACACTGGCCGGCAGATGGAGGTCCTTTTCGCTCTTGTCAATCGCGGTAATCGCGTCGCCCAAGGCGGCATTAGGAGCCAGGTTGAACGATACGGTTACAGACGGGAACTGTCCCTGGTGATTGATCGAAAGAGATTCAGTCGCCTGCGTTAATTTGGTGAAGGCGCTCAACGGTACAGAATTGCTCGGGTTCGAACTGGTGCTGACATTCGACGTTTTGGTGCCGCTGGAACTACTGGAGGCGATGGCGCTAGTGGGCGCACTGAGCACGCCAGAGGAGGGAGTAAAGAGCACTGGGGTCGTCGTCGCGTTCGAGCCAGCCGAGGCGGAAGAAGAGGCCGCAAAGGAGGCGCTCACTGGAGCGCCTGTCCCTCCCGACGACGCATTGGCCTGGATGTAGATCTTGTCGAGCTTGTCAGGATCCTGTTGGAACGCGGGCATGGCCTCCAAAATCACGTGATACTGATTCAGCTGGGTGTACATCGTATTGATCTGCCGCTGGCCGAAGTTATCGTAGAGCGTGTTGTCGATGGTTGAAGGCGCGATGCCCAGGCGGGACGCCGTGACCCGATCGATGGCGAGGGTCGCTGCGAGTCCGCCTGTCTGTTGGTCGGTGGCCACGTCCTCGAGCTGGGGCAACTGCTTCAGTTTGTCAACGAACCGATTGGTCCATAAATCCAGCTCATTTACGTCCGGGTCTTCGAGAGTGTACTGGTATTGTGTCCGGCTCACCCGGTCGTCGACCGTAATGTTCTGCACCGGTTGCATGTACAGCGTAATGCCCTGTACCTGATCGAGCTTGGTCCTGAGCCGGCGGATAATGTCGGAGGCGCTGATCTTCCGCTGCTCGAGCGGTTTCAGGTTGATCGACATCCGGCCGCTGTTGAGGGTTGTGTTCGTACCATCCGCGCCAATGAACGAAGAGAGGCTTTCTACCGCCGGGTCCTGAAGAACGATCTTCGCCAGTTCCTGCTGCTTCTCGGCCATCGCGCCGATAGAGATGGTCTGCGGAGCCTGCGAAATACCCTGGATTACCCCCGTGTCCTGTACTGGAAAAAATCCTTTGGGAATGTAGATATAGAGGAAAATTGTCAGGACCAGCGTGCCCGCCGCGACCAGCAAAGTGACTGGTTGGAAGCGAAGCACAACCTTGAGCGTTCGGCCATAGAAGGCGATCATCCGGTCGAAGACGCGTTCCGACGCCTGGTAGAACCGCCCCTGCTTCTCCTGGGGGTTGTGCCGGAGGATGCGGGAGCACATCATCGGCGTCAGCGTCAGCGAAACCACAGCAGAGATAACGATGGTGACCGCCAAGGTGACGGCAAACTCGCGGAACAGGCGGCCGACAACATCTCCCATGAAGAGCAAGGGAATGAGCACAGCGATGAGCGAGACAGTCAGCGAAACGATAGTGAAGCCAATCTGCTCTGCTCCCTCAAGCGCCGCCTGCATGGGGGGATGGCCTTCTTCGAGGTAGCGGGAGATGTTCTCGATCATCACGATGGCGTCGTCCACCACAAAACCGGTAGAGATGGTTAATGCCATCAACGACAGGTTGTCGAGACTGTATCCGAGCGCGTACATGGCGCCGAACGTGCCGACGATCGACAAAGGCACGGCTACGCTGGGGATGATCGTGGCGTACAGGCTACGCAAGAAGAGAAAGATCACCATGACCACCAGCCCCACGGTGAGCATCAGTTCGAACTCAACATCCGCCACCGAGGCTTTGATGCCTATTGTGAGATCGGTCAGCGTAGTGATCTGAATGCCTGCAGGGAGGTTCGCCTGGAGCTGCGGCATCAGGAGCTGAATGCTCCTAACAACGCTGATGGTGTTCGCTCCCGGCTGGCGCTGTACGTTGAGAATGATCGCGGGCGTTTGGTTCATCCAGGCCGCCTGTTTGACGTTCTCCACGCCATTCACGATCCTCGCCACATCATGGAGAAATACAGGTGCGCTGTTGCGGTAAGCGACGACTACATCTTTGTAATCTGCGCTGGTGTACAACTGGTCGTTGGCGTCGATCTGGTAATCCTGCCGTGGGCCATCGAAGTTGCCCTTCGCCTGGTTGACACTGGTTGCCGTGAGGGCAGTACGCACCGCTTCAATATCGATGCCGTAGGACTGGAGCTGCGCCGGGTTGACCTGAATGCGCACCGCCGGCTTTTGGCCGCCGCTGATGCTCACCAGCCCCACTCCACTGAGCTGCGAGATCTTAGGCGCAAGCCGGGTGTCCACCAGGTCTTCTACCTGGGAGAGGGGCAGGGAATTTGAGGTGATTCCCAGGGTGAGCACGGGCGCGTCAGCAGGATTCGTCTTGCTATAGATCGGCGGTGCGGGTAAATCGGCAGGCAAGAAGCTTTGTGCCGCGTTGATCGCCGATTGCACTTCCTGTTCTGCGACATCGATATTCAGTGCCAAGTTGAACTGCAGCACGACTACGGAAGTTGCGCCAGAACTCGTGGAGGTCATCTGGCTGAGACCTTGTATCTGGCCAAATTGTCTTTCCAGAGGAGCGGTGACAGTTGTAGCAACTACATCCGGACTGGCTCCCGGATAGAAAGTCAACACCTGAATGGTCGGGTAATCCACTTCCGGCAACGCAGAAACCGGCAACTGCGTATACGCAACAATACCCGTGAGCATGATTGCGGCCATCAGCAGCGAAGTGGCTACGGGCCGCAGAATAAATGGGCGAGACGGGCTCACGGCGCGATGGTTCCGTCAGCAGCAGGGAGGATCGGCCTCTTCGAGATGACGACTTTAGAGCCATCCGTAAGCTTTTCGAAGCTGCTATCCGCTATCACGTCCCCTGGGGAAACGCCCTGCACCTCAGTCATGCCGTTGTTTGTGACACCTGGGATTACATCATGAATATGGGCCTCGCCATCTTGCACCAGGAAGACAAATGAGGTGTCGCCGTTGTGCTGAATCGTATAGCTAGGGATCAGCGTTACCCCAGAGAGTGTTTTCACCAGAAGCCGAGAGTTGACGAACAGGTTAGGAAAAAGCACATTGTCGCGATTTTCGAAGATTGCGCGCAGCTTCAAGGTTCCCGTCGTGGTGTCGATCTGGTTGTCCAGACTCAACAACTTGCCGCTCGAGAGCTTGTGCTGGTCGTTCCGATCGAAGGCATCGACTGAAAGTGTCTTTCCCCTGTGGAGTTGCTCCTGCACATCGCCCACATTGTCTTCGGGAATGGTGAAAACGACCGTGATCGGCTGCAATTGAGTTATCACCACTAACGGAGTCGTGCTGTTGGCCTGTACGACGTTTCCCGGATCGACCAGGCGCAGGCCGACACGGCCTGAGATCGGAGCAAAGATGTTGCAATAGGAGAGCTGAACTTTGTCCAGTTCGAGCGTGCCTTCGTCCGCCTTTACCGTGCCCTCCTGCTGCAACACGAGTTTTTCCTGATCATCCAGGAGCTGCTTCGCGATGGCATTTCTCGCCCATGCAGCCTGGTAGCGCTCAAGATCCATCCTGCCCTGCGCCAACAATCCCCTGTCGCGCTCGAGTGTTCCCTCCGCATTCATCACCTGCGCGCTGTTGAACCGGGGATCGATCTGAATCAATGGCTGGCCCTGATGAACGAGCTGGCCTTCGCGATAGTTCACCTGGGTAATCAATCCTGAAGCCTGGCTGGTGATCGTGTCCGTATGGATCGGCGTTACGGTCCCGATCGATTGCAGAGAGACGCCGATTTGGCCCTTCTTCGCAGTAACCGTAGTGATCGTGACCGGACCTCCAAAGGCGCCGCGCCGGCCGCCACCACCACCAACGGCCGGCGCCGCTTTGTGATGCCAAACCATCCAGAAAAGAACACCAAACGCCCCCAGGATCAGCAGCCAGACAAGGACGCGCACCAGCGGGGATCGGGCCGGTTTCGAGCCTGGCGGAGGCACTTTGCGATCAGGGTCAACATGAGGAGGCGTTTCTACAATTGTTTCTTCTGGCATTCATTCAACCTGGCGTTCTACATCTCGTCTCGGAGTGGATAGGGCCTGTGGAGCATATTGGCCGGTCCGTCCAGCGATCAGAATCTCAGTGCGAACATCAAGGCTCCCGGTGAGCAGGACCAGAAGCGAGGAGATCCAAGGCGGTGCGGACAAACGCGGCGTGCTTTCGCCGGCACTGTGCTTCTAAGCCGCATTCAGCCAGGAGCCACGGGACAACAAGCGAAACAGTTCAGCGGCTCGGTTTCTAGATGTGTTATCCCGGCTCTCTGGAAGGACCAGCAACGACGTCGGAAGCGCCGGGCAATTTGTCTTAAGCCCCATCCCAGTTCTGGGAGCCCGACTGAACCATCCAGCTCTCTTGAGAAAACACTGCAGCGAGATCCGGCGCCTGTCGGGTACAAGTAGACTGAAAATATCAGAAAACCTCAAGCAAATGCCCCCGCGAGTCGCGCTAATCCACGGTGCCGCGTTTTCAGGTCAGCCTGTTAGACGTAACCCGCTTCACCGAGCTTAAGAGCCCCACGCCACCCGGCAAGAATTTCCCCAAGGAAAGTAGACGGAAAATCCTCGTTCTGAGACGCAATCCGTGTTGCCCAACGAACAGCCCACGTATCGAGGATAACCTGCCGCGAGGGTGGTGAAAAGGCAATCAGCCCAATGGTTTGTAACGAATTGTCACGTAGCTTCGAGGATTCGTTACAAAACAAAATGGACTGCTAGGGAAGGAACGCGAGGGCGCAGTCGTTTGGGGAGGCGATGGATCCGATTGACCGGCTCCTCGGGCCCGTTTCGCCGAAACGTGCCCGCAGCCGAACCTATCCGCCATGAGAGTGATTCCGTTGCGAGGAGAAGCAGTCAGCTCGCTGCCGCTGCTTTCTGTTCTGTTGCGATAGCCGATGCGGGTGTCTGTTGTCTTTTTACTCTCGCCCAACGTTTCCGCTGAGTTTCCGCGATCGTTTGCCGAGCTTTTGCGCTCAGATGGCGACGACGCGGCGCTCGCGTCTGGCGAGTAGCGTGTGTCAGCGCTGGTCGGGATGAAGGAGTCACTTGAGAACCTCCCAAGATCCTTCGGGCTTCTTCAATCTTGCAAGTTCCTCGTCGATCGCTTCTAAGATTTGTTCCAACACGCTGTACTCCATTCTGACCCCGCGCACTTTGTCCTACTGGAACTTCCAATCTGAATGTAATTAGTCAAGGATCTCGTCTAGATTATTTTATCCTTTGCCGTGCAACTGGATGGTCGCCGCGTAGATCGAGGTATGCGACGCGGAGTTCTTCGGAAAGAGTGCTGGGTGAGATTGTTTTTTCGTCGGCGAGGGAGAAGTTGGACGAACACCTTGTAGCTGTCCGTCCTTTCATCCTCAGCTAGAGTACCAGTGTGCGTAAAAGTAATGCTGCCAAAGTGATAGCAGCGCCTGATTGAGTACCGATGTGCATCCGAGTAATGATTCAAAAGTGACACCGGTCTACCCCGCTGCTACCCAATTCGTAAGCTTTTTGCTTCGGGGATTTCCGATTAGTCTCTTTATAGAACAGTGATTGTTCTGTTGCGGGATTTCAAATCTGCTTGGAGAGAATATGAAACTGCATTCGATGGCACTTCGGGTTGCGATCTTGACTGGAGCAGTGAGCATGCTGGCGGTCGGTTGCGGCGATCAAAGGGTGGCAAGCAAACAGAGTCTCGAGAAAGCCTTAAACCGCGATTACTCTCTTAATGCCGATTGCCTGTTTGCGAAGCCGCTGCCCTTTCCCTATGAGCTCTCCGTAAATGACAAGCTCCTGGCCCAAACACGAAGCCGGTTGGATGCTCTGGTCCAAGCTGGCTTGCTGACTCGTGAGCAGTCTATCCGCGGAAGGAGCATCGTCAATCGTTATTCGATGACAGTGAGCGGAAGCCGGGTGAAGGGAAATGGACGGTTCTGCTACGGGCGTCGCGAAGTCACGAGCGTTGAGAAGTTCACGACACCGGTGAGCTATCAGGGCATGCCGCTCACCAAAGTCGAATACCATTTCGTCGAGAAGGACAGCGCAGGCTGGGCTAAAGATAACAAGGTGCGCAGCGCGTTCCCAGACGTTGCCAAGTCCTTGGAGCCATCGCCAATCGATGAGGCAACCCTCATTCTCACAAACGATGGTTGGGTGCTGACGTACTAAATTGCATTCTTGCTGCAATGGTGCATTGAGCCTGGTTCCGCGCAGCCGTTCTTCGGAGCGGCTGCGTTCACAATCCGTTCCCCAGTATCTCCGTTGAGTCGCATATGCAGCGGCAGACTGCTTCCGAGCTAAAGACGAGAGGCAGCTTCGCTGAATAGTATTCGCAGATCGCGCAGGTTGTTGTTGGTAGGGCCAGTCACCACCGTGTCTCCTAAAGCGGCGAAGAGGGGATTGGAGTCGAAAGCACAGAACGAGGCGAACGCGTCAAGGCCAAGCGACTTGGCGCGCTCGATTGTAGTGGGATCCGCAATCGCTCCAGCCGCCGGACTCAGTCCATCCACACCATCACTGCCCGCGCTAAAGACCACAATCGATTCGCCGGGAGCGGCGGAGAGCGCAGGATCTTCCCGGGAAGCGCCGGTTGCTGGGATGCCGGCGAGCTCCAAGGCACAAGCCAACACAAACTGTTGATTGCGCCCTCCCGCGCCGGGAGCTTTACCGAGACGCACGGTAACTTCTCCACCGGAGAGCACGCACACACGATCTGCTTCTTTCCGCAGCTGATGGAGTCTTCGCAGAAGATAGTGCGCAGCCTCCCGATAATCCCAGTCGTCGCAGGTATTGTCGATTACAACGGTCCAGCCTTGGGCCGCCGCTCGATCGCGTGCTGCTTCGACGAGCTCTTCATTCGAGAGTAAGGTCGCAACGTAAGAGCGCTCGAATCTTGTCAAAACCAACGGTTCGGCTTTTACCGATACGGTTTCCGGAAGGTTGTCTTCTAAGGTGGCGTCCGTTTTAGTTGCCATCGCCGCAGACGCGGAATCGCGCTCGACCTCTTTCCCAGGGGTTTCCGGAAGGTCGGGATCTTCAAAAAAGGCTCGGACCTTCGGTGGAAAGCGATCGAGCATCTGGTAACGGTCAATGATCTTCAGGCACTCTCGGATCGTGGATGAGTCCGGCAGAGTCGGTCCCGAAGCGAGTGCGTCGAGGTGTTGGGCAGGAACATCAGAGAGAAGCAGGGTCAGCTTTGTTGCCGCCGGCGCAGCCGCGGCAAGCCTCCCTCCTTTCACCGCGGAGAAATGTTTCCGTACGGTATTGATCTCCGTGATGGTTGCTCCTGAGCTTACGAGGACTCGGTGAAAATCGATCGTTTCCTCGAGCGTGATCCGGTTATCGAGCGGTGCTTCGAAAAGCGCGGAGCCGCCACCGCTGATCAGAAAGAAGACAAAGGTGTTTTCGTCAGCCCGCTTCAGCAGGCGTAAGGCGGCGTGAGCCGAGCGAAAAGAATCTAAATTGGGCGATGGGTGACCGCCCACGAAGTATTGGAAATTGCGATGACGATGCTGCGGAAGAGTAGGCGCGCAGCAGACCCCGCGTACGCGGTCTTTGCGCGGTAAGCGCGCGAGCAGCGTATCGAGCATGGCGAGAGACGCTTTGCCGACGGCAACAACATAGATCTTCTTGAACTCGCCAACAGGAATAGCAGTGGATTTGCCGTTCTGTTCACAGCGGCGGATCAGTGACCCCTTTTCGAAACGAAGAAGGCGATCGAAAGCGGCGGTGATGCTCGACGTCTGGAGCGCATAGGCAAAAATCTCTCGCGCCTGCGCATGCAGAGAATCAAGCCCCTTGTCGCGTATCTCGAATGTCATTTTCTGTACGTGCTGTCGGTCATTGGTCTGCGAGCGGTGTACTGACTGCGGCTGCGCCCGCGTGTTTCGGTTGGAGGAACTCGGTCTCGACCCAACTTCGGATTGAAAGCTGCATCTGCTGCAACTTGCCCGTGAAGAAGTGATCGGCTCCCGGTACAAAAACCAGCTGGACCGGAGGCGCGGCGCTCGCGACGATAGCAGCGACCGCATTTTTCGAGCCGTATTGATCGGCATCGCCACTCAAGAAGAGTTTCGGCTGAGAGCAGTGCGGGAGAAAGTTGTAGTGATAATCGCGACCTTCGGCATGTACGGGAAGTCCTAGGCACGCGATTCCCTGAACCCGGGTATCTCCGCAGGCGGCGCGTAAGCCGACGTTTGAGCCGAACGAAAACCCTGCGAACAGAATTGGCAAACGGAACTCCCGTTCCAGCCAAGCGAGGCCTGCGCGCACATCCTCGACTTCGCCCCGCCCCTCATCGTGCACGCCCTCGCTCAAACCGGTGCCACGGAAGTTGAAGCGGAGCACCGGAAGACCGAATGATTGGAAGGCCTTCATTGCGTGATAAACGACTTTGCTGTGCATCGTGCCTCCGCCTAAGGGATGCGGATGACAGAGGAGAACCGAATAGCGTGCGTCGGCGCCTCCCAAATTGAGAAGCGCCTCGAGGCGGCCCGCCGGCCCAACAAGGTTGTCAATGGTGCGCAACATCGTTGAGGTTTGTCCTGAAGAAGGCGGAGTGCTCATGTCTGCTCTCTATTGTAAAGATTGTCGTCAGGTATGCTGAAAATCATGACCAAGCTCGATCCGATTCAACTCACGCGCCGGCTCGTAGACATCGAATCGATTACCTATAACGAACATGCGGTTGGCACATTTCTCGCTGAGTTTCTGGACGAGCGCGGTTTTGAAGTGGAGCGGATGCCGGTGGCGCCACCGCCCTCCAGCAATTCTTCGGCAAGAATGGAAGCCTTTCAGACCGAGCGGTTCAACGTATACGCAGGAGTGGGCGAGCGCCCGGATGTCGTTTTTTCAACCCACCTGGATACAGTGCCACCCTTCATACCGAGCAGCGAGGACGATCTCTTCATCTATGGCCGCGGATCATGTGATGCCAAAGGGATTATCGCGGCTCAGGTAGCGGCCGCCGAGCAGTTGCGCACCGCGGGAATAAAGGTTGGTCTGCTGTTCGTGGTGGGG
Organism: Acidobacteriaceae bacterium; assembly: GCA_036500845.1. GTDB lineage: Bacteria > Acidobacteriota > Terriglobia > Terriglobales > Acidobacteriaceae > PALSA-350. The sequence continues at coordinate 15,003 of DASYBJ010000401.1, forward strand.
GAAGAGCGCGACTCTGCGGGAGCGCTTACGGCCAACGAGCAACCCAAAGGCAGCCGATTCCTGATCAACGGTGAGCCGACTGGCAACAAGCTAGCCCTCGCCTCGAAGGGCGCCTTGCGCGCCGAAATCCGCGCCCGAGGAAGAATGTCGCATTCGGCGTATCCCGAATTGGGAGACAGCGCGATCAATAAACTGATTCGGGCTCTCGATCGGCTATTGGAAGTGGAGTTGCCCAGTCTCGAAGATGTTGGTCCGAGCACTTTAAACATCGGCGTCATTGAGGGGGGAAGAGCCCCAAATGTGATTGCCGACGCGGCAGAGGCGCATGTGTTGGTGCGGTTAGTGGGATCGTCGGAAGAAACGCGACGCAGAATCGAGGCGGCTGTTCATGGCCTCGCCGAAGTAGATTTTACCCTCGAGATTCCGTTCGTCCGCATGAAACATGTGCAGGGTCTTGAGACCATGGTCGCGGCCTTCACGACCGACATCCCTGCGCTTTCGAATTGGGGTGAGCCGCTCCTGCTGGGTCCGGGCTCGATCCACGTGGCTCATACACCAGGGGAAAAGCTGGCCAAAAAAGAACTGCTCGACGCCGTGGAACTCTACGCCGAAGTAGCCGGCCGCTTGGTGACATGAAGAAGTTTGGCTGGAGGATACGGTTGCAGTACGCGGCGGCCGCGGGATTCACGGGCTGGATTGTGGGCTTTCTTTTGACGATTCCCTTCGAAATCTCCCTCGCTCGGCGCTACTGGGAAGGCCAAACTCATGGATTAGCGCTCACGCTCGCAGAGGGGCTCACAGTGTGGGCTTGCTTTACATTCTTTATGGCCGCGGCAGCCTGGGTGCCGCTCGTGTTACCTCTTGCGCTGTTGGTTCCACCCGGTTGGGCAGTCCGCTGGCGCGGAATCTTGGTGGGTGCAGGTGCGGCAGCCGCAATCCTTGCGATGGGGAAGCGATTGAATCTTTTTGCGAGGGACCACTTTGTGGATCTACCCACAATTGAGTACACGTTCTTCACCTCCCAGATCGTTTTCGCCCTTATATTCGCAGTGGTAATGACAGCCACATACAGCATTCTTGCCGAGCGTAGGCTATCCTCCGCCCGCTGGTAATAACCTCATACCGGATTTTTTATGCCTGAGTTTCCAGCCCTCAGAATCCTTGAGGTCCCGGAGCTTTTAAAGAGTTCAGGAGCTTTCGCCTTCAGCAGTGAGTGAGCTGGCCGTCCTGCAACTGCTCCCAAAATGGACAGGCTTCGCATTTGCGGCGGCGCCGTCTCAAAATCGATCAGCCATCCGCAGCAGCCCCGGCCTCGTCAGCCGTGTTCTCTCGAGCAAAGGCCGGCCCTATAGTCCTATGACCAGGGAACAGGTTCTAAACTTAAGAATGATGAGTGATTCAACAAATTCGCTTCGCCTCGCATCTTCTTCTTACTTGCGGTCCGCTATGCACCAGCCTGTCGATTGGCATGAGTGGGGTCCGGAGGCCTTTGCACGTGCCTCCCGCGAGAACAAGCCGATTCTTCTCGATGTTGGTGCGGTCTGGTGTCACTGGTGCCACGTCATGGATCGCGAGAGTTATGAAGACCCATCGCTGGCGCAGGTTATCAACGAGCATTTCATACCGGTCAAAGTGGACAGGGACGAACGACCTGACGTGGACAGCCGGTATCAGGCAGCGGTTTCGGCGATCAGCGGCCAAGGAGGATGGCCTCTGACGGCAATTCTTACCCCAGAAGGAAAGCCATACTTCGGGGGAACATATTTTCCTCGGGATGACCGTTATGGCAGGCCGGGATTTGAGCGGGTTCTGCTCACGATGGCAGATGTTTGGAAGACCCGCCGTTCGGAAGCGCAGGAGTCGGCGGCAAGCGTGCTAGAAGCTGTCGAGTATAACGAGAGCTTCGCTGGACGGAGCGGCACCCTAAGCATGGGCCTTGTCGAAAAGATGGTGGCTTCAGCGGTGAGCCAGTTCGATGCACACCACGGCGGCTTTGGCTCTCAACCCAAGTTTCCTCACCCTGCGGCCATCGATTTGCTTTTGGATGTGGCCACTCGGACGGGCTATGAAGGTGCTCGCAAGGCGGCGACGTTCACCTTACAACAGATGGCGAAGGGCGGCGTCTATGACCATTTGGGCGGGGGCTTTCATCGTTACTCCGTTGATGAGCGGTGGGTCGTGCCGCACTTCGAAAAGATGCTGTATGACAATGCGGGACTCCTAAAAAACTACGTCCATGCTTTTCAAAGCTTTGTCGATCCGGAATCGGCAAAGGTCGCCAAGGACATTCTCCGCTGGATGGATACATCGCTAAGCGACCGCGAGCGCGGCGGCTTCTATGCCTCCCAAGACGCCGACATCAATCTCGAGGATGACGGCGACTATTTCACCTGGACACGGGCTGAGACGGAGGACGTTCTCACTCCTGAGGAAATGGCAATTGCCGCTCCCTATTACGACATTGGTGATTTGGGCGATATGCACCACAACCCGCAGAAGAATGTTCTGCACGTGAAACATACGTTGGGGGAGATTGCGGACAAGGCAGAAATGACGCTGGAGCATGCGGAAACTCTGCTTTCTTCCGCTTCGGCCAAACTCTACGCCGCCCGCGACAGGCGGCCCACGCCGTTTATCGATAAGACCATTTACACGAACTGGAACGCGATGGCGGTGTCGGCCTATTTGGAGGCCGCACATGTTCTCCGTTTGCCGAAAGTGAGAGCCTTTGCTCTGCTTACGTTAGACCGGTTGTTGGCCGAGGGCTGGGATGACGCACTCGGTCTGTCGCACGTGATCGCTTATACCGGTGGCACAGCAGGCAATGGCAACCCGGGTAGCAAGCACATTGCGGGTCTATTGGACGATTACGCATTTCTGGTCCATGCTTGCGTCGATGGTTGGCTGGCCACCGGCGCGATCCGCTACTACCGCGCTGCGCTTCAGATAGGCGAGCGCATGGTCGCCAACTTCTATGATGCAACCGGCGGAGGTTTCTTCGATGCGGCTCCCCCGAGCGAGGGTGTGCTCGGCGCATTGAGCGCGCGTCGCAAGCCACTGCAAGATTCTCCAACCCCAGCGGGTAATCCTCTGGCTGCCGCAGCTCTTTTGCGGCTCGGGACGCTGAGCGGGAGAGCCGATTTCCAGGAAAAGGCAGAGGATACTTTGGAGACTTTTGCCGGAGTTGTGGAACACTTCGGTTTGTACGCGGGAACGTACGGCTTGGCGCTCGAGCAATTGTTGCTCCCGCCGGTGCAGATCGTGGTGGTAGGCGAAGACGAGGAAGCAGAACGGCTCGAATTAGCGGCGACTGCACGTTTTGGAGTCAATAAGAGCGTCATTCACCTGACTCGTGCACAGATAGGAGACCGTGATAGTCTGCCGCCGATGCTGGCGGAAACACTGCCACAGATTCCTCAACTCCAAGGCTCGGCGAGCTTCGCAGTCGTGTGCAAGGGAACAACATGCCTGCCACCGGTAACGAGCGCGGAGCAGCTGATAGAAGCAGTCAGCTAAAAGCGGTCAGGCGAGGAAAGCGTGATCTAAAAGCCGGTTAGTTAGGAAGCGGTGAGGGAACGGCCGGGAACTTGCTGCTGATTTCAACGGTGTGGCTGTGCAGAGTCCAGTCAGTCTGCGAAGATCTTTGCCAGATGGCTCTAGTCGCTGACCGGCTTTTAGCTAACCGCCTTTTAACCGACCGATTCTCAGCTGCTCAAGAACGGATTCACTTCATTGGGCTTGGCTGTCGTAGGGTCAGCGGTCAGGACAGCTGTGCCACCCGGCTCCATGGCCGGTCTCGCGGTGAAACTTCCAGGATGGTTTGCGATGCGGTAGGGACTCCCGGGCAGCATGTCGTGCTCCTCCAATGCGAGACGGATGCGGCGTTGCATCTCGCGAAGCGCATCGAATTGCTGTCTTGGAAGCGTTCGAACCTGGATCGGGTAAATGACTTCCGATCCTTTGATGGAATCGATGCCGAGGATTTTTGGATCCTCAAGGAATACGTTACGGTATGCCGGATCGTTCCGCACGCTCATCGCGATCTCTTTCAGCAACGGCACAACTTCGTCCGGGTTGGCGGAGAAGTCGACGGAAATGGGAAGACTACCGACCGAGAACTCGCGGCTCTGGTTGGCCACATTTGTCACTTGGCTATTCGGAATCACGAAGAGCGTGCCATCAAAACCTCTCACCGTTGTCTTGCGCAGGGTCATCGACTCAACCGTGCCTGTGATTCCCGCGAGTGTGACAACGTCTCCCACCGTGTACTGATCTTCGATCAAGATGAAGATGCCGTTGAGCACATCCTTCACGATGGTTTGGGCGGCCAAGCCGATCGCAACGCCTGCAACGCCGGCGCTGGCTAGCAGCGGAGCTAGGTTGAAATTCAGAACGTTCTGCATGACCTGGAGAGCGGCAAGAAAAAGCACGATACCAATACCGGTTGCGCGCATCACGGAAGCTAGAGTGCGTACTTGGGCAGCACGACCAGCACCTACGCTGCTTCTACTGTCTGCAACTTTGATGATTCGGCCGGTGACGAAATTGACGAGCACGATCAGCAGCCACGTACTCAGTCCAATGAAAATCAGCTTGGGCAGACCGATGTGTAGAAAGCTTTGCATATCGGATAGCCATTGATTGCCCAGCTGCCCCATAAAAGTGTGTGGAGACCAGACGAATGTGTGTGGTGACCAGACGGAAACCATAAACGCGCGCTCCGTTGCGAAGGGGTAGAATGTATCTCGTTTCTATTATGCGGGGATGCGAGGACAATTGACCAAGTTGCGCGATTTAGGGAGGCCTGCCTTGTTAGCGAGCCTGCTCCTTCTCTCGGTTGCTGTGGCCGTCACAGCATGGTCTGGCATGATTCCGCAGGAAGGGATTCCCCAGCAGCCGACCACTCCGCGCGGCAGCGGGGGCTCGATCTCGGGCTCGATTCCCGGTGCGCTGCCAGGTGCTGAGGAGCCCAGTCCAGAGACTCAGCAGATGGAAAGACGCCAAGCTCTTGCACGCAACTCCGATCGGCAAAAGCAATTGGTCAAAGATACCGACAAGCTGTTCTCATTGGCCACGGAGCTCAAAACCGAGGTCGCCAAAACGAACAAGGACACGATGTCGATTGATGTCATCAAGAAGGCCGATGAGATCGAAAAGTTAGCCCGGAGCGTCCGCGACAAGATGAAGGCGCAGTGAAACGTTCTTGGCGCTCAGTCGTTCATCCTCAGTGCTCACTACTCCATCGCGAGTCCTAACTAGTGTCCCGTCGCGGTGAATTCGTTAGCATACAGCCAAGCTGGGTGCCCCAGGGTCTCGATTCTGAGACCTGGGATTCTCCGGACTCACTGTGTCTCTCTACGATTCCAGTCACTATCGTTGTCATTGCGACAAGTCACTAGAGTGATGAGTAGACCTCAGATTGACAACTGAAACGAACAGCGGCGAACAGCCTTCACAGAAATAGCGGAGCAAGCACGAGCGTGACGGTTGCCAGCAGCTTGATCAGCACGTGAAGCGATGGGCCGGCTGTGTCTTTGAAGGGATCGCCGACGGTATCACCCACCACCGCAGCTTTGTGTGCCTCGGATCGTTTTCCACCGTGCGCGCCGGACTCAATATACTTCTTGGCGTTATCCCACGCGCCCCCGCCATTGTTCATCAGCATCGCTAACAGAATGCCGCTGATCGTGCCCACCATGAGCAGGGCTGCGACGGATTCGGCGCCAGCGAGATTCAAAGGGTGTCCATTGAGCACCAATTCGAACTCACCCATTGAGCGGACATGGAAGGCAGGACCGAGGTGTCGAAAAATCAGCCCGACGGCCAGAGGCATGAGGACAGCAAGCGCACCGGGAAGCACCATCTCCTTTAAAGCGGCGCCAGTGACGATGCGCACGCAGCGGCCGTAATCCGGCTTCGACGTGCCCTGCATGATGCCGGGGTTTTCTTTGAATTGAGACCTGACGTCCTCGATCACATATTGTGCCGCGCGGCCCACAGCCTTGATCGCGAACGAGGAGAAGAGAAAGGTAAGCATGCCGCCAAGCAGGGCGCCCACGAAGACGGGCACGCTTGCTAGATTGATATTCGTGAACCCCCAGCCAGCCGGGAGTTGCTGATGAGCATCGGCAAATCGATGAGCCACTATATTGTGGACGGTCTCTAGATATGCGGAGAAGAGCAGAAACGCCGCCAGAGCTGCCGACCCAATCGCATATCCCTTGGTCAGAGCCTTGGTCGTGTTGCCCGCCGCATCCAGCTTGTCGGTCCTCTCCCGAATCTCGTGCGGCTGATCCGACATTTCGATGATGCCGCCTGCGTTATCGGTGATCGGGCCAAACGTGTCCATTGCCAGTATGTAAGCTGCAGAAGAAAGCATTCCCATCGTCGCAATGGCCGTGCCGTAAATCCCTTTCGCATAGCTAGGAATGACGGCGTCGGCCAATCCGCGCACTCCAAAGTAGTAGCTCAGCAGCAGTGCAGCGCTGATGACGATGACCGGCAGTGCGGGCGTCTCCATCCCGACCGCAAGGCCGGTGATAATGTTGGTTGCTGGACCTGTCAGCGACGCCTCCGCAATCGAGCGCACCGGTCGATAGCGCGTCTCCGTGTAATACTCCGTAATCCGCACGAAGAGAAAGGAAGTCGCAATCCCTACCACGCCCGAGGCCAACAGCCACCACCGCCCTTGGAGCATCGTGTATACACCGCCGGCGAAACCAAGCAAGGCGAGGAGAGTGGTTACATAGTACCCGCGGTTGAGCGCATCCATGGGATCCTGATTTTCCCGGCTGTGAACGACCGCAACCCCGATGAAGCTGGCTACCAAGTTGATCGCATGAACGATTAAGGGGAAGAGCACACCCTTGAGACCGAAAATCGGATAGAGCGCCGTCCCGAGGATCATTGCTCCGACATTTTCCGCGGCGGTGGATTCGAAGATGTCCGCACCGCGGCCGGCACAATCCCCGACGTTGTCGCCCACCAGATCCGCAATAACCGCGGGATTTCGCGGGTCATCCTCCGGGATGCCAGCTTCTACCTTACCGACGAGGTCGGCGCCCACATCGGCTGCCTTGGTGTAGATTCCGCCGCCGAGTTGGGCAAAAAGCGCGACCAGGGAAGCGCCGAACCCGAAACCCACGAGTTGATATGGGACGTGCGCTGGATCGGTCAATCCTCCGAAGAGGTAGAAGAGGGCCCCGACGCCGAGCAGAGACAGCGCAATCACCGTCAATCCAGTGACAGCGCCTCCATGCAATGCGATCCTCAGAGCGCGGCCAAGACTCGAGCGGGCCGCGCTTGCCGTTCTGATATTGGAACGGATTGAAACGAACATGCCGGTATATCCGGCGATTCCCGAGCAGCAAGCGCCCACCAGGAAACTGATCACCACTTTCCCCGCAAGAGGAGCAGTGAACGGGGACAGCCGATAACCGATATAGAGAGCGGCGGCTAGAACGAGAGCAATCAGAGCAATCGTCGTGTATTGCCGCGACATGAATGCTTCGGCGCCTTCCCGGATCGCGTTCGAGATAGCCTGCATCTCCGGCGTGCCCGCATCAGAACTGAGGACAGACCGGGCCATAAAGAATGCAAACAGCAAACCGAGGACGCCAACACTAAGCGCAATCCAAAGGAAATAGCTACCGTGGAGGGGATTGAAGTTGCCAGACCCCTGCTCGAGAACAGCAGCCGAATAAACACGCTGAATCATTCAAACGCCTCCGAAAAGGACACAGCTCATGCGGCCAGTTGTGCACTTTGCACCACTCGCAGAGCACAAACAAGAACTGCTCCAAACCGGGTGATTAAAGCATGCGCGGAAAAGTATGGTCAATGTTGGCAGTCATGTGCTCAGCGACGATAACCATACTCCCGACCACAAGAAGGAGGGGGTTTGCGGGTTTCAGGCATCTTCATCGCCTTCGATGGGGATTGAGGCCTCTCAAATTCCTCGGCGCGGCTTGGCAATCTGGCCCAGTTGAACCAAACTAGGGAGAAGGAGTTACAATCTGCAGTCGCCACTCCTGCCTGAGGCAGGAGATCCTGATCCGATTGGGGACGCATGACCAAAGTGGTCACCACGACAAGTACCGAGCGCAGCAACGGCGTCGAGGCCTACGCAGGACTTGAACCGTCGCAACTCATCGAGATGTATCGGCTAATGTATCTATCCCGCCGAACCGACGACCGCGAGATCATGCTTAAGCGTCAGCAGAAGACCTTCTTCCAGATCTCTGGGGCCGGGCACGAAGCGTTGCTGGTAGCCGCAGGTATGAGCCTCCGCCCCGCCTATGACTGGTTCTTTCCGTACTATCGCGATCGTGCCCTCGCATTAACGCTGGGCGAAACGGTTGAGGAGCACCTGTTGCAAGCGGTGGGCGCGGCAACGGATAAGGCGAGCGGCGGACGCCAGATGCCGTCCCACTGGAGTAACAAGCGGTTGAACATCGTGACGCAATCGTCCGCTGTTACGACCCAATGCCTCCATGCAGTGGGCTGCGCGGAGGCCGGCAGATACTTTGCGCGTCATCCGGAAGCGGCTGCGCAACACGAGGGCGACTACCGGGCTTACAAGGAAATTCAGTTCCATGGGGACGAGGTGACGTTCGTCTCTCTCGGCGAAGGCTCGACCAGCGAAGGCGAATTTTGGGAGGCGATGAGCTCGGCCTCCAACCTCAAATTGCCAGTGTTGTTTCTGGTCGAGGACAATGCCTACGCCATCTCTGTGCCTGTGGAAATCAATACCCCAGGCGGCAACATTTCGAAGCTAGTGGCGAATTTCCCGAACTTCTATTTTGCCGAGGTGGACGGTACTGATCCAGTGGAGAGCTACGCCGCCTTCAGACGGGCGGTAGAGTACTGCCGATTGGGCCACGGACCGGCGTTCATCCATGGCCACGTCGTCCGGCTTTATTCGCATTCGCTCTCCGACGACGACCGGCTGTACCGTTCCGATGTGGAGCGTGAGGCTGATTCCCTGCGCGATCCTCTCCCTAAGCTGCAAATGCGGCTTTTGCGCGACGGGATCCTCGACGCCGAGCAGATCAACCGCTTGGAGCAGCAGGTAGACAGGGAAGTGGAAGCCGCGGCAGGCAGAGCATTGCGCGCTCCGTTGCCCGAGGTTGCTTCGATTCGACGGCATGTGTACTCCGAAGATTTGGACCCAACAACCATCGCGTTCTCGAAGCCGGCCAAAGCTTCGCCCAATGATCCGGACCGGACAATGGCCGAACTGATCAATGCCTGTCTCAGGGATGAAATGCGGCGCGACCCACGCATTGTGATCTTCGGTGAAGATGTGGCCGACGCCAGTCGTTACGAGAGTGCGGAGCGCGCCAGGATTAAAGGCAAGGGAGGTGTCTTCAAACTCACGGCAGGACTGCAGTGGGAGTTCGGATCCGACCGCGTCTTCAATTCGCCACTCGCAGAAGCCAACATCATAGGCCGCTCGGTCGGGATGGCGATCCGGGGGGTAAAACCTGTAGTCGAAGTGCAGTTTTTCGATTACATCTGGCCTGCGATGCACCAGCTGCGGAATGAGCTCAGCCTGATCCGCTGGCGCTCCAACGGGGAGTTTTCCTCGCCCGCAGTCGTTCGCGTTGCGATCGGCGGATACCTTACGGGTGGGGCTATCTATCACTCGCAAAGCGGCGAGAGCATCTTCACGCATACGCCAGGCATCCGCGTGGTGTTTCCATCGAACGCCCGCGATGCTAATGGGCTTTTGCGCACAGCGATCCGATGCGATGATCCCGTCCTATTCTTCGAACACAAGCGCCTCTATCGGGAGACGTTCGGTCGTGCGCCCTATCCGGGACCGGATTTCATGATCCCCTTTGGTAAGGCTGATATAGCGCGAAAGGGAAGCGATCTCACGCTCATCACTTACGGTGCAATCGTCCCGCGAGCATTGCGTGCCGCACAACGCGCCAGCGCGGAACTCGGAATGGAAGTGGAAATCCTCGACCTCCGTACTCTGAGTCCTTATGACTGGGAGGCAATCGCAACCTCGGTACGGAAGACGAGCCGGGTCATCATGGCTCATGAAGACATGCTGAGTTGGGGTTACGGCGCAGAGATCGCGGCGCGTATCGGCGAAGAGCTGTTCGATGACCTGGATGCACCCGTCAAGCGGGTCGCTGCGATGGATACATTTGTCGCCTACCAGCCCATCTTGGAAGACAAAATTTTGCCTCAGCCGGACGACCTATTTCGAGCGATCGCGGACTTAGCGAAGTACTAGAGAAGTCGGGTCAGGGGCGCGGCAAGCTCTGAGCCGTTCCTCCTAACATGTCCTTCCGAGACGCATTCAGTGCGATCCATTCTCAAATCCCCCCTATTCGCCGCCAACATAAACGTTTCTAATTCTTTGATCCCAAGTCATTGCCCGATCCCCACCATACGCCCTCTTGGTGACCTCCGGATTCCTCATCTTGGAGCAATTGCAGCAACTTTGGAGCGCGATCCGCGTTCGATTCCGTAGGCGTTCTGGGAGCAATTCCGCCTCGCGCCTGATTCGATCTGACGATCTGATCCTAGGAGTTGACTTATGGCGTTCACCCGGCGCGCATTCATGAAAGGCGGCGCAATGGCCGTGGTGGGCACGGCTGCGGTGCCAGGCTTCCTCACCCGTTCGGTGCTCGCTCAGGCAACCAGCGCTCAGGCGCAAGGCAAGACACTTGTGGTGGTCTTTGCGCGGGGCGCTCACGACGGCTTGAACATTGTGGTACCTCATGCAGAGAGCAGCTACTACCGGATGCGCCCCACAATTGCGATACCCCAGAGTCAGGTGATCGACTTGGACGGATTCTTCGGCCTCCACCCAGCCGTCGCGCCATTTAAGCCGCTCTTTGATCAAGGGCACCTCGCAGCGATTCATGCTGCCGGGTCTCCGGATTCGACCCGCTCGCACTTCGACGCGCAAGACTACATGGAAAGCGGCACGCCCGGAATCAAGTCGACGGCCGACGGTTGGCTGAACCGGGCACTCCAGGCGGAGGCCCTTCGCCGCCGTACTTCTTTGAATCCTTTCCAGGCAGTTGCTCTAGGGTCGCAGATCCCGCGGACCCTGCAAGGCCGCATTCAAGCGGTTGCGGTCGATCACCTGCAAGATTTCACCGTCGCCGGCAGGAATCCGAACTCGTCTTCTATCAGCCAGACCTTTGAAGCGATGTACGACGAGTCGAGCGATACCGTATTACGCGGCACGGGACAGGAGACCTTCGCCGCGGTCAAAATGCTGAAAGCATCTGACCCGGGTAGATACCGGCCTGCATCCGGAGCGACCTATCCAAATTCCGCCTTCGGTAACAACATGAAGCAGATAGCACAGCTAATCAAAGCGAAGCTGGGCGTGGAAGCGGCGTTTACCGATATCGGCGGATGGGATACCCACCAGAACCAAGGCGCAACCGAGGGCCAACTGGCCAATGTACTCCGCGATTTCAGCCAGTCGATTGCCGCTTTCTGGGCAGATATGGGAGACGGAGCCGAAAATATCGTTTTGGTCACCATGTCGGAGTTCGGTAGAACCGCGCGGCAAAATGGCACCGGCGGCACCGACCACGGTCATGCCAACGTCATGTTTGTACTCGGCGGCTGCGTGAAAGGGGGCAAGATCTACGGGCGCTGGCCAGGGCTCTCGCCGGAGCAACTCAATGAAGATCGCGATCTGGCGGTTACGACGGATTTTCGCCAGGTTCTTGGAGAGGCAGCATATCGCACGCTCGGCGCGCAGAATCTCGAGCTGGTTTTTCCGGGAGCTCGGTTGCAAAAGGCTCAGTTTTTGAACTTGATCTAAGAGAAAGAACGGCTCTCGGCACCGGCAGATGAATTAGCGCGCTCTTGCTCCCATACTCCCTTTGCCGAGGAGATCGTCCAGCGCCAGAGCACCTGAACCGGTGAAGACCAGCATCAATGCGACGGCGAGGCAAGCCAATGGGAAGGCATAGCCATTGCTAGCCAGGATGCCGCCGTGGAGATTGACTTTATAGATTGCGATTGCCATTTCGATTGTCACGAAACACCCGACGATCCGGCTCAAGAGCCCGACAATCAGGAGCATCCCACCAAAGAATTCAGTGAAGGCCGCCATATATCCCAACCACGACGGCAGTCCAAGGTGGGTCACCGTGCGCGTGAAATTGTCTAACGCTCCGTGTGGAATCACTTTCTGATAGCCGTGAGCCACCATGATGGCGCCGAGAACAACGCGCATTACGAGTGCGCCAAAGGGCTGGAAGCGGTCAAGCCAACTGAACAAGCGGTTCTCCTATTTTGAGCTTTTTCTGAAAATCCAGGTTTCGATTAGTCCCAGCTTATATGGTTTTCATCTCTGAGCTTCGAGGAGGTACTTCTTAAGAAAACTCTCGAGAGACGACGTGTAGGAGGGGTCCTGATACGCAGGAACGCCAGGTGCAGAGTGCAGGAGAAGAGCCGTCTTGGGCTCGGCTGCTACAGTCTCGTACGAACGCGTATTCTGATATTCCTGATCTGACAAGGGGACGTTAAGGAAGAGCTTGGGGATTGTGAGCCGGATGAGAGCTTGCGTGGGATCGAAGCGATCGTGAAACAGCAAGCGCATTGGTAGAAAGCGGGTCCGCCGATCTCTCGCAAGGCGTTCGAGAACGGGCGGTTGCAAATCTTCGAGCAATAGAGCCCGTACTTGCGGGTGCCGGAGAGCAAGTTCAGCAGCCACGGCAGCTCCAAGTTTTGAGCCATAGAAAACGATTGTGCCGGGATCGATGTGGCGGGTCGCCACGAGATATTGCCAAGCCGCTTCAGCATCCAGCGAAACGCTCTTCTCCGAAGGATGGATCTTCGTGCTAGACCCAAATCCGCGATAGTCAAAGGCGAACACATTGATGCCCAGTGCGTGAAGAGCACGTAGCTGAGCAATGGAGTCCGAAAGAGATCCAGATCCATCGCGCAAAAAGAGAATCGTATCGCCGGCAAATTCAGAGCCGGAGCCGGCTGGGATCCACCAGCCACTCAACTGGAGCATTCCTGTCTCCGTCGCATCGAAACGGATCTCTTCGTATTTCAGCCCAGAGCTAGCAGGAGTGGCATGAACCGGTTGAGGTGTACCGAAGACAAGCTGCCACTGACCTTGCCAGAAGAGCAGGCACATTGCGGCGTAGACCCCGATCGCAGCCAGAATCAGCACGCCAATCAGAGCCCCGAAAACCCACCTCGGCTCCGCTAAAGGCTGCTCTGATTTTTGGAGATTCCACGGGACCCCGCCCTCTTGCCGAAAGGACGCAGGCTGCCGAGCTCCAGAGGTTTCTTTTCGATTCGGTTGAGTTTGATTGTGCTTGAGGCTTTTGTGGCTCATGCGTGCCCGAATTTGTTTACCCGAACGCTAGTTCGTCGGCCGACTCGAGAGGGGTCCCGCAGATCCTGCACAGAATTGCTGAACAATCGCCGCAGACCAGCGGATCGGGGACTGGACGAGCGCAGGTGGGGCACCAGAAGTTCACGGCTGGACTTTGTTGCGGAGCGTCGGTTGGAGGTGGGGACGCCTTATCAGTCATCGACAATCTAACGTAGCATGAGAGCAGTTCTCGATGGGGAAGGGGTTTTCAGCAGACGATGAGCGAGTTTGTCCGTGTTTGCGGCCGTGCCGAGCTGCCACAGGTTGGTCACGCCAAGGAGTTCTCCGCGGGAGGCAAAGCACTGTGCCTGGCGAACGTCAATGGGACGGTTTGCGCGACTGACAACGAGTGCCCACACCATGGCGGTCCGCTCGGCGAAGGGTACGTAGAGGACGGCAAAATCGTTTGCCCGTGGCACTCTTGGGCCTTTGACCCAATTACGGGGGAAGCCTCGCACTTTCCCCAAGCCAAGGTTCAGGTTTATGAAATAACACTCAGAAACGAGGACGTTTACGTTAAGGTGTGACAAGATTCGTCGCGGCGAGGGAGGGCGACCCGGTCGATCGGCCGCCCCAAGAAGACGTCTTATTCTGCGGCGATCTTAGCGAAAGATTTAGGATCGAGGCTAGCCCCGCCGACCAACGCGCCGTCGATTTCGGGTTGATTGAGGAGCGCTGCTGCATTGTCAGCCTTTACGCTGCCACCGTACAGAATGCGCAGTGCATCCGCGACTTGCCGTCCAACCATCCGCGCGACTGCTCCTCGGATGACCAAATGGGCTTCGGCGGCCACTTCAGGCGTGGCAGTCTTTCCAGTTCCAATGGCCCACACTGGCTCATAGGCGATCACCAGCGGAGTGAGTTCCGCGGGGTTGATTTGCTGAATCGCGAGGTTGACCTGCCGTGCAAGGACTTCCTGAGTCTTGCCGGTCTCGCGTTCCTCTAAATGCTCACCCACGCAAACGATGGGAATGAGACCATGTTTGAGTGCTGTCACCAGTTTGCGGTGCACCGTGTCGTCTGTCTCGGCAAAATACTGGCGGCGTTCCGAATGTCCGAGAATTACGTGTGTGACGCCGATAGCGGTGAGCATGGACGCGGAGATCTCCCCGGTGTAGGCTCCCTCTTCCGCGAAGTGCATGTTTTGCGCTCCGATGTAAACCTTTGAGCCGCGTATCGCCTGGAGCGCGAAGATTAGGTCCACTGCCGGTGGACAGATGACAATTTCGTTCTTGGTGATTTCTTGAGCCAACGGCAGGAAAGTACTTAGAAAGCTTTCTGTCTCGGCGGGCGTTTTGTACATCTTCCAGTTGGCAGCGATGAGAGGCTTGCGCATGCTCTTGTCTTCTTCTCCTGATGAAAAAAGGTTCGTTTGTGGATTACTTAAGGGCGCCGGCCCGCGTCTCGCTTTTTGTTTTCCAAGATCGAGTAGAGCATAGAAAGGGTGTGTTTGCGGTCGAGACGCTCGCCGATGCGAAGGGCGGTCCAGCAACCTAGGAAACCGAAAAGAACGTAGCCAACGTAAGCAATGGTGACGAGTATCAAAATCGAGTGCGCGGAGAACCAATCTCCAAAGAGACCCATTTCAAGCTTGAGTGCACAGAAAAATCCCATGAGGCCGCTCAACGCAAATGCGGAGACTCCCAGGCTGACGCGGTAACGATAGCCGCGCAGAAAATGGGTAAACGTACCGAGAAACCACGCCACAACTGCGAGGACCAGCGCAGCGGCGAGGATGAGCAGCGGAAGCTCGACATTGATAACGGCCATAAGACGCGATTAGGCGCCAGAGGTCAGGCGTAAAGACGGTAGCTGGTTGCAATCAGTCGCAAGACACTCGTCGGACCTGCTCCTTCCGTAACGCCAACCTCCCCTTATAGCGTTCCATCACGTTCTTCCACGGATGACGGAGGGATGTGTTGCAATGCAAACGTCTCCCGACCGTCTGTTCGGAGGACGAGAAGTCTGGTCTGTTGTCGTCCGTCTATCGTCTTGATTGCTGATCCCTGTCTATCCCTTGTTCGAGAGTGCCGCCACCCCCGGCAGAGTCTTCCCTTCGAGGAATTCCAGGGATGCGCCTCCGCCAGTGGAAATATGTTTGATCTTGTCCGCCACACCCGCTTGTTTGACGGCTGAGATTGAATCTCCTCCGCCGACAATGCTGACGGCACCGGCGTTTTCTGCAACGACTTCTGCAATTTCCGTTGTCCCGCGGGCGAAGGCTGGCATTTCAAAAACACCCATTGGTCCATTCCAAACGATCGTGCGTGCACCGGCGATCTGCTTGCCGAACAGTTCAATCGTTTCCGGTCCGATGTCGAGCGCCATCCATTCGGACGGGAATGGGCTTGTTCCACTGAAGATCTGTGTCTTCGCATCTGGAGCGAACCTGTCGGCTAGTACATGATCCACCGGCAGCAAGAGAAGGACTCCCTTCGCTTCGGCCTTCTTCAATGCTTCCCGAGCCACATCCAGCTTCTCGGTTTCAACGAGCGATTTCCCGACCTCTTGTCCTTGTGCTTTGAGGAATGTGTAGGCCATGCCTCCGCCGATGAGCAGAGCATCGACTTTCGCCAGGAGGTGATCGATTACACCGATCTTGTCCGAGACCTTTGCCCCTCCCAGGATCGCGACAAAGGGTCTCTCGGGAGCTTGAAGGGCCTTTCCGAGGTACAGCAATTCTTTCTCCATCAGAAGGCCGGCAGCGGACTGGCGGATGAAGTGAGTGATGCCCTCGGTGGATGCATGTGCGCGATGTGCGCTGCCGAAAGCGTCGTTTACATAAATTTCGCACAGGTTGGCAAGGCGCTTGGCGAACTGTGGATCGTTGGCTTCTTCGCCTGCATGGAAGCGTAGGTTCTCGAGCAGTAGAACCTGGCGCGACTCCAACTGTTGTGAAAGTTCAGTGGCAAGTTCGCCAACGCAGTCGGGTGAGAACGCGACGTTGATCGATTCGCCGATTACATGATCAAGCAGCACGCGCAAACGATCGACGATAGGTCGAAGACTGTATTTGGGATTGGGCTTACCCTTCGGCCGTCCCAGGTGCGAAGCCAGGATGACCTTGCCGTGATGACGCAGCGCGTACTCGATGGTGGGAAGTGTTTCGCGGATGCGCGTGTCATCTAGAATCTCTCTGCCATCGTCGGAGAGAGGTACGTTGAAATCGACGCGCACAAAGACGTGTTTATTCGTTAGGTCAAGGTCGCGAATGGATAGTTTGCTCATTGGGTTCCTTCGGGAAAGTGATCTTCAACCTGCCTCGGGCAGAACGGCGTCGGCTTCAATTTCAACGCGCCATGTGGGATTGAGCAGTTTGGCCACTACCACCATCGTCGCCGCCGGACGGATTTCGTGGAAGAGTTGGCCGTGGATGCCAGCAACCGCTTCCCAGTCTTCAACGTGTGTCAGGTAGATGCGCGTCCGTACTACGTGCTCCAACCGAGCTTCTGCTGTTTCCAGCGCGCTCGCAATGATCTCAAAAATACGGGTGGTTTGCGTAGCGGCATCGCCGGTGTCGGCTCCGACAGGTCCGGTACCGGAGACGTACACATGCCGGCCGGAACGCACTGCGCGCGAAAATCCAATAATGGGCTCATAGGGAGAGCCACCGCTAATGTTCCGCCGAGGAGCCTGGTTCATGGATGATCTCCCTGAGGAGCGTCGACAGTCCCGGGACAGCATTGACTTCTTTGAAGGTTGCGATTTGGCCCGATGCCGGATACGGAAGCAGCGCGCTCTGAGTTATGCCGGAGTACCTGACCAGTTTCCTGGGAGCCAACTTCGCCATGCAACGGGATGCGGACTCTCCGGGAGGGAAAGCCGCATCCCACCATTTTGCTACGAGCGACGAATTGCTTTAGAGGCCCTTCTGCGTGAGTAAGAGGATCAGATCACGGACCCGGCTGGAGTACCCCCACTCATTGTCGTACCAACTGATCACTTTGGCGACGTTGCCGATGACCTTGGTCGAAGGAGCATCGACGATCGATGAGAGCGGATTGCCCTTGTAGTCCATGGAGACCAGTTCATTCGTTTCGTATCCCAGAATGCCCTTGAGGGGACCTTCTGCGGCGGCCTTGAGCGCGGCATTGACTGTCTCGACTGTCACCGGCTTCTCGGTCTGCACCGTGAGATCGACGACCGAAACGACCGGCGTAGGAACGCGCAGAGAGAAGCCGTCGAGCTTCCCCTTAAGCTCCGGAAGTACCAGATGGAGAGCTTTCGCGGCGCCCGTGGATGTGGGAATGATGTTCAAGCTGGCGGCGCGAGCCCGGCGCAAGTCCTTGTGCGGGAAGTCGAGCGTAACCTGATCGTTCGTAAAGCTGTGAATCGTGTTCATCAGGCCAGAAACAATGCCGAAGCTGTCGTGCATCACCTTGGCGATAGGCGCAAGACAATTGGTGGTGCAGGAGGCGTTGGAAATCACGTGATGGCGGGCGGGATCGTAAGTCTTTTCATTGACGCCCAGAACAAAGGTCGCGTCTTCGTTGGTTGCTGGCGCGGAGATGATAACTTTCTTTACGCCGCCCTGAAGATGCGCTTTGGCTTTGGTGGCGTCGGTGAAATGTCCGGTGGACTCGACCACAACCTGTGCGCCGACGGACGACCATGGAAGCGCCGACGGGTCTTTCTCTTTAAAGACCTTGATGTGCTTGCCATCGACGGAGATGAAATCGGGACCAGCAGTAATCGTGTGAGGCAGATTGCCTAGAATCGAATCGTACTTCAGCAGATGGGCGAGCGTCTTGGGGTCGGTGAGATCATTGACGGCCACAAATTCAATTTCCGGATGTCCGAGCGAGGCACGAAACACATTGCGACCGATGCGGCCGAAGCCATTGATACCTACCTTTACTGCCATAGGAATTTGCTTTCTCCTTCAAGAAGGCGCTGAGCTACTACTGCGTGGTCAGTAGACGACCTGTGGCAGCCCCACCCGAAACCAAGCGACTTGCTCGGGCTCGTTGTCGCGGGGCGAGATTGTGCGTAAGCCGTCGCTGTGTTGAGGTCGAAAGATGAGTGTACCAAAGAGCATCACCGGCCAAGTGCGCTGCGAAGTTTGCTGCTATGGCCGCTTTGTGTTAAATCCTCATCATGCGCCAATGGATGCGCGAACGAATGAGACGACGCAGCAAGCGTGGACCGAACGACTCTGAGTCCACAGGGAAAATCGGGCAAGAGATTCCGGCGGACCAACCGACTCCATTACAGCCTATCTATCCGCAAGACTCGCGCGGGCAGGCAGGCAAGCAACCGATCGAATCCGACATAGACATGGATGCGGAGACGGATACGCACGAGGACGCCGAAAGCGCCGAACAGCCGGAACCGGTTTCGGCAGCCACAGAGACACAGCCAGAAGCACCAGAAGAAAAACAAGACGAAGCCATAAAGACGCTGGCAGCTGCGGAGTTCCATGCGACTCCGGCCCAAGCGGCGGAAGGCAAGCTGGTTCTTGAAACTCAACCGGAATCCCCTTCACAGCCTCCGCCGGAGTTGCCGCCGGCGGGCCCCAAAAACCCGAAGGGTTATGTGGTACTCGCGATCGGGCTGCCGGGTTCAGGGAAGACTACATGGTTCAAGCGCCGTGGGGTGATGCCCTTGTCAAGCGATATGCTCCGGAGCATTCTCTTCGACAACATCACCGAGCAGCGCTATCAAGGACTAGTTTTCTCGACATTGCGATCTCTGCTCAGGGCTCGCCTCATTGCCAAGATGCCGTGGAACTATGTGGACGCCACCAACCTCTCGCCCCATGAACGGCGGCAGTGGATCAAGATGGCAAAAAGCTTCGGCTATGACGTGCACGCAGTCTTCTTTGATGTTCCGTACGAGATCTGCATGGAGCGAAATCGCCGCCGTGAGCGCGTGGTGAACGAAGAGATCATGCAGAAGATGGCCGAACGCCTGCGCCCACCCAGCTTCAAAGAAGGTTTCAGCAAAATCACCTTAGTGCGAGTCAAGCCTTCTGCACCGGCGAAACCGGAGGAGGCTGAGGGATAAAGCTCCCCAACCCCCACGTTGTACGCTCTCGAAATCGACCGTGATCTAAACTATCCAAAGCGGAGTCTCTTCATGGCAACGACAACGACGGCCCACCGTTTAGCGGTCAACGAGTATCTGCTCAGCGTTTTCCGGCCGGACCGTGACTACATTGATGGGGAGGTCCAGTGAACGCACAGGCGTTTGCTGTAGCGGGGACACCCATCAGGTTGGTTCTAGCCGAACTCTTTGCAAATCTGGATTGAAGAGCGAAGCCTAAACGGCTGCTAGGTTTATACGAACATAAGTCGAACAGGCTAAAACCGGCTAGGGACTCCAAACGGGTACACAATTGACGGGCGCTGTGAAGTTCATGAAGGGCGACGTCTACTCGTCCTGAGTGGACGCGCCAGTTTGTTGAAGTTCCAAGGGCCTTTTGCACTTGAACGATCCACGCCAGACGCCGCGCTGCTCGCGTCAACAGGCCAGAGGAACCGAACGCAGTTGACCCGAGCTTCCGACCAGAACGCCATCATCTTCGATCAAGTTGCCTTGATATCGTCCCAAGGGCGTCCCATCCTCGAGAAGGTGGAATTGGAGATTCCGAGCGGCGAGACGACCGCGCTTATCGGCCGCAGCGGTTCCGGAAAGACCACACTGCTGCGAATGGTCAATCGCCTCGTTGTGCCGAGCCAAGGTCGCGTGCTGGTCGAAGGCAAAGCTACCTCGGATTGGGATCCCATCGTTCTCCGGCGTTCCATCGGTTACGTCATCCAGGAGACGGGGCTTCTTCCTCATTTCGATGCTGAGCGCAATGTCGGCATCGTACTTGAGATTTCCGGGCAACCCAAACAAGCGATCAAAGCGCGTGTGAGCGAGTTGTTTTCGCTTGTCGGTTTAGATGAAGAGACATTCGCTCATCGAATGTCCTACGAGCTCTCCGGCGGGCAACGGCAGCGGATAGGTTTGGCACGCGCGCTTGCGGCGGAGCCGAAAGTCTTGCTCATGGACGAACCCTTCGGAGCGCTCGATCCGCTCACGCGTGCCGAGATGCAGGACGTTTTGCGTGACCTCTTGCCGCGCGTACAAAAAACCGTGTTGCTGGTCACTCACGATCTCGAAGAAGCTCTTTATCTCGCGTCGAACATCGTCCTACTGGAGGCCGGCAAAGTTGTCGCGCGGTTGCCATCGAAAGATTTCCTTACGTCGAAGATACCAGCGGTCGAGAACTTCGTTCGTGCCGTACACCGCGGGACTCGGACTGTGACTGGAGCAACCACATAATGCCCGGCTTTCTTGCGCAGAATGCGTCGGACATCGGCGAGTTGACGATGGAACATCTGTGGCTTACCGGTTCTGCGGTCTTGCTGGCGTCCGCGATCGGAATTCCCACTGCGATCTGGCTGACCCGCCATGGCAGATGGGCGAAGCCGGTGCTCGTTGTTGTAAACGTGATCCAGACGATTCCCAGCCTGGCATTGTTCGGCTTCTTGTTGCCACTGCCATGGCTTGGGGAGCGGGCAGCGCGTATTGCAATCGCCGCGCTCACCGGGTACGCTCTGCTTCCGATTGTTCGCAACACGTATGAGGGAATCCGCGGCGTCGATCCCACTGTAATCGAGGTAGCAACAGCTTTGGGCATGACTGACCGCCAGCGGCTCTGGAAGGTGGAACTGCCGCTCGCCGCAGGCTTCATCCTGGCTGGTTTGAGAACAGCAACGGTGCTGGCCGTTGGCATTGCCACGATCGCGGCAGCAGTGGGGGCAGGCGGATTAGGAGAGTTGATCTTTCGCGGCGTAGCTTCACTGGACAACCGGCTGGTATTGGCCGGAGCGATCCCATCGGCGATGCTTGCCTTGGCCGCCGACACTTTCTTGGGCTGGATAGAAACACGGCTGCGCGTGCCCGCCTTCAAGGATGGAAAGGGAAGGGAATGATCATCCGGTGGCTGGCTTGCTCGTGTGCAAGCCTCCTGCTGCTGGCTGCTGCGGCATGTGGCCCGCCGCGCCCAAACCATCCGGTAATCGGAGCGAAGAATTTCACGGAGCAGGTGATTCTGGGCGAACTTCTGGCCCAACATATCGAATCAAGAACCGGCATGAAGGTCGACCGCCGCTTCTATCTTGCGGGCAGCTACATCTGCAATCAGGCACTGCTTGACGGCCGCATCGATGCGTATGTGGAGTACACCGGTACCGCCCTGACTGCGATTCTAAAACAGCCTGTCGAAAAGGATCCGCAGCGGGCGCTCGAGGTTGTGCGGCGTCTGTATCGGCGGAAATATGACATCACTGTCGCCCCTCCCTTAGGATTCGAAAACACATTCGCGATGGTCATTCGCGGCGACCAGGCGAGAGCACTCCACGTTACAACTCTGAGTCAAGCGGCGGAGTATGCGCCTCGATGGAAGCTTGGCGTAGGTTATGAATTTCAAGAGCGGCCAGATGGATTGCGTGGATTAGAGCAGACTTACGGATTGCACTTCGATGGAAACCCGCGCGTCATGGACCTGGGACTGCTCTATCGCGCGATCGACGAGCACCAGGTCGACATGATTGCCGGGAACTCGACAGATGGGCCGATCGAAGCTCTCGGGCTTACTGTTCTCGCTGATGATAGGCATTACTTTCCTCCATACCAGGCCGTGCCTCTGGTGCGACAGCAAGCCCTCCTCCGTTGGCCGCAACTCGGAGCCGCACTCAATGATCTCGGAGGGAAGATCACCGCCGAAGAGATGCGCTCGATGAACGAAGCTGTCGACGGAGCGCACCGCGATCCTGTCGAAGTGGTGCGGGAGTTCCGCAAAGCGCATGGACTCTGACGGGGAGCAAGTGTAGGAAGTTCCAAATGACCCAGAACGAATTGATTTTCGAGTGGTCTGGAGGTGCTCAGATTCATTTCTCTAATGAAAAAAACAGAGTGTTTTTTAGCTACTTGGAATTTGACTGTTTTTTGCTGGCCTACATAAGACTCGATCGTTGGAAACTGGCGCCAATCCGGAGAAGTCGCCAACCCCTTTCGTTATTGGCTAAAAGAGTCTCTTTGGAAGCATTCTCCGATCTAAAGCATTCTCGAAACGCTTGTATAAACGTTTGCTTATATAAACCCGAGTTTATACTTCGATTTCTCCTATTGAATTCGCTTTGTCTTCCCCTCCTTCCGCCCACCGTGGATCCATAGGTCTGGGTGTGCCCCGACAACCTAGCAAAAGCGGGGCGCACGCGGCGTTTCCGATGCCTTCCGACGCGTAGCTTTCGTTGTGTGGATTGTGGTGAGGGACGACACTCCTCCGCTTCGATTGAAAATCAAAAGGCCACCCCGAAGGATGGCCATTTTGATTCGATACGAAGGAACGTATTGCTTAGTACATGTCACCCATGCCGCCGCCGTGACCACCGGCCGGAGGTGGGCCCTTGGGCTCGGGAATCTCCGAGACCATGGCTTCGGTCGTCAGCATGAGGCCGGCGATCGAGGCTGCGTTCTGGAGAGCCGTGCGGGTGACCTTGGTCGGATCGATGACACCAGCCGCGACCAAGTCCTCATACTTGTTGGTGCTGGCGTTGTAGCCGTAGTGCGGGTTCTTGTGCTCGATGATCTTGCCCACGACAACCGCACCCTCTTCGCCGGCGTTGGCGACAATCTGGCGCAGCGGCTCCTCAAGCGAACGGCGGACGATCTGAGCGCCGATCTTCTCGTCGCTTTCCAGCGTCTTGATCAATTCTTCGACGTCGGAAGCAGAGCGAACCAGGGCCACGCCGCCGCCAGGGACGATGCCTTCCTCGACTGCCGCGCGGGTGGCGTGCATTGCATCCTCAACCCGAGCCTTCTTCTCCTTCATCTCGGTCTCGGTCGCCGCACCCACCTTGATGACGGCCACGCCGCCAACCAACTTTGCGAGACGCTCTTGCAGCTTCTCGCGGTCGTAGTCGGAGGTGGTCTTGTCGATCTGGCTGCGGATTTCCTTTACCCGGCCTTCGATGGCCTTGGAGTCACCGCGGCCTTCGACGATGGTCGTGTTGTCCTTGTCGATCGTGATCCGCTTCGCGCGGCCCAGGTCCTCGATCTTGACGTTCTCGAGCTTGATACCAAGGTCTTCCGTGATGGCCTTGCCACCGGTCAGCTTGGCGATGTCCTCGAGCATGGCCTTGCGGCGGTCACCGAAGCCAGGAGCCTTGACCGCAGCCACATTGAGAGTGCCACGCAGCTTATTGACGACCAAGGTCGCCAACGCTTCGCCGTCCACGTCCTCAGCGATAATCACGAGCGGCTTGCCATTGCGGGCAACCTGCTCGAGCAACGGCAGAAGGTCTTTCATGGAGCTGATCTTCTTCTCGTGGATCAGGATGTAGGGCTCCTCGAGAGAAACTTCCATGCGGTCAGGATCGGTGACGAAATACGGGCTCAGGTATCCGCGGTCAAACTGCATGCCCTCGACCACCTCGAGCTGGGTCTCGAGTGTCTTCGACTCTTCGACCGTGATCACACCATCTTTGCCGACCTTCTTCATGGCTTCAGCAATGATGTTGCCGATGGTTGAATCGCTGTTAGCCGAGATGGTGCCGACTTGGGCGATCATCTCGCCGGTTACGGGCTTGGAGAACTTGGCGAGCGCACCGCCCTGAACCACGCCATGCTCGTCACGCTTGCCGACGACAGCTTCAACTGCCTTATCGATCCCGCGCTTCAGCGCCATCGGGTTTGCACCCGCGGCTACGGTCTTAACACCCTCCCGATAGATGGCCTGCGCCAACACCGTTGCGGTGGTTGTACCGTCGCCGGCAACATCGGAGGTCTTCGATGCGACTTCACGCACCATCTGCGCGCCCATGTTTTCGAGGGCGTCCTTCAGTTCGATTTCCTTGGCAACCGTCACACCGTCCTTCGTGATGGTCGGGGAGCCGAACTTTTTCTCGATCACCACGTTGCGGCCCTTGGGGCCAAGAGTCACTTTGACTGCTTCGGCGAGCGTGTTTACGCCACGCAGAATCGCCTGTCGCGAGTCTTCTCCGTGCAGAATCTGCTTTGCCATTTGATATTTCTCCTTTTCCTACGGCCGGAAAGCGCCGGCCATTTTGGGCTTCGATTGGCTGCTCTCAAGCAGCTTTGATTGCGGAACTTGAATCGCGGGACGCCAGTTTGCGCGCAACAAAAAAGCGCATCCGGCTCAGCCGCGATGCGCTTACTTAGTCTTGAGGATGCCGAGAACTTCTTCCTCACGCATAATGAGGAACTCCTCGCCATCGATCTTGATCTCTGTGCCCGAATACTTGCCGAAGAGGATGCGATCTCCTGCTTTCACATCGAGAGGGAAGACCTTACCTTCGTCGTTGGACTTGCCCTTTCCGACGGAGATGACCTCACCTTCCTGTGGCTTCTCCTTGGCGGTGTCGGGAATGATGATTCCGCCACGCACCGATTCGGTTTCTTCCACCCGCCGCACCAGAATGCGGTCATGGAGGGGAGTGAAGCTGGTCGCTACGGATGCTGTCGCTGTTGGCATTGCGTTACTTCTCCTTAGCGCGAGGGTTTGCCTCGCGGTAGTCTGCTACTGCAAATTGTTTAGATTGGGACATTTGGACAGGCT
>DASYBJ010000402.1:0-9769 GCA_036500845.1 Acidobacteriaceae bacterium
GTAAATCGACTTCACACTGTCTCAACTGAGGTCGTCGAGGCCGCACGAGACAGCTTAGTAATCGGCCAAGGCTGATCTCTCAGGCACCCACGCGCCAAATACCGTGCAAAGATTTACGCCAGATAATTTGCCAGGCAACACATAAGAAGCGGTGCCCTTCTTGTCCGCGAGATCAGCGCTTCGTAGTCTGCTATCCACGGCAGTGATCGCGACTCTATGCTCGTCGGTCTGGCGATCGCAAAGCTCCCCATCGGCACTACAAAACCCATGGCTGAACTGGGTAATCTTGAAGGCCGTCCAGTCGGGAGCCGCGCAATGAGGCTTGCAGCGACAGAGGTCTTACCCAACGCTACGAGAGTGTCCGCCTACAACGACGATCGTCATTCACTCGTCCTCCCGAGGACTTGACGTCGAGCTTGGTGCAGACCGTGCCCCTGAGCTGGAGATATCCCTCGAAGAGCGCGACAGCCGAGCCAAGGATGCCAGCTGCTTTAAATACCGTTTCACGGGTTGGGCCGGTGTTCCCCAAAATAGAATGCCCGGGCCGTAGAGCCTTTTATTTGGCAGAACGCCAGCCTGGCCGCCGAGAATCACCCCATCACCGACCAGAGCATGATCGCCGATACCCACCTGCCCGCCGAGCATTGCGTTGTGTCCAACCGAGCTCGAGCCGGAAATGCCTGTCTGCGCGGCAATGACTGCATTGCGCCCGACGCTCACGTTATGACCGATATGAACCAGATTGTCGATCTTGGTGCCGCGTGCAATGCGCGTCTCTTCCAGAGCTCCTCGGTCAATTGTCGTGTTCGCACCGATCTCTACATCGTCTTCGACGACAAGGCTCCCTTGTTGAGGAAACTGCAAGTATTCCCCCGTTGTCTGGTCGCGCACATAGCCGAACCCGTCAGCGCCGAGTACGGCGCCCGCGTGAACGACCACTCGGTCACCAAGCGTAGTGCCTGGATAGAGCACGACCCGGGGATAGATATGGCACTCTGAGCCGATGACGACACCCTTCCCGATCACGGCTCCGCTGTCGATCGTGCTCGACGAGCCCACACAGGCCGAGTCCTCGAGAACCGCGTAGGCGCCTATCGAAACCTGTCCGGCAATTTGGGCAGTTTCAGAGATGATTGCCGTGGGGTGGATCGAAGGGGCTGCCCCAGCGGCCGCGTGTTCTCGCGCCAATAATTTCGCCGTTCTCGCGAAAGCCAACCGGGGCTGAGGACAGAGCAACCTGGGCTTCTGATCTGTCGCGCTCGTGGAGGCAACTCTCGGCGACACAAGGACGGCCCCGGCTTGCGAAGCGAGCGCGGCAGCGAAGGAGACATCGTCATCTGCGAAAACCACCGCGTCAGGTCCTGCCTGACCGATGCTCGAAACCGCCGCGATCCCCCGATCAGCTCCGGCCCATTGAAGCTCGGCGCCGAGCAGCGTTGCTAATTGGCGAAGGGCGATCATGACAGCTTGCGGCGATCCACTTTTTAAGTGTAGACCGGCGGTTCGCCGGCAGGACGTGTCTTCCATCTCCGATGAACCCAAAGCCATTGATCAGGATATTGCCTGATATACCCTTCGATCGCTCTCGTGAAGAGAGCAGTGTTCGCGATGACGTCGGCTTCAGTATCTCCTGTAAAGGTAAGGTTGATCGGAGCTCCAAAGCGGAGCACATATTCGCCGGCGGACTCCTCCCAGAGCAAAAATCCTGGCAGTACACGCGCTCCGGTCTTCATCGCCACGCGAGCGAGACCGGAAGCGGTGCAAGCAGGATGGCCAAAGAAGTCGACAAAGACACCTTGCGGCGGGGTCATGTTGGTATCCATCAAGATGCCGACCGTCTCGCCACGCCGCATGCAGCCGAGCAAACCCCGGGCAAAATCGTCCTTGTGCAGCACCCGATTGCCGTGCTGGCAACGGATCCGGTTCACCAGATCGTCGACCAAGGGATTGTCGAGCCGTCGGATCACAATACTCATCGGATGACCCATGAGCGAGTGGTAAAAGCTCGAGAGTTCCCAGGCGCCCAGATGCCCCGTAAGAATGAGCACTCCCTTGCCCTCATCCCGTGCCGCTACGAAGTGCTCGAGCCCTTCGTAGTGAATAAATCCTCGGGTATTTTCCGGCGTATACCTCTTCATTTGGCAGAACTCGGCCAGCAACCAGCCCAGATTCCGGTAGAGCTTGCGCAAAATGTCTTCGCGTTCGGGAAACGTCTTTTCGGGAAATGCCAGCTCAAGATTCTGATGACCAGTACGACGGAGCCTTGGGACTGAGCGATAGGCAACCCGTCCGATCGCGGCTCCGACCGCTCGGGCCGATGACCTCGGGAGCGCCCCCAGGATCTTTACCAAAGTCCAAACGAGAATGAATTCCAGTGTTCTGCGCATCCACCAAGGGCCACGGAGGCCTTCGTTAGCTAAAGGCACGGAACCGGCTCACCCGTGCCCCGCACATGCAGCGGTACTGGCTACTGCTGGGCCTCACTGAAGTACTTAGCTACCGTTCGGACGAATGGCTTCGCCCCTTCCGGCGTAGGCACCTGCCCCTTCAAAATCTCTTCGAACGGATACGCAACGCCATAGAAGGTTCGAGTGGCGTCGACATTCTGGTCCACGACTGCGCCGTTGAGATCGATACCGGCAAAGAGGCCCTTGGCACGGGAGTACGTGAGCAGTTCAGCGCCCATTTTCCAATCCGTTCCTGCTTGCGAATCGCGTCCGACCGGGCCGGCTGCTGCAGAAGCGTCGCCGCCGAGCTTGAACTTATTCTTCAACAGGTCCTGAAAACCCCGGTCGTTGACCGCCACTAAAACCAGATCGATCGCTTGAGCGCCGAGCTGGAATCCGAAGCTGCCGCCCGCGATACGAATAAAGGCAGGGGCGCTCCAACCGTGTGGCGTCCGGCAACTTACTACTCCCTGCCCATATTCCGCACCCACCAAGAAAGCACCCTTCTTCACACTCGGAAACACACCCACGCATGTTGCCTTTTGCAGCAGCATATTGGGGATGGACTTATCCGGGGTCGCCATAATCTCTGTAAGGACCACTCGGGCAGCCTCAATGCGATCCGAAACGGTGGTCTTGTCATCCGCGAAAGCGGACACTGCGCTCAGGAACATCCCTACAGCGCAAAAAACTGAAAAAAGCCTTTTCATCGTGTTTGCCAACCCCAGTGGAACCTTTTTGCGGCTCCTTATCGCGCCGCCCCGGAAGACCTGTGATGCGAAGGGCGACACACTGAAGCTATCAGATACCGGTAGCTTCAGTGAGGTGTGGACTTGGGTTCGGCCCCGCAGGATCGGGGGAGGGGGGAGAGGGGGAGGGCCGGGCTGACCTGAGGACCTTACCTAAAAAGTAGGGGCTGGTGATCGCACTTTTGGCGCTTTCAAGAGCCCCGTTCCCCAGATCTGCGTTGTTTCTAATGGTTACTTTTATGCTAGACGAGGTTACTAAACAAGATTACCGATGATAGTGACCAAAAGTAACCCCTGCGGCAGACTGCAAATTCGGGGGTCCTACTCTGAATTTCTAGTCCGAGTTCCTGGTCACGATCGAGTTTGTGATGGCATGGATCGAAAGCGCGATACGATTCTCCACTCCAACTTTGCGCATAAGTTTCGCGACATGGGCCTTCACGGTTCGTTCTTCGATTCCGAGGCTTTTGGCAATTTCCCGGTTGGAACGGGCGGCAACGAGAAGTTTGAGGACTTCCTTTTCACGTGCCGTGAACCGGACCGGCGAAACCGGCGCCGCTCGAGCAGTGGGCCGGGTGACGCGGTCCACGAAGAGGGAGAGGACGCGGCGTGGAGCCCAGATGGAACCTTGACTCACAATTTCGATGGCTTGCTCGACTTGCTGTGCAGTCGCACTTGCTTCGAGATACGCCTTCGCGCCCGCACCAATCGCCGCCAGAATAGCTTCGTCATTCGCTTCGGGCCCCATCACGATGAGCCGCAGATCGGGACGAAGACCGCGAATGGTCCCGAGCAACGTCGGCGTGAGCTGGTCGCCATGCAAACCGACGAGAGCCAAGGTGAACTCCGTGTCGGCCAGTAATCGAGGCAGGTCGACTACGACAAACTCAATGTGTGGATGCTGTTGAAACAGGGAGACAAATCCCTGCACGCGGATGGGCTCCGGTTCGAGGAGCGCTACCCGGAGACGTTGAGGCGCATTCGGCGCGTCGGGCATCAGAGTTTGGGTAACACGATTCCCTGCTGCTTCTGGTACTTGCCCTTACGGTCAGCGTAGCTGACCTCACAAAGCTCATCTCCGCGAAAGAAAAGAATCTGGCAAAGACCCTCGTTGGCGTAGACGCGGGCAGGCAAAGGTGTGGTATTTGAAATTTCGAGTGTCACGAACCCCTCCCACTCGGGCTCGAAAGGAGTCACGTTAACGATAATCCCACAGCGGGCATACGTGGACTTCCCGACGCAAATGGTCAAGACATCGCGGGGAATTTTGAAATATTCAACAGAGCGGGCGAGAGCAAACGAATTGGGTGGAATCAGGACGGATTCCGCAATCACCGTTACGAACGAGCGTTCATCGAAATTCTTGGGGTCGATGATAGCGCTATTCACATTGGTGAAGATCTTGAACTCATCGGAGACGCGAAGATCGTAGCCATACGACGATAGCCCGTAGGAGATCACTCCCTCGCGCACCTGTTTTTCGCTGAATGGCGTGATCATTCCTTTCAAAGACTGCTCACGGATCCAGCGGTCAGATTGAATCGACATGCAACTCCTTTAAAGGCCCGGCGGGCAGACAAATGCGTTGGGGCAGGGATAAAAAAATGTTTTGCTTGAAAATGCATCTTACGGTAGGCCGGTTCCATTGACAATCCTTCGCCACCTACCTAGGATCGAGATGTAACTCCGGCCATTGCAATCAGATAATCAATCGTTCGGGGTGCTGCGTTGATCAAACAAGACATCATCCATCATGTAATCGAGAGGACCGGCCTGCCGCGAAATAAAGCAGAAGCGGCGGTGGATACGGTCTTCGAAAGCCTCAAGAAGGCGCTTGCCTCCGGCGACCGCATTGAACTTCGCGGCTTCGGAGTTTTCAATGTGAGGCCGCGCAAGACAGGGATTGGCCGTAATCCAAGGACCGGGGCCGAGGTAACCATCACCCCCGGCAAGGCGGTCCGCTTCAAGCCAGGCAAGGAACTTCATCTGCTGGATTCCTAACAGCGCCGCTCGCGCAAAGGCTCCATGGCAACACCTACATTGGCGGGAAACCGGTTCTCGTTGAGCTCGCCAAGCACCTTCGCTGGCGCTCCCCGCCGCCGGTTCTGGAAGCGTGCCTGGTTACCGCTTCTTCTCCTCATCCTAAGCGTGCTGACGACTGCGGGTTCCGGCGCCCGCTTCATGGGGAATTTCCTCTCCGGACTCCCGCCCCTCGCGAACGATGCCGACTTTCTCCCTCTTCTCTGGATCTGGCGGCACCCGCAGGCGATCGGCAATGGCTGGTCGTTTTCAGTTACCCTGCTGGCGATCTTGCTCGCCCATGAAGCAGGACATTTCATCTGGTGCCGGAAGCATGGTATCCGTGCGTCGTTGCCCTATGTCTTGCCTGCACCAACGCTCAGCGGGACGATGGGTGCTGTGATCCGGATCCGCTCGCGCATTTCTTCCCGCCGCGCTCTCATTGAGATCGGAATCGCAGGACCTATTGCAGGATTTCTAGTCGCGGTTCCTGCGGCGATATTAGGCATACTGCTTTCGCGACCCGCCCCAGTCCACGGCAGTCCAGGTTTGGTTCACTTTGAGCAGCCTCTCATCATTACGCTTCTGCACCAGGCACTGACACTTTTGGTCCCAACGCTGCCCTCGATCCCGAACCTGCTGCCGCATCCGATTCTGATGGCCAGTTGGCTGGGCTTCTTTATCACGTCGCTGAACCTGATCCCCGCCGGACAGCTCGATGGCGGCCACATTCTCTATGCCCTCTCTCCGCGGGCGCATCGCGCGATGACGTTTATTGTGCCCGCCGTCCTATTCGCGATGGGCCTGACTCTATGGGCAGGTTGGCTGCTCTGGGGACTGATTCTTTTGCTTCCGATAATGCGTCACGCTCGCGTGCCCAACTTTCCGTTATTGCAAGAGAACTACCGTTGGCTGGGCTGGCTGGCTTTGGCGCTGTTCGTCTTGACTCTCCTTCCTGCGCCATTTGCAGGAACAGGGCTGCTTGAGATTTTGAAGTAGCGTTACATCAGGTTCACAGCGTCCACATCGACCACAAGATTGCGTCGCGGAATACCCATGGCTTCCGACTGCGCAATCGCGGCTCGAAGGACTTTGGCCAGTGGCTGACGCTTTTCTGCCTTGAGCAGCAGATGAAAGCGGTAGATGCGTTTGATCCTGGAAACGGGAGCTGTAGCTGGACCGAGGACGCGCACGCCTGCTGTGTGCCCACTGGCCAACCACTTGCCTAATTTGGCAGCCCATCCTGCCGCCTCTTCAAGCTGCGGGCTGTAAATGAGAATGTTCGCCAGCAAACAATAAGGCGGATAGTGCATCCACTTGCGATATTGCAGCTCGCGGCGAACGAAGCCCTGGAAATCGTGATGCGCCGCGCATTGAATGGCGTAGTGTTCGGGGTGATAAGTCTGGACCAGAACTTGGCCCGGTAGATTGCCACGGCCGGCGCGGCCGGAAACCTGAGTGAGCAGCTGAAAAACCCTCTCCGCGGCGCGGAAGTCAGGCAATCCAAGGGCGTAGTCCGCGCCCACCACTCCGACGAGTGTTACGCCGTGGATGTCGTGCCCTTTCGCAATCATCTGCGTGCCTACGAGGAGGTTGATGCGGCCGCTGTGCAAGTGCTGGAGCAGCCGCTCCATATCGTGACGCGTGCGTACGGTGTCGCGATCCATGCGCCCAATGCGAGCCGTGGGAAATAGCTCCTGCAGGCGCTCTTCCCCCTGTTGCGAGCCGGCACCAAGATAAAACAAGTGCTCACTCTCGCAACTGGGGCATCGCTTCGGAACGGTCCGAGCGTAACCGCAATAGTGGCATTTCAATACCTGCCCGGAAGGACTTAAAGGATGACCTTCCGGTGAAGAGACAGGCTTGTGATAGGTAAGTGCGATGGCACAGTTCTCGCATTGGAGCTTCTCTCCGCACGCACGGCAGAGCACGACGAAGGAATATCCCCGCCTGTTCAGAAGAATAATCGCCTGTTCGCCACGGTCGAGCGTCGCCTGCGTCTCCCTGAGCAAAGCACGCGAGAATAGCTGTTCCTGGCCCGTTTCCTGGAACTCCTGGCGCATATCCACAAGATCAACAAGAGGCAGGGGACGCTGGTTCACACGCTCTCGCATTTCGATCAGCACGTATTTACCGGCCTCCGCATTCCGCCATGATTCGAGCGAGGGTGTAGCGGAACCGAGGACGACCGCAGCATTGCTGATTTTGGCGCGCATCACTGCAACATCCCGTGCGTGATAGCGAGGGATTTCCTCCTGCTTGTAGGAGGAGTCGTGCTCCTCGTCTACGATGACGAGTCCAAGGTTTTCGACCGGCGCGAAGATCGCCGAGCGAGTTCCAACAACGATTCGAGCTTCTCCCCGCCGGATGCGGTGCCATTGCTCAGCTCTCTCATCTGGCGTCAGAGCCGAGTGCAAGAGGGCTACGCTGTTCCCAAACGCCGAATGCAGCTGGGCCGCCATCGCAGGCGTAAGACCAATCTCGGGCACGAGCAGAATGGCGGAGCGCCCCAGCTCCGACACGCGCTGCATCGCAGCTAGATAGACTGCGGTCTTCCCTGAGCCGGTGACTCCGTAGAGCAGGCACGCGCCAAATTCGTTCCCTTCGATGGTCGACACGATGCGCTCGAAGGCGGCCTGCTGAGCAGTGTTCAGCGTGTGACCGAGCGTGTGGCCGATGTTACTCGCGGCCATGAGAAATTCGGCCGGCCGGTCCTCGAGGAGCACGAGACCTTTTTTGACCAGGGTTTGCAGCGTCGAGGAGGATAGGCCCTGATCCCGCAGTTTTGGTAGCGGCAAATAGCCACCTGCACCCGCAAGCTCGGCCAGAATCGCCAGTTGATTCTCGGTAAGCTTGGGCGGCCGGGTCTGGTCCGCCAATACTGCATAGCGCAGAAGCCGCCGCGCATCGCGAGTCTCCGCTGTCACCTCTCGCGACAACCATTTCTTGCGCACCATGTTTGTCAACAGTTCCGGAGTCGCGCGAGTGGCGCGACGAAGCACAATTCCCTTGGCTGATTCAAGCTGGGAAAGATAATCCAAAACGGAGTACTCAAGATTCTGGTTCGCGGGCGTCTGACGCGTGCGGCGCGACGAGCCCTGTTGCGCGCCGGAAAAGAGAATCGAGCGGCCGGTGTCGGTGATGCTGTAAAGTGTGTGCCGTCGTACCTCGGCCATCAATGGAAGCATGGTTCGCAGCACCTCGCCAAGCGGCGCCAGATAATACTGCGCGATCCAGGAGGCCAATTCCATCAGCTCTGGCGTGAGGATCGGCTTTTCATCCAACAGCGATTCAATGGACTTTGCTTCGACCGGCGGCACCTCATCATGAAGCCGCGTGACCACACCAACCAATTTCGCATTGCGGAACGGCACGATTACACGGGCCCCGACGCGCGGACAAGGCTCACTCAGCCGGTAAGTGAACGTCTGGTCAAGCGGAACCGGGAGTGCAACGTCGCAAAAGAGAGCCATAAGAGGGATCAGGAGTCAGAGCAAGGATCAGCTTTTTAGCCATGCCTCTCCTGGGGCACCCGGCCCCGGTCCCGCAGGCTTGGCATGGTGGCGACACGGCTGAACATGCTGGGCTGTATGCTAACGAATTCACTGCATCAGGCCAGCTATCGGGATGGAGCAGACAATCCGAGTTCCGACATAGCGAGCTGAAGATCCAGCCACGCCTCCTTCTTCTGCCGTGGATCACGCAACAGGAAAGCGGGATGGTAGGTGACGATCAACTTGGACCCCCGGCATTGATGGATGCGCCCACGCAAGGCACTTAGGGAGGACTTCACACCAAGCAGGTAGAGCGCAGCAGTCGAACCGAGAGCCACCAGCACTTCCGGACGAATGATATCGATTTGCCGAAATAAAAAGGGCGAACATGTGTGAGCTTCTTCCGGTTCAGGAACCCGGTTCTGCGGCGGCCGGCACTTCACGATATTGGCGATGTACACCTGTTCGCGCTTGAGTCCCATGGCGCCGATCATGTTGTTGAGCAGTTGACCGGCGCGGCCTACAAAGGGCAAACCTTGCGCATCTTCATCGGCGCCGGGTCCCTCGCCCACGAACATCAGGCGTGCATTCGGATCGCCATCACCGAATACGATGTTGTTACGTCCCCGGGACAGGGCGCACCGGCTACAATCGCCGATATCCTGTCGAACGGCTAGCAGCTCTGCCGCTCGCTGTTTCGGTGAAATGAGCTGCGCGATTGGCGGCTGCTCGGGAAACGAGCTACGAGGAGAAATAGGAGACTCCTTTGGTGCTGGTGCCACGACTGGGCTTGATAGCGGGGTTTGGCCGACAAGTTCCCGTTGGATGTCAGCGGTTTGAAGGTCGAGACCACAGGCAACCGATTGGTTTGCAGCTCCCTGATCATCAACCAGCGGTCCGCCGGTGCGACGGTAAACGTCGAAGATACCCAGGTCTCGAAGATAAATGCAGTGGGCAGCGATCGAGCGTTGGAGTTGCGGGTCGAGGGGCATCGTGAATCAGCCCTGCTGTGGAGAGTTGCTGGAAATCAACCCGGTTTCTGCGACCACCGAATCCGGGC
>DASYBJ010000403.1:0-14554 GCA_036500845.1 Acidobacteriaceae bacterium
ACTCACTCTCCCGGTCACCGGAAAACCTACAACAAAATCATCCTGATTAGTCATGCGGTGCAAAAACATGGCAACAAGCCCTACAAAAAGCTGCGGCAGGGTTACTCCCTCTGCTTTTGCGAAGAACCGGAGAGCTGCGCAAGTATGCGGCTCAAGGAAAACATGTTGACGCAAACGCCCACCCACGCCAGGCGTCAGCGGCTGCTCCAACTGAAAGGGCAACGAGGTGGTTAACTTCGGTACTCCCTCGAGTCGTTCCATCCAATACTGCTTGTCGCGCTCAAAACGATTTGATTGGCGATAGCTAACTTCCGCCTCGATAACCGACTCATACGGAACGAGTGCATTATCCTGTGACAGCTCTCGCCCCTCCACGAGCGCGGTGTAAATCTCAGACAAGCGCTCTGCAAACAACATCCCGGAATATCCGTCGGCGAGAATATGCGGAACTGAGTGGTAAAAGATAAAGTAGTTCGGCGCCGCCTTTAGCAGGGCAGCCACGCAGAGTGGATCTCTTAAGACTGTGACAGCGCTAGCCCTCTCCCGCACCCAATCCCACGCAGCATCTCTGCCACCATCACGATCACTGAAGTCGAGCACCGTCACGAGGCCGTTGTAGGTCTCGCCAATCAATTGGCTAGGACCATCAGAACTATTGGCAAAGCGCACTCTCAGCGCACCAGTTTCCCTTACGGTTTGGCGAAACGCCTCAAGGAAAAGCTCTGAATCTACCGCGCACTCAATTTCCAGGGCCTCTGCGATGTTCAAGTGGGCGTGCGGCTGTAACTGCTGCGTTAGCCATAATCCCATTTGCGCAGTAGTTAGTGGAAATGCAATGGACGTAGAGTTCATAGAGGGCAGATCGCTCCCTGATTAAAATCACCGGTCGTATACCAGTAGAGGGATGCAGAGTATTCTCGCCGACTCCTCTCCCTCAAAAATTCGCACACAACAGTTCGCGCGCTATCCCAGCATCGGGAGACTCTGCGCTGGTTTATGCCAAGCTTGCAGATTGAATAATGCCCACATCGGATCCCCCCGAAGGGGCGCGATTTATAATGAGCTTGCCTTCGGCCAATCTGACAATACGATCCGCGCAATGAAAGTAAGTATCATCGTGTGAAATAACAAACACAGTTTTGCCAGCCCGCTTGAGTTCGGGGAGAAGTTCCGTATAGAACACTCGCTTAAACGCGGGATCCTGATCCGCCGCCCATTCATCGAACAGATAAATCGGACGGTCTTCGAGATAAGACGAGACGAGGGCCATCCGTTTGCGCTGTCCGAGAGAAAGGCTGGTGGTTGAGAACCGGCTGGATTCGATCCTGACCTTGTGCGCCAGGCCCAGCTTCTCGAGATAGTTCGTTGCCTTGGTGGCAATTTCTCGCTGGTCACCGCAGAGTATCTCATCAAAGAGGTGGAAATCTGAAAAGACAGCCGAAAAATACTGGCGATAGTGCCCGAGATTCAGGCGATCAACACCAACCCCGTTCAGTACGATCCTACCCTGCTCTGGCGCGTAGAGGCCGAGCAGCAGCATCGCCAGCGTGGTTTTACCGCTACCGTTGCCGCCCACAATGAAGAGCAGTTCGCCCTTTTCTACCGACAAGTCAATGGGCCCGAGCACGAAGGGCTTATCTTCGGTGAGGCCCGGAAAGTTATGATATACCGCCTCGAATCTTAGCAACGGCGCGCCGCTGACCGGGTGCGAGAAGGGGTCGACGAACGGAGGCCCGACAGGTTCCCCGTGCCCCACTGTCAGCTCCGCTTCCAGCTGGCGGATTCGTCCAAGCGCAATCTCCGACTGACGCACGCTCGGCAGCGCCGCCATTACCTCGCCAACAGGCGAGATTAGATAGAGCAAGAGAAAGGTGAGTGTGATCATTACGTTGGGCGGCTGCGGCAACCAGATCGGCATGACGAACAGCAGCAGCCCGATAACCAGGAAGAATAGGGCGCCACCCAGATTATCAAAGAAAGTGTAGCCGACCATCGCACGCACATAGAGGGAACGAAAATGCTTTGCAGATGGATCGACGAGTTGATCAATGAAGTGGCCGGCACGGGAAGCGTTCAATTGTAGCTCCCTGATGCCTTCTAGGAGCGAGCGAAAGAGCCTGAACAGCACGTCGATCTGCTCGCGCGCCTTGTGCATCTGCCGTGTCGGCCAGCGACTTGCAAAGCTATACCCGCTTGTGCCCAAAGCCAGCAGCAACGCCAAACAACAGAATATCTTCCACGACATCAATGCCACGTAGCAGAGACAAACGACGATCACAATGCCGTTGCTGAATATCGAGGGCATAAGTTGCGCGGCCTGCGTGTAGGTGCTGATATCCGTGGTCAGGATCGCCAGCAGACGTGCCTTGCCCATGTCTTCAAGCTTCCTGTACGGCATGGCCAGTACTTTGCGGCAAAGCTCAATTCGCAGACGGTAGACGGCCTCCTGCGTTAAACGCATCAAGGTTAGCTGTGAAAAGCTTTTGCATAGCACCTGCACGATGCAAACGAGGAAAAACAATGGTGCGAGGGTTCTCACCGGTGCTGTAGAGGACGCGCAATCGCTGATCACACTGACGACTCCCGCACCCGCAAGACCACTTAGAAGTCCCGTGACCACGGCAAACAAAAAGCGCGGCCACGACTGTCGGTACAAATCGTTTAGCATTTCCCTTGATTTTCAACTCTGAGTATTTTCTGCCTCGAAGAAAGTAGTAGTGGCGCGCCTGGTCGGGATATTGGACTATCTGAAAGCTCGTCACGTTCCAGAACGATCACTTGTTCAAAAGTATCCGCCAGTGCATGCGCGGCTGACAGCCCGCTAATTCCCGCACCAATCACTATAGCCTGCTTGCCATTTAATAATTGCTTGCTAGGAATGCTACTCATCTCTCCCCCTCCGTTTCCTGCTAGACATGATGCCTGTCATGTCTATAGTGATAACAAATGGCCAAACGGCTTATTCCCGAGTTGGCTGGATCCGGGAATAACTTCCTGCCGGATTGTTGTTCTTTAGAAGGAGACGATCTGCACACTTGGCAGCGGCTTGGAGCCCAGAGGCAAGCTCGTCCTTCGCGATGAGAACCGCTATGGACAGAAGCGGCGAGATTTTGGACGAAAGTGACCGTCCGACACTGGTCGGTGTCCGGATAAGCGCAAGGGGCGCGGTTGCACGCCACCAGTCAGCAAAGGAACTCGCTGGCTCTTTGGGTGGATAGATAAAGCAACCCGGCACCTACTGGAGCAGCGCCCCCTGCCCATAAACAGAACGACGGTCGACTGAATGTGTGGTGGTACTCAACGACTTTTTCATGATTTACCCGCTGACTGTGTGGATTTCAAACTGGCCTTCTCTTCAGAGGCTTCGTCTACCATAGGCCCGGCAAACCAGGATAGATGTCACGGAAGAGTCAAAAGAGTGTCACTCATGGTGAACAATATCGATCGATTTATTGATTATCATTGGATATGAGTTGCAGGCGAGGAACGACGCTGAGCGACAACAGTTCTTACATATTAAAAACACAACTAGTGTTTCTAACCTCAGGGCTGAAGCAGCCCAGCGCACAAACCGTGTTTATGACGGGACAACGCCGCACTCTGACGACTCCGCGTCTGCTCGGAAATCAAACCACACCACTTCGTCCGGGCTTCCCCTCTCGCATGCCTCATTCCTACAAAATGGCGCATTCGGCACCGCCAGACAAGATGCTTTACGTATCTCTCACGATGTTTCCGTGTCTCAAGTCTGGGATCCAGCACACTTCCTCGACGACCTACACACGACAATACTATGACTCACCCATGACTCCGTTACGGGGCCAAGCGGTATCGTATGACTTGGAGCTGTCATCGTGGCTGGAATTTGGACCAAGCCACGCTGTGATAGCGGCTTCGGTGGCGCTGTGGATGTTTTACTCGTCGGCGAAGTATTCGGGTTCGGTCTTTAGTGCATCGCGGAAGTTTTCGCAGTTGCCCCAGGAGAATGCGAATCTCACGCGACTTCTGACGGCGGCTAGCCTTGCTAACCATATGTTGCAGAGATTGTCGCAAGCCCCTGAGAAGTCTTTTTACAAAATCATGAGCGTGTTTGGGAATAAAGTGGATCTGAGCACGTCTGAGCACGTCTTATATAGGGAACGGTATTACCTGATGCGGAAGCATCATCATTTTGAATAAGGACCATACTCTTGCGCATTCTCGCTATGAAGCCGGGTCACGACGGCCATATTGCGCTTATCGAAGACCGGATTTTGCGATGGCAGGTCGAAGCTGAGAAAGACTCTTTTCCCCGTTACGAAACCATCACTCCCGACTTGTTCGTTCGCGCCGCTCAAATGCTTGATGATGTTCCGGATGTCCTTGCGATAAACGGCTGGGTAAAAGGAATACATTCTGTCGAGCCCCCGGTAGGCGGCGGATATTTTGGCTGGGAGGATGGACGCGAACTCGTATCTACGATTAATTTTATGGGCAAGAGCGTCACACTCTTCGAGTCGACTCACGAACGATCGCATATATTCTGCAGCCTTGGCTTGTCTCCGTTTCCCGATGGACAACCTTGTTATGCTCTTATATGGGAAGGGAATCTTGGATGCTTTTATAGGATCAACGCGGATCGGTCAATTCGTCGCCTAGGGTGGCCACTCGTTGATCCTGGAAACAAATATGGTCATCTTTTTGCGATAAGTGATCCGACATTTCCATCCATCAAAGGATACTCACGTCTTTCAAATGCGGGAAAGATGATGGCGCTTGCGGCCTATTCTCAGCGCAAGCCACTCGACGCGGATGGCTCACGGCTTTTGGATGAGCTACTCGGAGCTGATGGTGTTGTGAAGAATAAGCCCAAGTCGGATTTCGCATGGTCTCGATTTTACAATCTTGGAGTTGAGCATGAGGATTTCAAGAACCTCGCCGGGCATTTTTCTGACAAAATATTTGACCGTTTTCACGATTTCGCTCGGGCAAACCTCGTCGACAAGCTGCCGCTCGTTATAGGAGGCGGTTGCGGCCTAAATTGTGAATGGAATACTCGGTGGGTTGAGAGTGGACTCTTCACCGACGTGTTCGTGCCGCCTTGTACGAACGATGCCGGTGCTGCAGTGGGGACCGCCATTGAAGCACAGGCTTATCTGACAGGATCTGCCCAGATCGACCGGTGGAGCGTTTATGCGGGCGAAGAGTTTGTCGACGACTCAAATGGTAGGGGAGGCTCTTTCATCGAAGGCCCTATGGATCCGAAAGAGATTGCTGCTTCGCTCGCCGGGGGCGCAATTATAGCTTGGGTTCAAGGTCGCTACGAAATGGGACCGAGGGCTCTCGGAAACCGCTCGATTTTAGCGGAGCCATTTTCCGTGAAGACCCGACAAAGGCTCAACCTAATTAAGAAGCGCGAAGAGTACAGACCCATCGCATGTATATGCTTAGAGGAGCAAGCGAGCGCTTATTTTCATTGTGATCGTCCAAGTCCATACATGCTGTACTTCCATAAGGTTAGAGATCGTAATCTCTACGGAATTTCTCATGTTGATGAAAGCTGTCGGGTTCAAACAGTCCGGCCGGAGCAAAATCCTCCGGCTTACTGCCTCTTGAGGGCCTTTTCCGAAATAACGGGCTATGGTGTTCTTGCGAACACCTCTCTAAATTTTAATGGTAGGGGATTTATTAACAGAATGAGCGATCTCCTCACCTATAGCACGGAAGTAGGTTTGGATGGATTTGTAGTTGGGGATAGATATTTCAGGCGACGGTGACGTAAATGTTGTAGCAATCTCGGTACTCTGTTGGATTAGCCAGCCTGTTCGATTCATGCTTTTTCGACGTTTTGTCGTTAGGCTGCAGCGAAGCCTTACCGTCCTCAAAGGGATCTGTGTTGCGGCACAGGTTATATGAAATGCGCAGTCTAACCAAGGAGAAAAACTATGAAGAATATGCAGAATGCTTCCAACCGAGTGCTGGGCCGGATCGGCGCACGCGAAGTGACCCCTAAGGAAGTAGAGCACGC
The DNA here is from genome assembly GCA_036500845.1 of Acidobacteriaceae bacterium. GTDB lineage: Bacteria > Acidobacteriota > Terriglobia > Terriglobales > Acidobacteriaceae > PALSA-350. The sequence continues at coordinate 6,008 of DASYBJ010000403.1, forward strand.
CAACAACAACGATGCGGTGAAGAGAAACACCGAGTTCATCACCACCAACCCGCTTACGGGTCAGTTGGATGGTGACGGCATCCTCCACTGAGAACTGAGATACCGATGGCCTGAAGATTCCATGCCTCAGGCCACTGGCTTGCTACGTTGCTTGGTTCCACCACACGATGAAAATCGTCATCATTGCGTTTGAACATGAAAACCATACGGCTCCGCTGAAGTGGGCTTTGGAACAGGCCGGATTTACGGTTGCGTTCGATCGGGCCGCCGGAAGAAGGGACGTAAGAACATGATCCTCCAGATTGCGTCAACCTTTACTGCCGCGCCGATTTCGGCTTCGTTGGAGCGGACGCTGGTCGAGACGGGTGTGGTCGACGGACTCGGTTTTGTCGCGTACGCTCGCATCAGCGAATACATGCTCGCCCCGCCGGCGGATTGGAGTCAAATCGCGGGCACTCTGGTGTTGGTTCGCGTGGAAGATTGGGTTCGCGACCTGCTGAAATCCACTCCGCCGGCCACTGGAGCCAGTGCGGCCTGGGAGGAAGTCCGTCGAACGCTTCGTGTGAGCGTCGACGACTTCGTGAACCAGCTGAGCAGTCTCGCGGAGCGTGGAAAGCAGGTCTGGTTTCTGGCGTGTCCGTCTACCGGCTGGATTTCCGAGCGGCATAAAATCGGCGTGCTCTGCCGGACTTACACCAATCTCTTGACGGCGTGCGTGGAAGAACTCTCCGGCATAACGACTTTGCCGTGTCCCCCGGCATGGTTCGCGGAAGACTGGAATGACCGCGGCGCGGATCGTTTGGGGCAGCTGCCCTTTACGCAGGAAACATTTGACCGGCTCGGCGCTTTCACGGGCGGCCAGATCGCCGGCACTCTCCGGGGCGGGGCGGGTGACCTGGCCTGCGGAGTTTCCGAAAACTCTCCGGCATTGGCGGCCTATCTGGAAAGCCTTCGGGTTCACGTTCAGTTGACCACCGCGGATCGGAGCCACCGGTCGCAGGTGGACCGTTTCCTGAGAACGGCGGCCGCATTTACGTTGACGGGAGAGAAGCGCGATATTTCGGAAGCCGAAATCGATGCCCTCCTCGAATCGGAGAGCTGCCTTCTGGTGAACGTTTCCGACCGGTTTTCCGACCACGGTCCATCGGGACTCGTGACCTTCCGGCAGGAAGGAAATTCTTTAGTCGTTCGAGCCATGGCGCTCAGTTGTGCCGTGCTGGCAAAACAGGTCGAGCACGCAGTTCTCGCGGCCTTAATCAAGATTGCAGCCGGCCGCGCGTGCCGGCAGTTGGAGTTTCCATACCGCGCCAGCGAACGGAACCAGCCGATACTCGGTTTCTTAATGGCCGTCGCCGGAAATGCGACGGACGGTAAGTATGTGCTTCCACTCGATGTTGCGGAGGCGCGGTTGAACGCTGCGGCCGTGAGCGCCGGAGCGTGGACAGTTGAGATATCGCGCGATCTTGAAAATTCGAGCGTGCACCAGGATGACCTTGGATAATTAACGCTCGTTGGAATTACCCCGTTGCTATGGATACACTTCACAAAGCTTTCGAGCCGCAGCAAATCTCCCCGACCGGCACGATTGTGTTCGGCGCTGACCACAACGCCGATTGGCAAAGCAAGCGCTTGAAGGCGGCCTTGTCCGAGTTCGGCGACTTGGTGGATGTCCTTGCCTTCGAGCCGGCTCTGGACAACTACGTTGATGTCAGCGCCCGCGTCTGCACCCTGACCCTGAGCCACAGCGGGATCGGCGTGATTGTTTGCGGCACCGGCATCGGTGTCTCGATCGTGGCTAACAAACATCGTGGAATCTATGCCGCCCGGTGCGTCACTCCTGTCGATGCCAAGGACTGCAAAGTCATCAACAACGCAAACGTCCTATGCCTTTCCGCGAAGACAGCCGTGGCGCAGAACGTCGAGATAATTTCGGAATTCTTCGCAACGCGTTTTGAGGTCATCGATCGCAGGATGGATCGCGTCCGGCGCATCGCCCAGGTGGAGAGCCGGAACTTCCGCCCCTCCCGGGCGCCGGTGAAAATCGCGTTCATCTGGCGCTGTGTGGACCGGGACATGGCCGTCACGACCGAGCAGTTGAGCACGACGGGAGCGTTCCTCTCGGTCAATCCCGATCTCTTTCCGGAAGGGACGCTCGACCTTACCCTCTCCGAGAGAGGGCTGTTCACCGCGCAGGCGCGCGTTGTGCGGCGGGAGCCCTCCGGAGTAGCCGTGGAGTTTATCGATGGTCAGGAAGAATTCTTCTCGGCCGTCTCCAGGATTCTCGCTTCTTATTGCACTCTTACCGATGATGAAAGGTGCCAATGACGCTTCAAGAGATTTACGAAGCTATCTCCCCGATGGCCGAACAGACCCTGCAGATCCCGCATTTTGACAGCACGGTGAGCATGACTTCCACTCCGTCGTGGGATTCGCTCAAGCACGTCCAACTGCTGAGCGCCATTGAGCGAAAGCTCGGAATCGAAATCGGAAATGAAGACGCTTTCAAGCTCACGTCCGCCGACAGACTGGTCAAGTATGTGTTCTCGGTCCTGGAAGGAGAGGCCCGATGACCGAACTGGCTTTGTTACCGCATCAGCAATCCAACCGTCCGCTGGACCTGCCCTACACGACCTTTCAGCATCTGCTCAAGTCCAAAATGGAGGAGAATCCGGAAAAGACATTCCTGATTTTTCCGGAGAGCGACCGCTCCTATACGTATCGCGAGTTTCACCATCTGACGCTGGTGACGGCCTCCTGGTTGCGTCCGCACGGTCAGTTCGGCGGAACCATCTGCATTCTTTTTCGAAACACCCCAGAGTTCCTGGCCGTGTTCTTCGGAGCCGCGGCCCTGGGCATGGCCGTCGTCCCGATCAATCCGGACCTGGCGCCGCCCGAAATTGAGTTCATCATACAAAATAGCGGCTGCCGCAGCGTCTGCTATGACCCCGATATGCGCGGCAAACTCGCATCGCTGCAGGCCGAACTTCCCGAGGTCTCATTCTTTACGCTCGCGAACGCGGACGACCTTCCGCCGGTGGATGCCGCGTCAATTGAGGCCAGCCTGCCCCGGGTTGATCCAACCATGCCGGCGGCGATTATTTACACTTCCGGAACGACGGGTTTTCCGAAGGGCGTGATTCTGAGCCACATGAACTTCCTCGTCGACGGAGGAGGAATGGCGCAGTGGTTTCAGTTTACTCCGGAGACGCGAAGTCTCTGCATCCTGCCGCTGTTTCACAATAACGGCCTGGTTGTCTCACTCACCACGACGCTCCAGGCCGGCGGCTCCATAGTGATGATGGACCCGAAAGCCAGCCTGCGCTCGTTCTGGGCGCTGGTCAGCCGGTATAAAGCGACGAACACTAGCGTGATGCCATCCATATTGGCGGCCATTCTCGCTTTCGGTTTCGATGGGAGCCCCGGGGCCTTGAAGGGGATCATTTGCGGCGGCCAGCTGTTGCCGCTCAACCTGGCGCACCAGTTCGAAGCGCGCTTCAGTATCCCGATCTTTGAGGGTTTCGGATCGACGGAAGCGGCATCGTATTCTTGCTTCAACCCGTTCCCCGCGGAAAAGCGGAAGCTCGGCTCGGTGGGCAAGGTGCTCCCCGTCTGCGAGATGAAAGTGGTCGACGAATCGGACACCGAATTGCCTGATGGCGTCGAGGGCGAACTCTGCATTCGCGGCGCCAATGTCGCCATCGGCTATCATAATCTGCCCGAGTTGCAGGCCGCGCGGTTCCGCAATGGCTGGTATCACAGCGGCGATTACGGCATGCGCGACCGGGACGGTTACTACTATTTTCGCGGGCGGAACGACGATCTCATCGTCAAGGGCGGCGAAAAGATCTACCCGGTCGAGATCGAGAACGTCCTCGCGACCCACCCGGCCGTCAGTGAGTGCGCGGTTATTGGAGTCGAGGATGCCATTCTAGGCCAGGAAATCTGCGCCTTTGCCAAACTCGCCGATTCGGCAAACGTCAGCGAAGCCGACCTGCTCCGACACTGCGCGGAGTCCCTCGCCCGATTCAAGCAGCCAAAGCGCGTCGTGATTCTCAACTGGCTCTCCGACATGCGGGAATTCCCAAAGGGGCCGACCAGGAAGATTCTCTACCGGGAACTGCGGGAATATTACTATCAGCGCCTGGCCAACGCTGCCGATCCCGAGGCCCTGAAGTGGGTGCTCGGCGTATAGCCGAAGGATCGAGAGTATATGGACCATATCGAACTTACTCTGACTGCGGAAAACGCCGATGAAAGGGCGCTACGGAAGTTCATCGACGACCTCCAGCGTCTGAAGGACCTCCCGTCCGCCGTCATCGATTTGAACCACCGGTCGCCTTCGGTCATCGAGCTGAAGATTCGGTATCCTCTGACGATTTTCGATCGTAGCGTCGCGCAATTCCTCGCGGTTTTGTTCGGCGAGATCCCGTACATGCGGGCCTTCGGTCAGGCGCGGTTCGAAGATCTCGTCTTGCCGCCGCAAGTGTATGAATGGTTTTCCGGACCCGCGTTTGGCGCAACCTCCGTCCTGGACCGGTTCGGCGCCGAATCGCCGCTCCTGGTCGCGATTCTCAAGCCGTCGCTCGACCCCGATTTGACGATCGACGCTTTGGAGAAGCGCATCCGGCAGCCCCTGAGAGGCGGCTTTCATGCCGCCAAGGATGATGAGGTGCAAGGGGACTTCCCCAAGTTGCCTCTCAAACCCCGGCTCGATCTCGCTGCCCGGACGCGCGGCTACATTCCGGCGGTCAATCTCGACGACCCGCTGGCGCTTCGGGAGGTCGTGCAACGGTCCGAGATCGGTATGGTTTTGGTCAATGGCACCATCATCGGTTTTCCGGCGCTCTACGAACTCCGGAAATACACGCGAGTGCCCATCTTGTCCCACCTGTCGATGCAAGGTATCTATGCGACCTCGTTCAGCCCGCGGCTTTACGCCTTGCTGCACCGTCTCTTCGGCAGCGATGCCTTGATCAGCCCGATCGGCGATACCCATTACTACCGGGCTTCGAAGGCGGAGGAAAGCGAAATCGTGCGCACCCTCACCTCCGAGTTGCCGATTGCGCCAACCATTCCGCTGCTGACGGGAGGCGGAAGCCTGCAAAATCTCGCGTTCCTCATGGCTCCCTATGAGGCTGCGAACCTCCCCTATGGCATCGTGCTCGGCGGGTTGATCTTCAACTCCAATCGCGAGCCGCAGGAAATGGCCCGTACGGTGGTGAAGAAGGTCAAAGAAGTCAAGCAGGAAAAACAATGCTGACGTGATTCCGACGTGGCTCAAGCACGTTTGGTAGTGTCGCAAAGAGCGAAGCCGGGTTGATCACCTGAACAATCATGAAATATGAAAATTTTAGCTGCGGTTCTCTTTGCTTGCTTCCGCAGCAGTTTGATGGGTGGATCTGATCGGGCGTTTTATTCATAAACCATGAGCGTGGAGCATGAGCTGCTCAGGAAGCTATGCGCTGTGGCGCAGCAGCTGGGTTGTCGAGAAGTTGCTTTTCCCTGTCGAGAGAGGGGTCGGAACAAGCCGGTTTTAAGTTTTCTGAAGAAGCTGGCGACAGAGAGGACGGACTCGAAAATCATTGAAGATCTCGACCGTACCGACAACATCGGCGCATCATGGTTCAATCGACGACACGGTTGGGTCAAAATGCGTTTGAGGCAGCACCCGATACCGTTCGGGAACCCGGACGTAATCCTGTAAAGATGGAAAGACCGATTGATTTGACTCGATCATTTCCCGCGATGCGCCTGGTGGCAAGGTGAGGAATGCGAGGAATTTTCTCAGCATGTGTGCCCTCGGGTTCAGGTCATCCAGCCATAAAAACTGGCCTTCTTCGTTGACCTCAAGAAACCACCATCTGCCGTCTGCATCCACTGCAAAGTCGAAGCTTCCGAACTCGATCCCAGCTTTCCTGGCAAACGCAAGCACCGCAGCCTCTACTTCGGCTGGCGTCTCTCTTCCACCACAACAGTGCCCCGCGCAATCTCCTGGCGCCAGTCGAGAGCATACTTCTGCGTGTGCAGCGAGAAGGAATACACAGTCGTTCCCAGCAGCACCATGCGCACATCAAAAGCCTTCGCCACCATCTCCTGATAGACGGCAGGCGCATACGTAAGCACCTCATCCTGGGGCAGGTTATCAGCGCTTAGCGCAAACGTTTCCGTGACTGCCAATCCCTCGCCGTTCTCTTTTCTCCAGATATGCGGAAAGAAGGACTTGCAGACCGCTCTCCGTGTAGCATCGCCTAAGAATGCCCGAATCTCCGCCGGGGAGTTCGTCATCAACGTCTCTGGTGTAAGCAACCCACTCAAAGCTGCTACATGAAGCTGAACTGCCTTGTTATTGATAATGCGCGAAGCTGAATAAGGATTGATGCACCGGACAGGCAACTGCTCCAGCAAATACATCAGCGAGGAGAAGTGCCATTTGTACTCTCCCTGCGCGAATAACTTGTCCGCGTCTGCGACATTGGGATGATGAACCGGCAGGCTGGGACGCCGTATCCACACCACATCGCCTGCATCGATGCTGCACTGCCCCAACGTAATGTGAGTACCGTTACGGAAGAGCAGTGTCACTTGCTGGTCTTTCACCCATGAAAGTCAGCCCCAGCAAGCCCAAACGTGCTTGAGCCACTTCGGAATCTCATCAGCATCGGCGGGCACTTGCAGCGACAGGACTTCAGGGCAAGTTGCTTCGACGACCGACGCTTCAGCCGGGTCGGCGTGTAAAAACATGAAGCAATACCTGTTTCAACTCCGAGGCCAGCCAGGACACTTGTGATCACGCCGCCTACAAGAATAGACACTAGACTTGAGCGTTTATTCCCTTATCTCTAAAATTGAATCGGGCTGGGCAGAAAGGCTGACAGCTGACACCCCAACGGGGGGGCCGACTTCTCGCTCTTTCATGTCCTCGATCTCCCCCGATAAACAAAACTTACTTCTCATTTGTAGGACGTCCTTAGGCGATGTCTATTCCAACTCGATGGGGGAGAAAACGCAAGCTACAGCGCTTAAAATGTCAATCAGCCGTTTTCGGCGCTCTCTTCCGCTCCAAAGTCGAGTTGAGAGTGCACTGCGCTCTAGTAAACGCCTACTCGGGTACACTGGACTTGAAACCGCTGCCCAAAAGCGCTGGCTATGCGCTCCTTAGTGCCATCCTGACTCGCGGCGAGATCTGCAGACTTTGTTTCGCGCCTCTCTCGCGCGCGGTCTTGAGGGGACGCTGAAAGCGCAGCACTGATTGAAACATCTTTGGACCGTAGCCAATCGCAGCCGAAAATCGCCGATGAAGCTGTCGTTCGCTTATCCCGATCCAACGGCTTAATTGCCGGATGGCAAGTCTCCTTTGGGTGAGGCCCTAAACCGGCCACAAAACTACTCGGAGGCCCATGCCGCAGTGTCCGCGGCGCACGGCTGAGTGCAAACGGGGATATGACATTCTTTGTGGGCGACCATATAGCGTCCGGGTTCAGCCGGCAGGCAGAGGGAAGTTGAAGTCAGTTCGACATTCTTCGCCCAGAGAGTCCTGCTCGCTGGTCGAATCAAGTTGCTGCAAAACGGGCTTATTGCAAAGTTGGCGTACGGGCTTCCTGCACCGGAGAACCCGTGAAATACTAGAACCGCACTTCAGAATGCTCTTTTTCGCCAATCGGGAACGTCTGAAGGTGGAGTTTGGGAGTTGCTGGAATTCTGGGAAATCACTGTACAGTGACCGTACAGTAGATTTGGCAATCCTGGAAATGCTGCCAATTCGGACATTCACAGAATCAATAAGTTGAACGTTTTCAACGCGAGTGTCCGGTTCGACTCCCGCCGCCTCCACCATACTTAAATTATTATTTTCAACAGTTTACAAATTTGACCGAACAATTTGTACAGTATTGTCCAAGGACCTCAACTCAACACCTGCATCTGGCTGGGTTTTCGAGGTCGCCGATGCTTTCCGTTTACACCCGCCATGCAGTGGATCTGGGGCACCCAAGGCGAAAAGTTTCTCCGCATCAGTGTGAAGACCCGGAGTTGGGAAAAAGCCGAGGAGTATCGGCGCCAATTGGAGACTCCGCCTGTTGACGCAGGGAATTTGGTCCGTCAGCCTTACAGATCTCCAGAAGCATCTGCGGTTGCGTTTCGTGTCGAACGAAGGAAGTCCCGCGTCACTATCGAGGCTGCGGTCGAAGCTTACCTGAGAGACGCGAGAACCCGGAGCCTCGAGGTTTCAACACTGTCTAAGCTCTCAACCATCTTCCAGAAGCAGTTTCTTTCCTGGACAAAGTCCGAGGGATACAAGTTTCTCGATGAGATCGACCTCGACGCCCTCATGAGCTTTCGTGATACCTGGATAGATGGCCCTCTGGCCAAACGAAAGAAGCAGGCGAGGCTGATTGGTTTTTTTTGGATGTGCGTCCGCCGTGGCTACATAGGAGACAACCCGACGTTTGGGTTAGGCAAGATCAAGGTCGATCAGATACCAACAGACTATTTTCCACCAGACGAGTTTGACAAATGAATCACCGGGGCGGTACGGAATGGGAGGCCCCT
>DASYBJ010000404.1:0-2583 GCA_036500845.1 Acidobacteriaceae bacterium
GGCAGCCGCATATTGGCTTTTCCATTGCGCATCGACCGGGAGTGAGATACCCGCGGGCCAGCCTGGTACAGCGCTGGCTGGCAGCTGAATCGTATAGCCCACCGCTTCGTAGCCTTTGCAACGACGATCGAACATTCGCGAGAGCATCGGCACATCGAGGTCGGCATAGTCGTACACCCGCACTTCCCGTTTGCCATCATAAAGACGGTGCAAGCGGCCCACATACTGCGCAATTGTCCCTCGCCAAGAAACGGGTAAGGTAAGGAACAGGGTATCCAGCCGCGCGTCATCGAATCCCTCGCCGAGGTAGCGTCCCGTTGCCAGAAGCAGGCGTTCCTCATCATCAGGAATAGCGGCGAGTTGAGCACGGGTCCTTTCAATCTCCCTTCGACCCATTCCGCCGCGGAGCACGACAAGGTGTCGTACGTCTGACGACAACCGGTCTGTCAGGTTATCGAGATGGTCATTCCTTTCCGTCAGGACTATCGGAGAACGCCGCTCTCGAACGGCCTGCACAACCTCCTTGCATATCAGTTGCGTGCGGTTTCCATCGCAGATAAGTTCGTCGTAGAGTTCTCGAAATTGGGCGCGCAGATCGGAATTGGGTGCTCGCAGCGGTCGAAAGCCAGTAGGCCGGACGATCACGACATGCTCGAATGGATGGGCTGCCGCCTGCTTCTTAGCGTTTACGCGATGACGCAGGGGACCACACTGCATAAAGATGATCGGATGGTGCCCGTCTTTTCGCGTTACCGTCGCGGACAAACCGGTCACGAATCTGGCTTTAGCATGGCGCGCCACCTGCTCGAAACTGTAAGCGGAGAGGTGATGGCACTCGTCCACAATCACGTGTCCATAGTGCCCAACCATTTCATCCACTATCCCCTTGTGGACCAAACTTTGGATAGTTGCCACATCCAGGGTTCCAGTCGGCATTTTGCATCTGCCTCCAACCCGGCCGATAGCGCTCGGCGGTAAGCCCAGGAACTGCGACAGTCTCTCAATCCATTGTTCTTGCAGCTGTCGCCGATGCACAAGGACGAGCGTATTGACCGCACGCTGCGCAATGAGCCATGCGCCAATCGCGGTCTTGCCGAAGGCAGTTGGCGCCGACAGCACTCCGGTTTCGTGAGCAAGCATGGCTTCCGCAGCGAGTCTTTGTTTCGGACGTAGTTCGCCATGGAAAGATACGTCCAGCATTTTGCCCGACCAGCGCTCGTCTTGGATGACGCACCTGACCTTCAGGTCAGAAAGAAGTTGGCGAACATCATCCAAGCAACCGCGGGGCAATCCGATGTGACGCGGATAATCCCGCGCACAGGCGATAATCCGAGCAGTATCGTATGTTGGAAGACGCATCGCTTGTGCCCTGTAGAATTCCGGGTTTTGGAATGCGGCCAGCCGGATCAGGCGATTCCGGAGGACAGGAGACAACGCGTCTTTGCCGACGAATATTTCGCTGCCTAGAACCAACTCCAATTCTTCTGGCAATGAAGCGGCTATCAGTCTTTCGGCCCGACGCGACTCAGCAGTAGCCCACAGTGCGGCATCGTTTTCCTCGTCGGCCAAGGGAAGACGAACTCCGAGGACCCGCCCCTTTGCTTCCGCCTTGCGGACAGACTCTTCGACGTAGCCTCGGCCAATTCTGTGAAGCTCTGATAGAAAGGCCCATTGATCACCATACGGAGTAAGGTTGTCGTCCAGGAAGAGGCTGTTGCCCAGTTGTCTCGGTTTTTTCTGGAGTGGCAGTGCGATCAAGCTGCCGAACCCGCCTTGGGGCAAAGTATCTTGATTGGGGAAAAACCTGTCATATGAATCCAAACCAATATCCGGCCGACGCTCCATCGTTTCTGTCAGGACCTGCGAAGCGAGCTTGCGGGCAAGTGCGGCTGAAACGGCCTCGCTGAAGAATAACCAGACATGCCCGCCATTGCCGGAGCGAGATCTCTCCAGGGCCGCCGGCATATTCATCTGACGACATGTCTCCAGAAATGCCTTTGCATCGTCTTGCCATGTTGCTTTGTCGAAGTCAGCTGCAATGAAGAAGCAGGTTTCGTCTAGCAGCATCGGGTAGACACCCATGGTGAAATCCCAGCCGTTGCCATCGTGACCGGAAAGATGACAACGAACTACGTCATCGGTAACCGGCAGAAACCGGCGGTGCGGACACTTTGCGCATTTGATTCTCGGCTTTTCGCATATGCCTTGGACCCATTCGTTCGCGCAGACAGGCGAGTAGCCCGTCTTGCCTGTCTTCCGGCTTTCGAAGCGCCGCGCATAGACATCTTCACGACCGCGGAAAAGAGATCGGAACAATGCGATCTTCTCTTCTGGCGCGGAGTGATGATAGACGCGGTTGTTCGGTTCCATGGTGTCCTTACCGCCGCTGACGTTCGGACCACTAATTGTAAGCAAATCATGGAAAATTGACTGTCTCCTGGAGTTGTGGAGGTCAAGTGAAGAACTGGCTATGCTATCGCCATTATCGGTGTTCGAGCTTTCCTGTCGAACTCAAGAATGCAAAGCGGGCTAGCTCATCTTTGCATCCAACTCAGCCCAACGGGTGTAGAGATCGTCTACTTG
>DASYBJ010000405.1:0-3853 GCA_036500845.1 Acidobacteriaceae bacterium
CACTAAGTGATCGGTTGGTTCCAAATCGCCGATGCACTCATTGAGGGACTGATTAGTACCGAGATATCTGGCTTCGCGAATACTCAGCCGTCCTCGACAGTCGAAACTCGATCTGGATGAGCACATTGCCCTTCCATGAGAAGGCCGGTCGGTGTCAAGTTGTTTTGTGGTTGAGTAAGTTCATACCTATATTTTTCTTCGCCCGGCTATGAGGTGACTTGTGGCTGGCGAGGCGGCGGTCAAGGCCGAGCGCAGTGAGTTCATCTTGAGCCTTGAGGGCCGCCCGCAGCCAGACATAGCAAGTCTCGCCGGGCGAAGAAAAACACGGGTATTCTCCTTTCGCAACCTGTTAATCACCACTACCGTGCCGAGCTTAAGCTGTCGTCACCCTTCCATCCGCACTCTGTGTGAGCGATTCATACGCTCGGTGCACATTGGGTGTTCTCGATACAGTCGGACTCGAAGGTCGTCTTCATCGCTTCCGGGCTAGTTGCGACCTTCGCCTCTAGAATCACCTCGCCTGCTCCGTTCAGAACACAGTAGAAGCTTGATCGATCACCCACATCGAGTCCGATGGTCAGCTGCCCATCCTGTAATTTCCTCTTCCAACGCATCGTGCTAGGCTTCTTCATTGCCGGTCTCCTTTATCTCCTGCGCCTCGAGCGCGTCGATAACTTGGGAGCTTAACGCATCCCGCCGGAGACCGGCCTTCTCATCCCATCTGAAGTCAACACTTAAAACTAACTTCAATCTGCTTCTCCGCCGCTGGCAAGAAACCGGATTTGCAAATATAGGCCTCTTGCGAAATCCGGTTCCTCGCCGTTATTTGAAGCCACCCACGGCCCGCGGACTCATCTGCATGCTGAACTTACCAGGGGACTCGCTCTTTGAAATGGAAGAATCCGCCGGTTGGACCATCCTCGCCGAGCAGGGCCAATCCAGCACTCGTCTTCCCGCCTTGGCTCAGTTGGAGCGTTGCGTCCATACCTCCGAGTTCGGTCTTGACCCAACCTGGATGCGCGGAGTTGACCTTGATGGCGGTGTCTCGCAGCGCATGTGCAAGATAGATCGTGAACGCATTCAATGCTGATTTCGAACACCCATATGCGAAGGACTTGTACTCCGATACGAGCGGCACACTTGGGTCTGAGTGCAGGGTAAGAGAACCGAGAATGCTCGAAACGTTTACGATGCGTGCGGCCGGCGCGTGCCGCAGCAGCGGCAAAAGCGTGCGCGTCAACTCGACGATGCCAAAGAAGTTCACGTCGAAGGTCTTGCGAATCGCATCGAGTGGCACAGTGAGAGTTGTGTTATGCGGGCCTAGCTCTGAAGCGCCTCCCTCAAGAGTGAATCCCGCGTTGTTGACAAGAATGTCGAGCCCTCCGAAGTTCCTATCGAGATATTCGTAAACCGATGTGTGATCCTTAGGACGAGTGGTATCGAACTCAAGGGCCTCAGCCTTGATCCCTTGCTCGCGAAGGAATGAGGCGGCCTTCTCTCCTGCGTCGAGATTTCTCGATCCTAGTAAAATGTGGACTCCTGCTTTGCCAAGTTCGCGCGCAGTCTCCAGGCCCAAACCTCTGTTTCCGCCAGTGATGAAAGCGATCTTTTCAATTGTCATGCCCATAACATCCTCCATTGCGTAAGGAGATCCATTCCTTACCTGCTGATCAGATGGGCTGCAATTGTTGTCGGATCATTATGTATTGCATTTCAGAAATGACATAATGGCATGAATTATGAGCTTCGATGAACGAGTGCTGAACGGAATGAGTGTGCTGGCTGCCATCGCGCGCAGTGGCAGCTTTGCAGGCGCCGCCAAGGCGCTCAATATGTCCCAGCCCGGCGTCAGCCGTTCGGTGGCACGCCTGGAAGCGCGGCTTGGACTCAGACTTTTTGAGCGCACGACTCGATCCGTGGCCCTGACCGATGAGGGGCGCCGTCTCTATGAAATGGTGATCCCTTTGTTGGACGGCCTGGAAGCGGCTGCGTCCTCCGTTGTCGAAGGCAGGAGCACCGTAAGAGGCAGGCTTCGCGTCAATGTTCACTCCTTCTTTTCGGCCCTGATTCCTCCAGCGAAGATGAGGGTGTTTTTGGAAACATTTCCGGAACTCACGGTGGAACTTATCACGCGCGACAAATTGGGCGACATCGTGGGAGAAGGATTTGATCTTGCGATTCGGTTCGGAGACCCCCGGGAATCAACCCTTATTGCACGCAAGCTGCTCGATACCCGCATCCTGACGGTAGCTGCCCCTTCGTACCTCAAGCGGCATGGTCGGCCCAGCCATCCAAGTGATCTCCAGTCGGGCGACCACACGTTGATTGATTTCCGAAATATGGAGACCGGCCTGAGGTTTGATTGGGAATTTCGGCGCGGAAAGAAGACGATCAGTATTACGATGGCCGGAAAGCTGATCGTCACCGACGTGCACACCATGCACGGCATGTGTATCGCCGGATATGGGATTGCGCAGATTATGGAATTGGGTTCAGCCGCGCTATTTGAAAAAGGACAATTGATTGACCTATTTCCCGATTGGCCCGACGAACGTTTTCCCCTTTATGTGCTTTACCCATCGAGGATTCATATGCCGGCGAAGACCCGCGTCTTTCTGGATTTTCTTTCGTCAATCATCCAGCCTTATTCGACGGGTACTGCTGTCTCCAAATAATGCTAGCTCGTCAGTTGCCGCGAAATCGCCGAGTCACTCGCCGACCTTCAGCGCGAGATGCACCAACGAAGTTCAGATTGCCTCTAGCGGCAGCAATGTTAGGTCTCTCGGCCAACATCGCGCGCTTAACCCGGTTTTCCGTTCCACTGCGCCTCAGACCCCCAAGATTAGAGAGACCCCCCTTGCGCCGCGCGGTCGACTCTTCAGCACCTGGCAACGACGCGAAATTACGCCCGAAGCACAGGCTCTCCAGTACGCGGGTCTGTCAATGTCACATTCTCAAGCGCCTGGATGAGCCACCCATTGGGCTGGAGCCGTAACACGGCGAGGATCACGGTATCCACCGCATGCGGACCCGCTGGATGAGCCGTTCCAACGGTGAGACGGCTCCAGCAGTGGACAACTGCAGCACCATCGCCGAGAGCGATTGCAGCAATGACTTCATTTTCCATGGTTGAGTCGCGATAGATCGTCTCGTGGATCGGCGCATGCAGAGAGACGATCTCTTGAACCCCCCGCACGTAGTGACCGAAGCGATTCACGAACGTAGCGTCCTCGCAGAAGAGCGAAGCAAGCGTCGCCATCTCGTGACTATTCCATGCTTTTTGAAATTCCTCTGCGATGTCCTCAGGTCGTCTCATCTGGACTATGTTATTTCAGGATCATGAAATAACGATCATAGAGTACCCGGCTGACCCCATCTCTGAATTCCATGAAAGGCCAAAGTAGGCTTCACAGAGATCGATTCGTAACAGCGTCGAACCAGGCCATGGATGGCGCGGCCCCCTGAACTCGAAAAAACCGGCCCCCGTGAAAACCGGGACCGTGGCGACACGCGGCGCCGGCGTGCATCAAGAATACCGCCAACTCTCGGTTTTCACCGGAAAACCAGGTAGACGCGGAGATTCGCCGCTGGGCGCGGATTCCTGCGCTGCGATTGCGGCTTAAGACACAAGCAGCCAGCCGAACCGGCTTCCGCGAAGGTGTGTCGAAGGCGAGGAACGAGTTTCGTCATCACCACACTCGCTCGATCCCCGCGCTTCGCGTTCAATGCCCCTAATCCGCACCGGCGCGATTCCGGTGGCTCTTCTTCGGTCATCAGCAGGACACTCAGTCTTGGAATCGCTCAGACGAAAAACGAGAATGCATGAGACACCGACTCGCACTCGTCGCCCAGA
>DASYBJ010000406.1:0-10353 GCA_036500845.1 Acidobacteriaceae bacterium
TACTCGTTTTTCTTCGGTGAACACATTGAAGTCGTAGTAACGAGCCTGCCAGAATGCCTCCATATTCTGTGATTTGAGTCGCCGGGCGGTCGTCTGCTTTAAGACTTGCAGGGCAGCAGCGAGATTGCCCCGCTCCGGTTCACTGATGAGCATATGCACGTGCTCGGGCATCACGACGTACCCGCTCACGGTAAAGGCATACCGCTTCCTTGTCTGCTCCAGTTCTTCTTCTAGGCATTCTCGCCGACTGATACAGTCAAAGTACGGACGACGCCCGTAGCAACTGAAAGTGATGAAGTGGAAGTCTCCACGCTCTTGAAAACGAGTAAGCCCTTTCGGCATCGTGCCCGCAGGCTATCTTGCTGTGATCTATTGTGGCATCCCACTCTTGGCGCAACAGCGGCTGACGCGTCGTCCGGATAGGCTACTTCGATGCCACCTTGTGGTTTCCCACCCTTCGGGCTGAAAAACGCAGCCCGAAGAATGGGGCACCCGAAATCTGTGGCTAATTCAAATTTTCAAACACCGAGTCCACGGCACGAAGATTGGAGTAACGATAAGAACCAACCTTCGCGCCGCTCTAGCTTAGCTAAGCTAGAAGCCGAAATAGGAATCTGGAATCTGCCTCAGCAAAGGCTGCATGAAACCCTAGTGATCGGCGTAATAGCCGGTTCTAGTTTGAACAGTAAGATCTTTTCTCTTCGCCGTCAGGGTGATCGTGTGAAATCCCTCGACATCCGATTTCTCCGGCGTGTATCCCATCATGTACTGCGTGCGGAGCTCCTCGGCAATTTCCTTATAAATGGCATCGACTGTCTCTTTTTTGGAGACCTCGAAAAGACGGCCGCCAGTCTCTCGCGAGATCTGCTCGAGCATCTTCTTCCCATCAATGTGAGTTTCCCGCGAACCACCTGGTCCTCCGCCGCCTGGCGGGTAGCCGCCTGGATAGCCTCCCCCGGGGTAGCCACCGGGGTAGCCACCAGGATACCCACCACCTGGATAACGACCAGGGTAGCCACCAGGATATTGTCCGGGATACTCGTCCGGGTCCTGCCCTCCCATACCTCCTCGATGGCGAAACGGGTTGTCTCCCTCTCCGCGTTGCTTGGCCGCGAAGTAAACGGAGTAAACCATCGTATCGGCGCGCTGGGCGGCTTCGATGGCGCTGCCCAAGGATTCTTTGCTGCCGCGGTCGACGCCGTCCGAGAGCACAACGATCGCCTTACGGCCTGTCTGCTTTTTCATCAGCTCATCGGAGGCCAGAAAGATCGCATCGTAGAGCAACGTACCACTACGGCGCCGTGAAGGTCCCGCGGAGCCGTCCTGGTCTCCCCCTGCAGAGGTTTCTCGGTTTTCCGAGGGCGTTTGAAGTAGTTGGAGGGCAGACTCGAGTTTGCCGTGATCGGCTGTCAAATCCTGCAACAGCTCTACGTCGCGATCAAAATGAACGACGAACGCGCGATCCTTGTTCGTCACCATCTCGTCCAGGAAGGTCTTACTGGCGCTTCGCTCCTGGTCCAGTACATTACGCTGGCTCATGCTGGTATCGACGAGCAAGCCTAGGGTCAGGGGGAGATCAGTTTCTTGGGTAAAATAACGAATGGACTGCGGACGGCTGTCCTGTTGGAGTTCAAAATCATCCTTGGTCAGGTTTCGGACGATCTCCCCGTGATTATCTCGCACCGTCACAGGCAGTACGACAACTTTCACATCTACAGAGAGAGTAGGCGTTTTCGTGCCCGGCGCTGCCTCGGCAGAACTAGCCTTCGTTGTAGCCGGTTGGCTTTGCGCCTGAACCCAAAAGTACGCAAAGAGGAGAACAACAGGCAACAACAGCAACCGGACACGTCGGTGGAGCAGAAAACGAGGGGGCATATTCACTGGGAAGGACGGCCCATCTTCGGCCTTTCTCTAGAGTTAGACGAGACTTTTCGGCAAAACGGCTACCGCTTGCCGCCCATTTCCTGGTCCTCGGGCATTGTGCGGAAGAGTTCGCGCAGCACCGGGGCAAAATGCTCGTAAATGCTAACGTTCAAATGGGAACTTAAATACCCTTTGCCTCGTCAGCTGTCGAATGGGAGTTTTTCCATCCAGCCGGACCCGACCCGATTTTGCGTCGAGGCACCTACTAAACGTTCGAATTCTCTTTTCGATAGGACCGGGAGAGAATTCACCTTTGCACAAAAGTTAAACGATGATGAACCAGATTCGTGTGCGATCGTGGCTCCTTCTGAGTCTCTCGCTTGCCCTCGCGCTTGTCTTGTCACCCTTGGCGCTCGGACAGGGCTCGGCGGGCACGGTGCGCGGCCACATCGCTGATCCTACAGGAGCTGTAATCCCGCAGGCGCAAATCACTCTTACCGGCGCTGGTGGAAAGACAAGCGGAGCCAGCTCCGATGCCGCCGGCTCATATCAGATCCGCGGATTGTCTCCCGGCACCTATTCCGTGACCGTCGATTCGCCCGGCTTCGCCAAGTTTACAGGAACACTCGCAATTACTCCGGGCCAGACAAAGACACTTGATATCGCAATGCAGATTCAGATTGAGCAGCAACAGGTTCAAGTAGAGGCCGAAACCCCGACCGTTGACACAAGTGCCGAAGGCAATGCCAATGCGATTGTCATCAAGGGCAAGGATCTGGATGCGCTTTCCGACGATCCTGATGAAATGGAGAACGAACTTCAAGCCCTCGCCGGTCCGGCGGCGGGTCCGAATGGCGGGGAAATTTACATCGATGGCTTCACCGGTGGGCAACTCCCGCCAAAGTCTTCAATTCGGGAAATCCGCGTGAACCAGAACCCTTTTTCGGCTCAATACGACCGGTTGGGCTACGGGCGCATCGAGATCCTCACGAAACCGGGCACCGACAAAATTCATGGACAGATTGAAGCGCGCGGCAACGATTCCGCGTTCAACGCTCGCAATCCCATTCTGCAAACGCCGGAACCGAGTTACTACTCGTATAATTTCGAGGGAAACATAGGCGGTCCTCTCTCTAAGAAGGCTTCCTATTTCTTCAGCGCATTCGGACGAAATAACCAAAACGTAAGCGTTGTGGATGCAATCAACCCGGCCAGCGTGACAGTGGAGAACCCCAACGGGACGACCCTTAACGAGGCGTTTCCCAATCCAAGCTCCCGCCTTGATTTTAGCCCGCGGCTGGATCTGCAGCTTGGCCAAGCCAACACTTTAACCCTGCGCTACGAGTTTTTCCGCACGGTGCAGACCAACCAGGGGGTCGGCCCATTGGCGCTTCCTGCGCAGGCGACGAACAGCACCAGCATGGAAAACGCATTGCAGGTCAGCGATAGCCTTGTTCTCAGCAAGACCATGGTCGATGACATTCGCTTCCAATACCGGCGCTTCCGCACACAAACAATTCCCCAAACATTTGCACCGAGTGTCACCGTTCAGGGTTCCTTCACCGACGGTGGTAATAATACTGGGACGGTGCGCGATAACCAGGATATCTTTGAGCTTCAGAATTACTTGGCCGCAGCCAAGGGCAACCACTCCCTGAATTTCGGTGCGCGATTGCGGGCCTATCGTGACGCGAACTTTGCCAGTGGCGGTTCGAACGGCGCATACACGTTTACGTCCCTGAACAGTTATCTGAACAAGACGCCCCAAACCTACAAAGTGACGTCGATCAACAACTACACAGCGCGCGCCATCCTCTTCGACGCGGCGCTCTTCTACCAGGATGACTGGAAGGTGAACCAACGTTTCACCTTCAGCTACGGGCTCCGCTGGGAGACACAAAACCGGATCAACGATAAAAGCGATTGGGCGCCGCGAGTTTCGTTTGCCTACGCGCTCGGCCACGGCGGCGGCAAAAACCCGCCGAAAACCGTGCTCCGCGCCGGCTATGGATGGTTCTATGAGAGATTCACTGTTCCCAACAGCTTTGGATCACTCGCCGGCTCCCCGTACGTGGTCCAAGCGATTCATCAAAATGGTCGGAACCAGCAGACGACGATCGAGAACAATCCTTCTTATGTGGAAAGCAGTCCGGGAATCCCCATCAAACCACCGCTGAATGCCCCAAGCAGCAGCGCGCCAACCTTTTTCACACTTGATTCCCATTTCCATGCAGCCTTGGACATGCAGGGTGCCATCGGGGTGGACCGCCAGATCGCCAAGAGGATCACCGGGAACATCACCTATCTTTACGGACGAGGGGTACACCAGTACTTCACGAATAACGTGACCGCGCCGTTCTTCCCTACCGCGGAACAAGGCATCTATCCCTCAGAACCGCTACCGGCACCCGCGGAAAACAATTATCAGTTCCAATCGGGCGGCGTCTATCGTCAGCACCAGATCATTGTCTCGGCTCGCGCAAGCTATCCCCGCTTCAGCTTCATGAGCTTTTATACGTACAACCACTCAGACGGCGACACGAATGGCGTCAATTACATACCATCCGTAGCGCAGAAGCCGGGTCTAGATTATGGGCGCACCACTTTTGACATTCAGAATCGTTTCTTACTCTTGGGAAGCTTCATTGCGCCGTACAGCTTTTCATTCACTCCCTTCTTCTCCTACAACTCAGGAACTCCATATAGCATAACCGTGGGTAGCGATCTCACCCGGAACAACGCCTTCAATGCCCGGCCGACGTATGCGGCCAGCTGTAGTGAAGCGAACGTGGTCGCAACCTCTTATGGCTGTTTGGATGTAAATCCGTTTGGCACGAATGAGAAGATCACCCCTCTGGGGCTGGGCACAGGGCCCACGAACTACAGCCTCAATATGCGCGTGAGCAAAGTCATCGGCATCGGGCCGAAAGTCGAAGGTGGTCCACGCAGAGGTGGTGGCGGAGGCGGCGGACATCGTGGCGGTGGTGGTCTCGGAGCCGGCGGCCTGAGCAGCAACAACGGTGGCCCTGGGCCGCTGGACGCGGCTACTCCTCATAGGTACAACCTCACGCTGACGGCTTTTGCAACGAATTTGTTTAACCACCAAAACCTCGGACCTCAGAATGGGACGCTAAGCGCGCGTGAAACCAACGGACAGTTCGTACCACAGCCGCTCTTCGGCAAATCGCAGACGCTTGCCGGAGGATTCTTTGGTCCACCGACTGCGGGGAACCGCAGCATCTTTCTCCAAGCTGTCTTCAATTTCTAGCCTCCCTATACGCACCAGGACGTAGTTGTAACGGCCCGGACGGCGATGCTTTCGAAGAAGTTAAGGCACCTTCAGCGGCCAGCGCGAGGTTATCGCGCGATTGCCGGAGGTTCCGCGGTGGAAACACCGCGGCCTCATTGAGGGAAAGCAGATCCCTCGACTACGCTCGGGGATGACGGCTATTTCCGCGGTGAGAAAATTTTCTTAGACTTGCACCCATTTTCAACGGTTGCAAGTCTCACGTGATGACCGCACAGGTCTGTGCAGAAATGGTTTGCGGCGAGACTCGCATCCGCCGTTAGCATTGAGCACTCGTCACGAGGAGCTGAACCGGGCCAAGGCGGATCACCGCAGTGAAGCCCCTACGCTAACGTTCAATGTGTGTGCGTCGTCGAAGAGGCCCCTCGAAAACTTAAGGGGCTTGTGTGTCAGATGAGCGGCGACTATCGATCATCTGATCATGTGCCGCTTAAGGAGATGTAGTATGAGCAAGAGTAACGGTGGAATCTGGCGCATGTTTGCCGGAGTGGTTCTTCTGACCGCGGGAACTATCGCCCTTGACGCGGCCTCCCCGGCGCAAAGCTCTCCTGGACTTCCAGCCAACTTCGTTGGTCATGGGACGGGCGACGGATCTTGGGGGTTTGGGCATGCTCGTTTCGCCAAACTCGTCACCGGCGAACCTTATACAGCTACTGCTATTTCCACTAGCGAGCAGACACTCGCTGATGGAACGCACATCACTCACCATATTACGGCAACTATTGCGCGTGACAGCGCAGGCCGCACCGTGCGCTCGCGGACATCTACGGGGAGCCAGAACAGTGCAACCGTTGTCTCGATCTTCGATCCCGTGGCTAATCAACGAATTGAATACAACACCGCTACGAAGAAAGCACACATTTTCGTGCTCCCTGCGAAATCGGATGCTTCCGATGCCATGGCAGAGTCGAATTCCGGTGCAACACGGTCAGCACGAGGCAGTCACTTCCACTCACCTGATGTAAGCATTACCAGAGATTCCTTGGGCACCCAGACTGTTGCCGGAGTCTCAGCTCAAGGCACTCGGACGACACGGACCATTGCTGTCGGGGCGTTTGGCAACGACAAACCCCTCGTTTCCACAGACGAGACCTGGTATTCGCCGGACTTACAGATCCTGCTCGCAAGCACGCGAAACGATCCCCGCTTCGGTCAGACGACTTATTCAATCAGCAATCTTCAGCGGGCGGAGCCGAATGCTTCGCTCTTCCAAGTCCCGGCTGGCTATGAGACCGAAACCGTGAACCTACCTCAGCGCTCCGCGATGCAGTGAGTGACCTTCTCCTTACTCTGCGCCGCGGCTACGAAGAGAGGCCTCGGCCGGTTTATCACGTCCGGCCGAGGCACCATGGAAGCATGAACCTATGGAATGATGAGCCGCCGCCCAGCATTCGGCCGCCTGGAGTGTGGAGAAGACTATGGCAGAACCTTATCCATGAATCTCCTCTCTCCGCGGCTCCTTCTCACGAAATTCTATTAATTTTTAGAATGGCAGCTTCCAAAAGCCGCGTGAATGAGTCAGAAGTAGTACCATTTCGGCGCATTTTCCCTGACGACACGATATCAACCGGACGCCGGCAATCTGGTATTAAAACGCCGGCATTGTTCCCTGTGGCGCTGAGCTTTGGCAGCCTAAGCCTATGAGAGCTCTCAACGATCGCATGCGAAACCATCGGCATTCCACCAAATCTTTTGACATCGTAACGAATCATGAGCGTGTTGAACCAGACACGTCACTCTTCCTACTCCCTCTGCATCGCAAAGCAGTTGACGTGTGCTCGCACGCCCTGTGCAATGAAATGTGTTTCCCAGCTTGAGTTTTGTTCCCCGCCACCAACAAAAGATAGGGGGGAGGTAGAAAACGAACCGAGATTTGGCAGGATGAGCGAGTGGTAATAAGGCGAGCCGGGTTTCTAGGTGGTGTACGACTGGACCCGCCTCCAGTGGGAACATCTTGAAACAGACCCGGATTCACCGGGGGCGAAGAGTGCTATGGACGTCAGTAGTAGAAGAGCCCGTTGAGAGAGATCATTTCATTGCAGTTCTTTTGATGACCAGGCGGACGCCTGATCAGGAAGGTCGAGAATTCTCCGTGAACGAGTTTCCATCACCTAAGCAGTTTCTTTGGGCGGCCCTGACTTTTGTCTTCCTCGCGGCTAGCCTCAGCTTGAATGCACAGACACAGTCGTCGCTGGTGACACCGCGCGTCACCGAAACTGTAAATGAAACCTCGCTGGTGACGTTAAAGGGCACTGTCAACCCGCTCGCGAATGCGCAAAATGACGCGGGTCCCGCTCCAGCGGACACGCAGGTCCAGCGCATTCAGCTGATGCTGAAGCGCAGCCCGCAACAGGAATCAACCCTGCAGGAACTGATCGCCAATATGCACACACCTGGATCGGCCGGGTATCACAAGTGGCTCACGCCGACGCAGTTTGGCCAACAATTTGGCCCAGCGGACCAGGACATCCAGACGATCCAGGCATGGGTCCAGTCGCACGGATTCGAAGTAGGGGCCCTGCATCCAGGCAAAGGAGTTCTGGAGATCTCGGGAACAATTGGTCAGGTTCAAGAGGCCTTTCACACCTCGATCCACAGGTACTCGGTTGGAGGTCAGCTGCATTATGCCAATGCAACTGATCCGCAGATCCCTTCGGCGTTGGCTCCCGTCCTTGGAGGGTTTGTCTCTCTCAATAACTTTCCGGTGCATCGCATGGGCAGGACTTTGGGCAAGGCGATTTACGATCCTCAAACCGACCATGCCACGCCGCAGTGGACAAATCCTGATACCGGTTCCCAGCTGGGTTTTGACTTGGTCGTCTCGCCCGCAGATTTTGACGTTCAGTACGATCTCTCTCCGCTTTATTCGGCAGGAACGAACGGAACCGGGCAGACCGTCGCGATTATCAATGACTCTAATATCAACATCAATGTTGTAAACAATTTCCGCACGCTGTTCGGGCTTTCCGCGAATCCACCCCAGGTGATTATCGACGGGAACGATCCGGGAATCGACGGTATCAACAATCCGGCTGGCCCCAACTTGGACTCCATAGAGGCCTACCTCGACGTGGAGTGGTCCGGAGCGGTGGCCCCGAACGCAACAATTGATTTAGTGATCGGCGCCGACACAGCGCTCGAGAGTGGCCTGATTCTCGCGGCGGAGCACGCCATTTCCAACAATCTTGCGCCGGTCATGAGTGTCAGCTTCGGAGCCTGCGAGCAAAGTTTGGGCTCGAACAACCAGTTTATCAACAGCCTCTGGGAACAAGCCGCGGCTCAGGGCATCACAGTATTGGTAGCGAGCGGCGACAGCGGTTCCGCCGGTACCGACCCGCAAGGAGCGGTTTGCGACACTCCTAATAGCACCGCGGCCCAGTTCGGCTTAGCAGTCAGCGGCTACGCTTCAACGCCTTACAACGTAGCCGTAGGTGGCACCGATTTTTTCTACAGCCAATATCAGTCCGCTACCCTCCCGACACAATTGGGCACCTATTGGAATCTGACCCAGAGCGCGACTCCAAAGGCGTCGTTGACCACCGTAATCCCTGAGCAGCCCTGGAACGACAGCGCATTCGGGCTCAATTTTCTTACATCATCCGCCGCCACAATCGCTGGAGGAGGCGGAGGAGCCAGTAGTTGCTCCACGGGTACAACAAGCTCCCAGACTGGCGCGTATACGGTTTGCAGCGGCGGCTACGCGAAGCCAGCATGGCAGACCGGTACTGGCGTTCCAAACGACAAGGTTCGAGACATCCCCGATGTCTCCCTCTTCGCAGCTGACGGACTCAACGACAGCTTCTACCCGATCTGCGCAGCCGATGGCGATTGTCAGAGCGGAGCTTCAACCCCGCAAATAACTGGAGTTGGCGGCACTTCCGCATCCTCGCCTGCTATGGCCGGCATCATGGCCCTGGTCGTTCAGAAATACGGCGCGCAAGGGCAAGCAGACTTCGTACTCTACCCATTGGCGAAGCAGCACCCTTCGGCTTTTCACGACGTGACCAACGGGACCAACGCAGAGCCCTGCAACATTGGCAGCGCGAATTGCGTTGCTGGTGGCACAGTGCAGGGCAAGGGTGAGCTCAGCGGTTATGGCGCAGGTACTGGCTATGATTTGGCAACTGGTTTGGGCTCCGTCGATGCCAATCAACTCGTCTCTAATTGGAACAGCGTCCACTTCACTACCACAACCACGACTCTAACCCCTTCTCCGACCTCATTCACTCATGGCGCAGCCGTCAACTTCACTACCAGCGTCACCGGACAGGGCGGAACGCCGACTGGGAACGTCGCTCTGGTGACCGACAGCTCCGGGGTAAACCAACAAGGCCAAACGGTCTTTCCTCTGACCAACGGTTCCGGCTCTGGCAGCGTGAGTTTTCTGCCTGGTGGCACGTATCACGTGTGGGGACAGTACGGTGGGGACGGCACCTTTGGCGCCAGTACCTCTTCCAAGACTCAAATCACAGTCAATCCTGAGTCGAGCAGCCTGATCTTCAATGTTGTGAGTCCTACGAGTGGTGGCCTTCAGCCTATTGGCTCCGGTACGAATGCCGTTAACCAGGTCCCCTACGGGACGCAGATCGTCCTCGATGGCGAGGTTGTACCCACCACCTACTAC
This sequence comes from Acidobacteriaceae bacterium, assembly GCA_036500845.1. Classification (GTDB taxonomy): domain Bacteria; phylum Acidobacteriota; class Terriglobia; order Terriglobales; family Acidobacteriaceae; genus PALSA-350. The sequence goes on from DASYBJ010000406.1 coordinate 9,795, forward strand.
AACCAATGCAACGGCGGAAACAGTACCAGCACAACTTGCAAAAATTTCGTCCTCCCAGCCGCAACCGGGAACGTGGCGTTCAAGGATGGCAGCAACACTCTCAGCACGGCAGTGATCAACGCTGAGGGAGACGCTGAGTTCACAACCGGTGGCTTTGCTCTGGGCACTCACTCCGTAACCGCTTCATACCCTGGCGATGCGAGTTACAACAGTAGCAACGCCACCGCAGTCAGTTTCACGGTCGTGAAAGGAACTGTCACGGTGAAGGTGACACCGAGCCTGAGTCCGGTCGCGCAGGGGCAAACACTTGTTCTCTCGGCGCTCGTCGACGGTGGAAGCACAGGCAGTGCCGCACCGACGGGAACCGTTCAATTCGCGAACGGAACGACTCTACTCGGCCAAGCAACAAAGCTTTCGCCGACCGCAGATGCGAGTACCGGCGCCGTCGCTGGTATAGGCACGCTGACGCTCTCCAATCTTGCCCTGGCTCCCGGTGCCCAGACGATCACCGCGGTTTACTCGGGAGACTCAAACTATTCCACAGGCTCTGGCTCGGTGA
>DASYBJ010000407.1:0-13601 GCA_036500845.1 Acidobacteriaceae bacterium
GCAGAGGTGATAGATTGCCGGCGCGCTGCCAGTCCTCGCAGGGTTTCTATGCACGCCCAAGCGGCAGTGGTTACAAAGTCACCCGGATGAAGTCCTGTTCTCTTCGCACGTATGTCTTGGTAGAGGTTCCAAAACTCCGTAGGTAGATAGTCGATACCCTGAAAAAGAACATCCCTCGTCTTCCCAGTTTGCCGTTCCATTTCTTCTATAACGCGCGCGGCCCAAATGCTGCCCGCAACGTCGCTACGTGTTCTCTTGATCCACTCCCACATTGCGTTCGGATCGTCACAACAGGGCGCTTCTTTGTGGCACCAAGAGCAGACGAGTACGAGGTTTTCCGGTACATCCGGCCCGTTATGGGGGTCTTGATGAGGAATGATGTGGCATCGTTGTAAGCTTCTCTTTACCCCACAACGCCAGCAGTGATCCAAAGCATCGGCCCAATCGCATCCCATGTCGAGTTCGCTCGGGCCGGCTTCCTCCCAATAGGCCACAATTTGCTCTGCCGTTGTCAGCACCGTGCGCTTCTTCTTCACTGGTTTGCCTTAGCACGGACCTGAGCGACTGCTTGCTTCGATTGTGTGGCGATACCCTCGAGCTGGCCGGCGTTCAGCACCTTCATAACGGTATTGGTGCTCAGGTTCAGCTGGGCGGCCATCTCACTTATGCTCTTACCCTGCTGGCGCAAGCGGTGTAACACTTTGACCATCTTCGGATCATCCTGAACCTTTGGCCGTCCACCCACACGTCCCTGAGCCTTAGCGCGCTCCAGGCCGGCAATAGTGCGCTCACTGAGCCTTACGCGCTCCTGCTTTGCGACGGCAGCTAGAATGCCGATCACCGCCTCTTTGAAGATGCCGGTGGAGTCGAGGTATTGCTCTGTGAATGACCGATAGTTCACACCATAGCTCGTGAGCCGTTGAAGATGGTTCAGCGTCTCCACTGTGCCCTCACGGCTCAGCCGATCAAGACTCCAAAACAACAGGATGGATAAAACCATTTAGATACAGTAATTTGTGCGGCGCGCGCCGGGGATTTTCGAGGGATTTTGGACTATATGAGACTACCTGGGACGTGTATTTGGCGGAGGGAGAGGGATTCGAACCCCCGTTACCCTTTCGGGTAAAGCGGTTTTCAAGACCGCCTGTTTCAACCGCTCACACATCCCTCCGCGCGTGAGGTGTATCAACAGTTTAGCAGTACCGGAAAATCGTTGGTTTGCCATCCCAGCCGTGGCTCTGGCAGATCTCAGCGGCCCAGGTGCGAAACACTCCCAACTACCCTATGAGGGAAGAAGCCCCTTCGGTGACTCGGGCCGTCAAGAATTGAACGATAAAGCTTCTTTTGGGAATTCCTCGATCAACGGTGGCTTCTGGTCATAGTCGCTGTACCGTATCCAGTGCGGGTGCACGACGAAGTAAGCAATTCCTGGCCAACTCATGTGCTCTCGGCATTCTGGCCATTCTGCAAAGTAGACTTCTTGAAATTGTTTGAGCGCGTCCCCTCGGGGTTCTTCAGCAATACCTTCAAGTTGGAGGGTTTGCTCTCCGGTACATCCGATGACCAAAGAGCACGCTGGTCTTTGAATGAGATTTGGATATTTGCGGGAGCTCTTTACTGTATCAAAGATGATTTCCAAACGTGAAGTTGCGGCGATCCCGACGAGTGCCGACTGGGGTGTTCCATTGGTTGAAGTACTCGACACCACTCCGTATCGCTGTCGGCTAATAAAGGCGTGGAGAGCCGCTCGGTCCATATGTTATCTCCTCCTATCCTCGCGATCGACGGTAGTTCCATACGCTCTTCCCGCAAAGGCTGCGAGATTGCGAAGTGCCCTCCGACTCTTGCCGGCTTTGGCCGCCATCCGAATTCCAGCGAGCGTGCTCTCAAAGAAGTCCGCCATGCTGTCAGGGTCTGCATCCGAGCTAAGTTCTCCCTGGCTTTTTGCCCTAGCGAGCACGCGCATTAGCGCGTGGCGCTGCACTCGCGCAGCACTGCGCGTGATGCGTGTTACGTCGGCATCTCGATGACCGAACTCACTGATTGCATTAAGCCCCATACATCCTTCTGCGTTGGACAGATCGTTTCGTGCGGCGAAGGTCACGAGAGCATTTCGAACGGCGGAGAGAGCCGGGCCGGGCTTTTCCAACTCTTCGATGATGGACTGAACACTCTCTGTGACGTACATCTCCAGGGCCCTCAAAAACAGCGCCCGCTTGTCACCGAAGGTGTCGTACATGCTCTGTCGACCAACGTCCATGACGCGCATCAACTCATCGGTAGATGTGGCGGCAAAGCCTTGCTGCGAAAAGAGGCTTATGGCCTTCCGAAGCGCTTTCTCCTGATCGAACTCTTTCGGTCGAGCCATGCATCTCTCCTCTTTCTATGCCCTCTTCCGATTAGGCGACGTACCCGCCGTCGATGGTGAGACTGGCTCCGGTGATGAAGCCTGCTTCTTCCGACGCGAGGTAGGAGACGAAGCTCGCGACCTCTGATATGTCACCCATTCGCTTCAGAGGGATGAGCGTCTTAACCAAGTCAGCATGAGCTGAGCTCATGTCGGTGGCTGTGGGCCCAGGTTGAACATTGTTGACCGTGATGGCGCGCGGGGCAAGATCGATTGCAGCGCCGCGAACAAGTCCTGTGAGCGCAGCCTTGGTCATGCTGTAGACACTTCCGCCAGGGAAGGCAGTGCGGATGGCGGTGTTACTACCGATGAGGACGATCCGCCCTCCGTCTTTCATTCCCTGGACGGCTGCCTGAATACCTACGAAGGCGGCACGGACGTTGATGGCCACCATGCGGTCGAAGTCTTCGAGAGTGTAGGAATCGATTGTGCCCATGGTGAGAATGCCCGCGTTGCTGACGAAGATGTCGAGTGTACCGAGGGCGTCTGTTGTTCTGGCCACAGCAGCGCGAAGTTCTTCGGCAGAGGCGCTGTCGGCCTTTAGAGAGAAAACCTTGCCTCCTGCGGATTCGATTTCGCGTACGAGTTGAAAGGCCTTTTCTTCTGAACTTGAGTAAGTGAACGCAACTGACGCGCCGTCCACTGCGAATCGGCGGACGACGCCCGCTCCGATGCCTCTTGAACCACCCGTAACGAAAGCTACTTTGCCCGTGAACCTTTTTGGCTGCATCACTGGATCTACATCCTCCTAGTCATCGAGTATGTACGTTTTGGATTATTTTGTCCAGAATTGGATCGAGAATGTATTCTCGCTCTGATTCCATTTCTCAAAGGGCTACTATCAATTGAGCTCGAATCTTTTGGCTCACGCGTACGCGACCCGTTGTTCGGGATCCAGGGAAAGCCCAATTTCGTGTTGACTGTTGCCCGTCCCGTCGATCGCGAAATACGAGGCGACATCGGCAGTTTTGCGAACATTCCTGGATCACGGTAGGACACCCCAGCGCAACGTGATCCAGGGAGACACGCTCTCTTCGCAGACCGGGTTCGGACAGTGCCATAAGAAGGAAGCCGGTGGTGCGGTCGAGGCAGGATTGTAGGGTCAGCCACGTGCTAGCTTAAGAACATGCTGGTGGGTGAGATGGAATCAAGAAGCGCGGCGGACGGCAGGTATCGGACCTTGATTGAGGTGTCCGGCGCCATTGCAACGCAGCCCAACTTGAAGGCTGTCCTGCAAAGTTTGCGGCGTATGTTGTCTAACGTCGTTGCTTTCGACTCAGTTAGCCTTTCCCTCCTGTCCGACAACGGGAACGCGGTCCGGCTCATAGCATTTGACCGAGGTCCGGAAGCTTATCAAGTCGAAATTGGCACTGAGTTTCCGCATGTGGGGACTGCTGTCGGAAGAGCAATCGACGAACAAAGACCGATATACGTTCCTGACCTGCAGGCCGAGATTTCAAGTATTCCCCAACTGGCATCGCAAGCGAAGCTTCGGACTCCGCATAGCGCATATAGCGCGTACATATTTCCAATCTCGACATCCCGGAAGAAACTCGGGGCTTTGGCATTTGCGACTGCGCAGAGAGGACAATTCAGCTCTGACGACATGGAACTTATGATCTCCGTCTCATCGCATGTTGCGGTGGCGCTTGAGAGCGCGGTTGCCAATGATGCCGCAGAACTGTACCAACGGCAATTGGCGCACGAGCGCGATCGGCTTCGATTGCTACTCGAAATCAATAATCAGGTTGTGACGCAGTTGGACATCACTGAGCTCTTCCGTTCCGCTTCATCGTCGATTCGCAAATACTTTGGGAATGACTTCGCCGGTCTCTGGCTTATCGATAAACACTCTAACCAGCTCGAATGCGTGGTTCTCGATTTTCCCGGCGGCAAGGGCTTCCTTGCGGATATTCCCGTCCGCGAAGTCACCGATCAGGAACTTGAGAAGATGCGTACCCGGACTCCTGAGATCTGGTCGCAGCAGGATATCGAAAAGCTTCGGCCAGCGGTCCTCAAACAACTGAAGGAGGAATCGATCGCCGCCCTAGCCGTAGCCCCCCTAGGGACCCCGAACGGACCGCTTGGGCATCTTGCCATGGGGAGCAAGCGGCCTAACAACTTTGGACAGGGAGACCTCGACATTTTGTCGCAGATCAGCGCGCAGATTTCGCTCGCAGTGGAGAACGCGCTCGCGTATGGACGACTCAGCGCTTCGAGAAATCGCCTGGAAGACGAGCGCTTGTACCTCGAATCCGAAATCCGCGCGGAATACAACTTCGAGGATCTCGTGGGGAAGAGCACCGCTCTGCGCAAAGTGCTCGACCAGATCGAGATTGTCGCTCCAACCGGATCTACTGTCTTGCTGCGCGGCGAGACGGGCACCGGAAAAGAATTGATTGCACGCGCAGTCCATAGCCTCAGTCCAAGACGAGAGCGAACGTTTGTCCGGCTCAATTGCGCCGCCATTCCATCCGGGCTTGTAGAAAGCGAACTCTTCGGACACGAGAAGGGTGCGTTCACTGGCGCGTTGATGCAGAAGCGCGGCCGTTTCGAGCTTGCGGATCGCGGCACTTTGTTCCTGGATGAAATCGGCGATATTAGCCTAGAGTTGCAGCCGAAGTTGCTGCGCGCGTTGCAGGAACAAGAGTTCGAGCGGCTGGGCAGCAACAAGACCATTCATGTCGACGTTCGCCTTATCGCGGCGACCCATAGAGATCTGTCGCGAATGATCCGCAACAATGAATTCCGTGAGGATCTGTTTTACAGGCTCAATGTTTTTCCGATTGAGATACCACCACTTCGCGAGCGACGGGAGGACATCCCACTCCTTGTTCACTATTTTGTCTCGCGGTTGTCGCGCCGGATGCAGAAGCGCGTCAAGTCCATCCCCAGGCTCTCGATGGAAGCATTGACCAATGCGGCATGGCCCGGCAATGTTCGAGAGTTGGAGAACTTCATTGAGCGGGCCCTCATTCTGACGCAGGGAGACGAGTTGAATGTCCCGCTCGCTGAACTCAAGAAGTCATCCGTCCGAAATGCCTCTCCCGTATCGACGTTCCAGGAAGCGGAACAGCAGGCGATCATCGAGGCGTTGAAAGCGGCGTCGGGGCAACTCTCTGGTCCGGGAGGCGCTGCGGAACGTCTCGGGCTGAAGCGCACAACGCTGCAAAACAAAATGCGCCGACTCAACATCAGGAAAGCCGACTACTGAGGCCGAGGCGCTCCCATGCATGGGCGGCCTGAGACGGGGGCCGGGCTCTGCTTTCGACCAGCTCTCCACCTGCCCACATTCGGGCATGCCCGCAATGGGGCATGGCGGCGATTGGTTTGACGTCCGGAGCGCCTGCACCCCCAACCACTTACGCTCAACTTTCCAATGGCACGCCGGCTGCACTGTCTGATGCGGCGGAATCGAGCAAGACTCGCCGATGGAGGCCGTATCCCAGCAACGGAGGACGGCGACCACTGGAGGAATACTCCATCTAGTTTGAAGGAACGAAGCTGACCATCAGCGGGCCCATTGTGGACGATCAATTCGTGCTGGAACTCGCCTCGGGCGCAGGTCTGACGTTGCGATGGGTTGGGTTCTAGAGCCGTCGCGTTACCTGGGATCAGTTGCTGAACAAACAATTGCGCGGCGTAGGACAAGTGCAAGGACCGTATCATGAAATCCAAGGTGATCGTAGTCTTCCTTCTATGTATTGTCACCGCATCTCAAACAGCTTCGGCAGATAACACTGACGTCCTGGCAGATCTAACTGCGATCACTCCGGTTACACCCCGCGCCCCACGTGATTTACTTCCGGATTGCGACTTGGAGATAGCTTCTATTGCAGGACCAAACGACGATGTCGCCCGAGCGTCAGCTGTGCGAACAGATCCTAGCCCGTCTCTCGCCGGCGAGACAGTATTGGTCGAGATACCATTTTCCTCTTTGCAGCTAAGTCCCTCATTGGTCGAATGTCTGGGATTGACCCCGACACAAATTAACTCTATCCATAAATTGATGGACCATGAAAGGCCAACAGAAGAACGGTTGATGCATGAGCTGCGAACAACTAGCTCAGAGCTAGGTGCCGCTATTCAGCAGAGACAGAATAATAAGAATGACGGAGCTACTCGAAGACTCGCGGCTAGGCAAAGACACCTGCTCAAGCAGCTAATGAGATCTAACTCACGCCTCCAGCAACGGATTCACCGCGTGCTTAGTCCACGACAGCGGAAGAAGCTCGACTCTTTCACGTGAACGAGCGAAGTCATGGTGGGAGAAGGCAACGACAAACTATGCTTCGTCACGCGTCAATATTTCTGCTTTTCCTCCTGTGCGTGACCGCTCTGCCCCAACGTCCCGATCGAAGTAATCCGGACATGTTAAAGCGGTTCCACGATGACGCTCTGAATATCACCTATTTCTACCCGTCCCGCTTCGCGCCGGTACCGTTTTCCCCGACTCCAGCCTTGACCTCCGACACGCGAGAGTGCGTGCGGCCCACTCTATTCGCCAACTCCGTCACCCCGATCGACACCTCCTCGTTCGCCCTCTCCACCGTCGACAACACCTGCCCGGACGTCTTGCATTTCGCCAGCCAGCTTGGCCCTTTTATCCGTGAGAAGATCCTGCACCAGCTCAAACAGTATGGCCAACCGAGAATCCTCCAAGAGCCCACCAGTTACACAATCGATGGCCATGCCGCCGCCATCATCTTAGCCTCGGTTCTCATGCCTTCGACTTCTGGCAAGGTGTCCCGAACTATCTACGCGGTTAAGGCCTGCGCGCTGGGCAGCATTCTAGCCAAGCGGCGTAAAAAGTCCAAACCCGTCGGACCCCTCGGCCACGTTGTTTGTTTCGACTTCACGACTCAAAACAGCGACCTTCTCAACCTGATGTTTTCCTTCATCGTTCAGTTCGACGATGGTCCTCTCGAGCCGATGTTCCTAGGGAGCGTTCTCCGCCGAAGTAAGTCTGCAGGACTCGATTGAAGAGTTAGATGTATGGTCCGTCCCCCGATTGCAAGCAAATCGTCGCTGATGAACCAGTCAGTGCCCCTCACTCTGCCCATATTTAGGCACGGCCCGCTGTAGGGCATGGCAAACACTCCGGTCACATCCGGATCCTCGCAACTACAACAACTTACACCGCCTTCTGTTGGCATGCCAATTGCACTATCTTATGCGGCGGGATTGAGAAGACCCGCCGAAAGAGATGGAACGATGTTGTGTGTCGATTGGAGATCACCAATGCTGCGTGTCGAGTTTCAGGACGGCGGGAAGACCGTGACGATGCGACTGGAAGGCCGGTTCGTTGGGCCATTCGCCGAGGACACAAGGGACCTGGTGACGCGCTCCAAGATTCCGCTGCGACTTGTCGTGAACTTGTCGGAGGTGACATTCGTCGATGCGGTCGGTGAAGAGATGTTGTCGTGGTTAGCTCGAATTGGAGGGAAGTTTATTGCAGACAACTGCTATCCCCTCCACGTCTGCGAACGCCTGCATTTGCCGATGGTCCCGAAACGTGCCGGGGCCACCTCCCGGGCGATGTAACGCGTTCGCAGACGTTTTTAAGAGTTCATTCGCGCGTGAATGGTAAGGGAGAAACCAACATGAAAGACGACGCTGAAGACTATCCGGTCTCCTATCTGTTATATGTGCCTATTACATTAGTGGCGATTGCTCTCGTAGCAACGGTTGCATTCGTTTTCCTGCTTTAGCGTTTTCGCTCACTCGTCCATGTCTGGCGTAGAAGGAGTCTAAGTTCTGACGATTTGGCGATGCTCTCCGGCAATGCAAGAGCGTGTGACCTGCCATGCGAACAGTAAGAGGTCCACCATGGAATGGTTTCATTCGACAGAAGGAGACAAACAAGAACGGCCCCAAGACAGCCTTGCATCGAGCCACGAGATCCAATCGACGTTCGCTGAACAACGCCACCAGCTGTACTGGGTCGCGCTGCTCATTACCGGAGACCACGCCCTCGCGGCCCAAGCGGTTGTAAACGCGAGCGATCTGTCCGCGAACTCTAGCGGTGTATTTCGTGAATGGCTCATCGGCTGGGCAATAGACTCGACGGTGCGGGCGGCGGTCAGAGAAGTCCGCGATCTCATTTCCGCGTCGGCGAGCCACTATGCGGATTCGTCCTCCGAACCCTCCGACAATGACGTGCTTTCCGACGATCAGATCGGATCGCTCGTACATGTCGATCCACGAGACATCATTCCGGCGCTCGACCCGCTGGCCCGTTCCGCATTGGTGCTGCGGGGAATACAAGGTGCCTCGATTGCTGATTGCGCGCTCCTGTTGGACGTGCCTCGCCGAATTGTCGCGGCTGCGTATTGCCAGGCTCTCCGTTGGAATAGCGAGCGTGCGGGCGCGCATGGAACGCCGAAGGAAAATGGGATTGTCTCTCGACTTTGATTACACGCCCACAGAAACACAACCCACGACAGATGGAAAGAGAAAAAACATGCAGAGCATAGACAAGGCAAAGATGAGAACAAGGTACCGGACACGGTGGTAAAGAGGGATCGCGCGGAGAGCGCTTGCCCGTTCAGCGGAAGGGCCTTCGGCGTCGCGAAATTGTCCAGCTTACTGCTGTTGCTAATCGTCGCGACAACTGCATCCGGGGCTCAGGTGGTGTCGCCGAATGCCGGTAGTGTTCCCAGCGGCCCGGCCACCAACCAAGTTTTAAGCCTCACGATCAGCGAAGCCATCAACCGGGCTTTGCGCTACAACCTGGGTGCGATTGAGAGTGAGGAGAACACCAGGGTGGCTCGCGGTCAACGACTGGTCGCGTTAAGCAATCTACTCCCCCAAGTAAGTGCGGGGATCAATGAGAACGTCAACCAAGTAAATCTCACAGCCTTGGGCCTCGGCGCGGTCAAGATACCCGGCGTCCCCGGCGTTGTCGGCCCATTCAGTTACAGTACGGCGAGTGCAAGTCTTAGCCAAACTCTATTCAGCTACGAATCGATCCAACGCTTCCGCTCTGCGCGCACCTCCGAACAGGCCGCCCAGCTCAGCTACAAAGACATGCTCGATGTCATTACGCTCACAGTGGGCAACGCTTATCTGCGGGTCATCGAAGCCCGCTCCCGGATTGAAGCCGAAGAGGCGCAAGTGCAGAATGCACAGGCACTCTACGATCGGGCGGTAGACGAATTCCACGCCGGTACCAGTCCACGGATCGACGTGACTCGAACGGGAGTTCAGCTTCATACCGAAGAGTACAACCTGAGCGTTGCACGCAATAACTTCGCAGTCGCGAAACTCGCCCTCGGCCGCGCCATCGGGTTACCTCTTGGCCAAAGCTTCGAGATTGCCGACCAACTTCCGTATTCGGACATCAATCCGCCTACCATCGAAGACGCCCTCAAGATGGCTTACAACTCGCGCAGTGACTTCCGCTCGGCTCTCGATTCTGCGAAGTCAGCGCAGCAAGGGCTCGCGGCAGTTAAAGGCGAGCGTTATCCCGTCGTAGCGATGGATGGTGATTACGGCGATCAGGGAGCAACGTTCGGTCGCTCCCACGGAGTTTTCAGTTTCCAAGCAGGGATCAGTGTACCCATCTTTACCGGCGGCCGGATCAAAGGCGACATAACCCAAGCGGAAGCGACTCTGCGCCAGAGGAAGGCAGAAGCAGAAAACATCCGTGGGCAGATTGATTACGACGTTCGCACTGCATTTCTCAATCTGAATGCCGCCAAGGAGCAAGTTGTCGTCGCTCATGAGAATGTCGGCTTGGCCAACGACAACGTCGCTCGTTCCAACGAACGCTTTGCGGCAGGCGTCACCGACAGCGTCGAGGTGGTGCAGTCCGAGCAGTCCCTGGCCAGCGCCAACGACCAATACATCACCAGCCTCTATAGCCACAATCTTGCAAAGCTGGCGCTGGCTCGCGCCCTCGGTGTTGCACGAGTCAATTTCAGCCAATATCTTGGAGGACGCTAAGTGTCTGCACAACAAACGGAGTTGAAGGAAACAAATTCCACCCGGGTGGCAACGGGGAAACTAGAACTGCCCGACGGCAACCAAAAGAAGCAGGGCCTCCGCCGGATTTTTCACGAGCATCCAGTGGCCGCCCGGGCCGCGGCATTACTGCTACTCGCCGTTGTGGTCGTAGGTGGAGGGCTCTTCTTATGGAATAGCCTGGCGTGGGAGTCGACAGACGACGCACAAGTGAACGGTCACATCATGCCGTTGAGCGCGCGGATCAATGGATACGTGCGCGAAGTCCCAGTGATCGAGGGACAGATTGTGCATGCTGGTGATCTTCTCGTGACTATCGATCCTGCCGACTATAAGATCGCGGTGGAACAGGCCCGGGCGACGTTCGAGGACGCGCAGGCCAGTGCCGCAAGTTCTCGCTTTAACATACCAATCACCTCCGTTACCACGCGAAGCAACGTCGATTCAGCAACTACTGCGGTGGCAAACGCCGAGGCGGGATCTAGGGCTGCCGAGCAGAATTTCGAGTCTGCGATCGCCCTTTTGGAACAGGCCGAAGCCAATGCGGCGAGGAGCGACGCGGACCTGGTGCGTTATGAACAACTCGTCGCAAAAGAAGACATTTCCCGCCAGCAGTACGATCAGTCTGTCGCCGCGGCCAAGGCAAATCGATCCGGCGTCGTGTCCGCCAGAGCGAGTGCACAGGCGGCTGATCAAGCAGTGCGCCAGGCACGAGGGAAGCTCTTGCAGGCGAGGGCCGATTTACGCAGCGCTCAGACCGCACCGCAACAGGTTTCGATGACCCTCGCCAAGGCGGACGCAGCCGATGCCCAGGCGCGAGAACGCAAGGCACAACTCGATCAAGCGGACCTCAACCTCAGCTATACAGTCGTTCGTTCTCCAGTCACAGGAATTATCGGTAAGAAGACAGTCGAATTGGGCCAGAACGTCAGTATCGGGCAGGAATTGGTAGAAGTAGTGCCGCTCGACGATGTCTGGGTTACGGCCAACTTTAAGGAAACACAACTTGCCCATATGCGGCCAGGGCAACTCGTCGAAATCAAGGTAGACGCCTACGGCCGCACGTGGAAAGCGCGTGTAACCAACATGGGCGCCGGCGCAGGCTCGGTGTTCAGTCTGTTGCCTCCCGAGAACGCCACGGGAAACTACGTGAAGGTTGTGCAGCGGGTACCGGTGCGCATCGATTTTGATCGCACTGCGGGGCCGGACTTCAACGCGGAAGGACTGCTCAAGCCGGGCTTGTCCGTTGAGCCCAAGGTGAGGGTCCGATGAGCACTGCCGGATCCGATGCCGCCGGAGAAGATCTCTGGCAGCCCAAAGTCAACCCTTGGATCATTGCGTCTGCGGTTTCACTGGCGGCGTTCATGGAGGTGCTCGATACCAGCATCGCTAATGTGGCCCTGCCACACATCGCTGGTGGTCTTGCAGCTAGCAATGACGAGAGCACGTGGGTATTAACCAGCTATCTGGTCTCCAATGCAATCGTTCTGCCCCTAAGTGGATGGCTGGTCGCATCGCTCGGGCGGAAGCGCTTCTTTTTGATCTGCATTGTGTTTTTTACAGTTAGTTCCTTTCTCTGCGGGATCGCACCCAGCCTTGGGTTTCTACTTTTGTTTCGAGTCATGCAAGGCGCGTTTGGAGGAGGGTTGCAGCCAATGGCGCAGTCCATCCTGGGCGATAGCTTTGCTCCCGAGAAGCGAGGGCTGGCCTTTTCGCTGTATGGAATTACGACCATCTGCGCTCCTGCCATTGGTCCGACGTTGGGAGGCTGGATCACAGACAATTACTCGTGGCGCTGGATTTTTTACATCAACGTTCCGGTTGGCATTCTGGCACTCATCCTGGTCTATCAACTTGTCGAAGATCCACCGTATATAGCCCGCCTGAAGGCAGGGCTCTCTGGCTTCGACTTCATCGGATTCTCTCTGCTGGCTCTAGGCGTAGGCGCATTGCAGATCGTCCTCGACAAGGGACAGGAAGACGACTGGTTCGGATCTCACTTCATTACCACCTTGGTTGTGATCGCCGTCGTCGGCCTCGTTTCCCTAGTCGTTTGGGAATGGTTTCAGAATGAGCCCATCGTTGACGTGCGTTTGTTCAAGAACTTCAACGTCGCGACTACCAATCTGATGTTCCTAATGCTGGGAGCGGCCTTATTCAGTTCCACGGTACTCATGCCGCAACTCCTGCAGACCCTCATGGGATATACGGCACAAAAGGCGGGGATGGTGCTTTCCGCCGGCGCCCTAGTGGTACTGGTTGTGCTCCCGATGGTAGGCAAACTCACCACCCGATTCCAAGCCCGTCATATCATCGCCTTTGGTTGGATAGGTCTGGCGGCAGCCATGTACATATCGAGCAAACAGATTGATCTCCTAATGAGTTTCCGCTCGGCCACCCTTTTACGTGTGTGGCAGTACATTCCCGTGGCCTTTCTATTTGTCCCCCTCACACTTGCCGGATATGTCGGCCTGTCACCCGAAAAAACCAACGCTGCCGCCGGGCTGATGAATTTCTTTCGCAACATGGGGCAGAGCGTTGGGACGTCCGCCGTCACGACCTTGATTGCTCGACGCAGTCAGTATCATCAATCCGTCTTGGCGGAATACACAGCTTCTGGCCGGTTTCACAGCTCTATCACAGCTCTTGCAGTACGACTGACGCGCTCCGGCTTGAGTGCTCATGCGTCTCAACAACAGGCCCTGGGCCGCCTGTACGCTATGGTTCAGGCCCAAGCTGGAGTTCTCTCTTACATCGATGTGTACTGGCTGCTGGCAATGGGCTCGGCGATTATGTTTGTGGCCTCATTTCTGCTGAAGAGAAATGAACCAGGCAAGAGTGCGAAGGTATCGGTTCATTAGAATGCTACGTCTAATGGTCCTCTTTGCCGATGACCTTTGCTTACCAAGCCGACGCAGCCGTTTCGATTCCTTCCAGGGTTCGCCACGCGCTCTGAAACGAACCGTAGCCGTTGGCTAACCACATACGTTTCTTCACTGACCGATGGTCCTGCTCGACGATATTGTTGAGGTATTTGCATTGTCGCAGCCGCACTCGGCGGGACAGTATGCCTTCACGTTTCAGCGCGCTGATTGCGGCGGGGTAAGTTGGATTCCTTATTGTCGCTGGCTCGAATCGTTTGAAGCCGACGCATTGGTCGAATCCGGTGTTCGATGTGGCGATGATCCTGCTCCACCACATCATTTGGAAAAAAAGGACGGCGACGGGC
>DASYBJ010000408.1:0-18996 GCA_036500845.1 Acidobacteriaceae bacterium
GACTAACGCAGTGATGTTCGTATCCGAAGCAAGACGGCTCTCGACACGCTGAAGGTCGGTTCTTCGGGTCAGGTCAGCGGGGAGTACCTCGGCCTTGCGGCCGGTCCTCGCAGTGATCTCTTTCGCCAAATTGGTGAGGCGCCATTGGATGCAGTACTCATCGTGGGGATTTTTCTGCTGCCAAACCGGCCCACCGGAGCCGCCTTCGATCGGCACAATTCATGGACCACGATGAAGGAACGACACGGTTCTATGACCTGTGTCACTGCGCGATTGATCAATGCAAGAAAGATCCATCATTCAGCCCGCAGCGGGGCTCGCATGTTGGATCCGGGGACGGCTGGTGATTAGGCCGGTCGCAAGGAGAGCGGTCCCGAGCACCATGTGGAAGATATGATCGCCGGTATGCAAAAGCATCGGGCCCGCGTGCCACGCTTCCTTCGCGACCGGATTGCCGTACAGCATCCCGAGAACGCCTAGTCCAAGATAGAAACCGCCGGAGCCGGTGCAAAAGCCCCTCGCCGCTGAGGTTGAACCGGCAAAGCCAATGCATAGAGCAATTGCACCCCACGCCAGATGAAGTAGGTTGTGATACTTATCCACGGGCGCACCTCGAAACAGCATTACTACCCCGATCAGAACGAAGAGAACACCAAAGATCTGGCAAACAGCTTTCGCGACGTCTTTGCCGCGGTTCAGCCGACGGTAATTCTGCACAGTCGCAGCCACGCCCGCGACATCGGTCACCATTAACGTGACGATCTGCAGCAACGTGCCGACGAATATCCCGGCTGCGAATCTGCCCACTGTTCCCGGGTGATTCAGGCGCAGCATTTCGGCTGGGAATCTGGCGAACCAGCCGGCGGTGGTCATTAGGGATACAAGAGCTCCTAAGATCGGCATCCACCACCAGCGGGTTCCCAGCATAATCATCGCGGCGATGAGCACAAAAATGATCGGGCCCGGAGGAACTTTGGGATACGCTGGATCTCCGGAAAGCCACTGTATCCAGATCGCCGCCGCGCAACCAGCGAGGCCGCCGGCTGTTAGCTTGCTCAGGCCTGTCAGTTTCCTCTGCGTATCCCCCGGTACCGATTGCTCTTGTCTCATCACTAACCTCTCTTCCGTCGCAACCTAATTCCAGCACTGGCGGGATGCGCACGCGATAAAGATTGGTTAAGCGAAATAAAGTTTTGTAAAGACCTCGATCGCCGAAACCATATGCCTAGGGCCTTCTCATGGAAGGCCCTAGCCGGCATTTCTCACGAGAGTTGATGAACCGGGTACGGGCTTCCGCATTTGGCAAGGTATGAAGCACCACGGCCAGCGCTGCCCCATTCTTCGCGTCCTGCCGTTCGGCGCGAAGGGTGGGAGACCACAAAGGTACGCACCGAACTGTTTCCACCGCGTTTAAGCGCGAAAACCCCAGTGCAAAGACTTCGGCATGACAGCTACAATGACGAGACCCGGCGCGGCCTTTGCTTAATTGACGAGGTAGGAGCTGTTGGAATGACCCTCCTGGCGAATTTCAAGATTCGGACCAAGGTTCTCATCGCCCTGCTCCCCCTCGTTGTCATGGTGATTGTGGCTGCTTTGTACACGTCGATTGAGATGGATAAGATCGGCAGCCGGTACAGCGACCTGATCGGCAAAGATGTCAAAACCCTTCACAGCCTTACGATCGCACGTTCACTCAGCAACCAATTTGGCTTGCTTCTCTATAAGCAGATTGCGGAGCCGGATGTCGACACGATGCAAGTGGTCGATGCCGATCTCGAGAGGACAGCCGCGGAGTTCCGCTCCTATATAGAAGAGGCGAAGCGCGAGAATCGGGGTCTCGATCGTGAGATAGAAGCGGCCCAGGCCCAATTCGATCAAGTAGTCTCTGCCTCATACCCGGTTCGCGCCGCAGCCTTGATCAATCGCAATGACAAAGCTCTCAAGATGATGCGCGAGAGCTTTGACCCGGCACTGCTCAAGGCTAGGCAATCGCTAATCGCACTGGGCGAGGAACTGCAATCAGCCCTCAATCAACGGTCAATCGAGCTCACTACCAGAACGTACCACACGATTCTGATCACCTGGATCGTGATCACACTCGGCCTGACCGCGTCTTTCGTTCTTGCGCTCTCGATTGTGCAGGTTGAGGTCGTCAGGGTTGTGCAGTCATTTCGCGGACGGATTCTGGACGTGGCGGCGGGACGGCTTGACC
The DNA here is from genome assembly GCA_036500845.1 of Acidobacteriaceae bacterium. Classification (GTDB taxonomy): domain Bacteria; phylum Acidobacteriota; class Terriglobia; order Terriglobales; family Acidobacteriaceae; genus PALSA-350. The sequence goes on from DASYBJ010000408.1 coordinate 2,213, forward strand.
AGCCCATCGCCAATCTAGACCGCCCGAATGAAATTGGCGACATGAGCCGCGCCCTGCAGGACTTGCAGGCTGCTGCCCGCGAGCGGGAGATTCAGGCATGGATTAAAGCTGAGGTCGCGTCCACTGTTGAGCGCTTGCAATCGGCGGACGACGCTCGAGAGTTTGCCTCAGTTTTGCTCTCACGCATCTCCGAATCCCTCGATCTGCTGTACGGCGCACTCTATCTGGCGAATCACGATCCGGCGCGATACACGCGCGTGGGTGCCTTCGCAATGGATGTCGCAACGGAACCGCGAGAGTTTGCGCCAGGGGAAGCGCTCGTGGGGCAGGCCGTGGTTGAGCGGCGCAGCCTACAGATCGTTTCGACTGAGGACAAACCACTCCGCATTTCCGCAGGGTCCGGTACAGTGTCGCCAGCGTGCGTCCTTTTTGTTCCTGTCGTCAATCAGGATGCCGTGCTGGCCGTGATCGAACTGGCGCCCTGTGCTCCAGTGTCAGCGCGCCAGCAGGCACTGCTCGACGCTCTCTTACCGTCAGTCGCGCTGAATATCAAAATCCTGTTGAGCAAACTCGAAACCCGAAAACTCCTCGAGCAGACACGCCTACAGGCTGGGGAACTGGCGGTTGCCAAGGAAGCCGCTGAAACCGCCACGAAAGCCAAGTCGGATTTCCTGGCCAACATGAGCCATGAGATTCGTACGCCGATGAATGCCATCATTGGCTTGACGCATCTGGCTTTGAAGACGCAGCTCTCTCCTAAACAGGAAGACTATCTGACCAAGGTGAAATCCGCCGCGCAGGCTTTGCTCGGAATCATCAATGACATTCTCGACTTCTCAAAGGTCGAGGCAGGCAAGCTGGACATGGAACAGACCGGTTTCCGGGTTGAGGATGTGCTCGACAATCTGTCCTCGATTGTTTGCCAGAAGGCTCACGAAAAAAATCTGGAGTTTTTGATTGCGGCACAGCATGACATTCCTCCCAACCTCGTTGGTGACCCGCTGCGCCTCGGACAAATCCTGATCAATCTCGTGAACAACGCCATCAAGTTCACCGAACGGGGGGAGGTGGTCGTGACGGTCGCCTTGGAAGAGCAGACCGCAGACCGGGTCGAAATAAAGTTCTCCGTCCGCGACACAGGTATCGGCATGACATCCGAACAGAGTGCCCGTATGTTCCAGGCATTTGCGCAGGCGGACACTTCGACGACGCGAAAGTACGGTGGCACCGGACTCGGACTCTCCATCTCCAAATATCTGGTGGAGAGGATGGAAGGCAAGATCTGGGCCGAGAGCGAGCCCGGCGTAGGCAGCACCTTCCATTTCACCGCATGGTTCGGCATTGGATCGGGTGAGACACGCAAACGCTTCATCCCTGATCTTGTGGGTGTCCGAGCCCTGGTCGTGGATGACAATGCACAGGCGCGCGAGATTCTCACCGATGCGCTGCGGCTATTTGCGCTTCGGGCGGACTCGGTTTCGGCCGGAGAGGATGCTGTCCGGGCGATAGCTGCCGCGGACTCTTCTGATCCTTATCGGCTCGTATTAATGGATTGGCACATGCCGGGAATGGATGGTCTCGAGACGAGCCGCATTATCAAGCGAAATGACCGGCTGCAGAACATTCCGAAAATCGTAATCGTGACCGCATTCGGACGAGAAGACATCAGGGAGAAAGCAGAGGAGATCGGAATCGACGGCTATTTGCTCAAGCCGGTCAACCTGTCGCTGCTCTTCGATACGCTGGTGGACCTCTTCGGTGTTGCCGGACTGGAGGAACGCCGTTCTCGCGTCAAGAAAGACGATGCCCATGTGCATGACGCGACCGGTATCCGGATCCTGGTGGTGGAAGACAACGAGATCAACCAGCAGGTTGCTAGAGAGTTGCTGGAGAGTGCAGGGGCGATCGTAACCGTCGCCAACCATGGTGGCGAAGCTGTGAAAATCTTGACCGACGGGGACCAGCCTCCGCCATTCGACGTTGTGATCATGGACATGCAGATGCCCGAAATGGATGGCATCGCAGCAACTAGGATTCTGCGGCGTAATCCGCGTCTGCAAACGCTTCCGATCATTGCGATGACGGCGCATGCCCTTGCTGAAGAGCGCCAGCGCTGCCTTGCCGCAGGAATGAACGATCATCTCTCGAAACCGATTGATCCTGACGTCCTGTTTCCTACCTTGTTGCGCTGGGCGAAACCCCGGCCCAACGAACCGATTTCGCTCGAAATTTCGGGGATCAATATGGCCGATGGCGTACGGCGAGTTGCCGGAAACAAACGCCTCCACCGCGATCTGCTCATGCAGTTTGCGGCGAAACAAGGCGACGCCGCCGCCGGGATTTCTGCAGCAATTACCAACGGCGATCTTAAACTTGCCGAACGCATGGTTCATACAGTGGAAGGGGTCGCAGGAAATATTGGAATCGCCGACGTGCAATCCGCGGCTCAGAAGCTGGAGAAAGCAATCCGCGATAGGCACGAATCGATTCCATCGGCGCTCAACGAGTTCGCAGCATCATTGGGCACTCAGGTTGTTGCCATCCGGCAGGCGCTACACGAATCACCGCCCGGCACGCCGGATCCAGCGCGGACCTCGCCTTTCAACAGAGAAGCAGCAGCGGAAGCGATCGTCCGGCTTCGGGGTTTGCTTGAAGCGAGTGAAGGCGCTGCGCAAGAAGCATTTTATAGCTTGCGGGAAGCACTCGAAGGAACGGTAGAGGAGTCCCAACTAAACGCATTAGGCGGGCTGATTCATGACTTCGATTTTGACGCAGCGCTGCTGAAGTTGAACCGGATAGCCGACGTGTGGGTACGAAATGGGGACGAGTGAAATGAATCAGACTGATCAGAAGAAGACGGTTCTGTTGGTGGATGACGCTCCTACAAACATTCAAATAATGAATTCGATTCTCAAGGATACCTATCGAGTCCGAATCGCAACCAATGGTGCAAAGGCATTGGAGCTGGCCAATGCAACACCTCCTCCGGACCTGATTCTGCTGGACGTCTTGATGCCAGAGATGGACGGCTACGAAGTGTGCGCGCGGTTGAAAAAGGATTCACGGACGCAGGACATACCGGTGATCTTCCTCACAATACAAACGGAGATCGAGAACGAGACAAAAGGATTCGAAGTCGGCGCGGTGGATTACATCCACAAACCGTTTTCTCCCGCGGTGGTAATGGCGCGCGTGCATACACACCTGGTGCTCCGCGGGATCCGCGAGCAGCTCGCACTGCAACTGCACATGATCCAAAAGGAATTGGAGACTGCCCGGGAAATTCAGTTCTCAATTCTTCCGACCAAGCTCCCGAAAATTGATCGCCTGGATATTGCTGCACGCTACATTCCTATGACGGCGGTGGCAGGTGATTTTTATGACTTCATCATCGTGGATGAGAAGCACCTTGGGATACTGGTTGCAGATGTGTCGGGACACGGCATGCCTGCCGCTCTCATCGCTTCGATGCTGAAGGTTGCACTCGCTGCTCAGGTTCGGAATGCTGCTGATCCGGTACAGGTGTTATCGGGTTTGAATCAAGCGCTCTGCGGAAAGTTCCAGCATCTCTATGTCACTGCGGCGTACGTGTTCGTCGACATGGCCAAACGGACATTGACGTATGCCGGCGCGGGTCATCCGCCTTTGCTTGTCTGGGGCGCCTCATCCGCAGGCGTGCGGGATGTCGTGGAGAACGGTCTCTTTCTCGGAATGTTCCCGTTGGCGACCTATTCTGCTTTGGAATTGCCGCTCAGCGCGGGGGATTGGTGTTTGCTTTATACAGATGGAATCCCGGAGACTACGAACCACTCTCAAATTGAGTTTGGAGCCGAGCGCTTCAGAGAGTTCCTTGCGACAGAGCAAAGCACGTCTGCAAATGACCTCGCCCAGCGCCTGATTGAGGAGGTATCCCTATGGGCGGCTCGCGGCCCGGGCGAGGAACTCAACGACGATATCACGTTGGTAGCGATCCACGTAAAGAGCGACTAAACCACACCAACACTCCCCCAACACTCCTATAAAACTAAAAACATCCGAAGCTCATTCACCGGGATCCCGGCGGATTGTTCTCGAGTTCGTTCACGACCTCCTCAATCCACTCAGCCGATATCATCCACTCAGCCAATATCCAGGGCATATCATGATGGGCGAGATGAGCGCCCGCAAAATCGTTCATATCGATATGGACGCGTTTTATGCTTCGGTCGAACAACGCGACGATCCGCGGCTGCGCGGCAAGCCTGTCGTTGTTGCGTGGCGGGGCAACCGCTCTGTTGTTTGCGCAGCTTCTTACGAGGCAAGAAGTTTTGGTGTGCGCTCTGCGATGCCGGCCATCCGAGCCGAGCGGTTGTGTCCGGAGGCAATCTTCATCCCGCCGGATTTCACCCGCTACCGGGCTGTCTCGCGCAGCGTTCGAGAGATCTTCAAACGCCACACGGACCTGATTGAACCGCTTTCGCTCGATGAGGCGTACCTCGATGTGACGGAGAATAAGACTGGCTTGCCGACGGCTACGCGCGTGGCGCGAACCATAAGAGAACAAATCCGCGAGGAGTTATCCCTTACGGCCTCAGCCGGCGTTGCCCCGAACAAGTTCCTCGCGAAGATCGCTTCCGATTGGCGCAAGCCGGATGGCCTTTTCGTGATCCAGCCCGAAGAGATCGACACGTTCTTGCCGCCGCTTCCTGTGGGACGCATCCCTGGCGTCGGCAAGGTGACGGAAAAGAGGCTTGAAGAAATTGGCGTCAAGACCATTGGAGACCTGCGCAAGCTTGAGCTACCTGTGCTCGAGAGCCGTTTTGGACGGTATGGTGCGCGGCTGTTCGAGCTGACCCGCGGCATCGATCACAGCCCGGTGATTCCCGACAGACCTACCAAATCCATCTCCGCCGAAGATACGTTTGAATACGATATTCCCTTGCGTGAGACCGAGCCGATGATCCGGCGCCTTGCCGAGAAAGTCTGGTCGGCTTCGCGCAAGGAGTCTCGCATCGCACGCACAGTCGTGCTCAAGCTGAAAACGAGTGAGTTCAACATCCATACCCGAAGCCTCACGCCGAGTTCTCCTCCCTCTTCCTGCGAGGAACTGACGACTATCGTTCTCGGGTTGCGGGATCGAGTCGATTTCGATCCACAACGGCGCTTCCGCCTGGTAGGTGTTGGACTAACCAACTTCCAGGATCCCGAAGAATCGACTGCACACCCTGTTCTCTTCGTCGACTAAGCGCTACCAATCGAAGGGGTCTGCTCGCACGTCAGTGATCTCGCTGCTGGTCTCGATTAGTTGGCTTCAGCCTTCCTACTTACGGGCCCCAGAACATGGGCCAACGCCCAAAAGCCTCCCCATAGCGCAATGGCAATGAATAGGCTGGACCACTCGTTGGAATCGTGCGGCGCCCCTGGGATGCCGTAGAGTCCAAGAACTCTGGGGAGATGAAGTGTGACGATCCAAATCGCAAACATCAGGCCGATAGAAGCCGCGCCCCAGCGTTGCAGAACATTGAAGGCGATGCTCAGGCCGGCGGCGATGAATAGGACGCCGAAGAACGCGACCCAAAAGACGTGCCATGGAATCCAGCCCGGTAGCAGCTCCGCGATGAACCCAAGAGCAAGGAAATGGTCCGCCCCAAACACGACGAGAGACAGCGCGAGCAGAGAACGGCTCACGCGTGTGATCCAGCTCGTTGCCGTGGCCCGGCCCGAGATGAGCCAGGCGAGGCTCGCGATCGAGAGAGGTTCAAACACAAGCGTGCGCAACGAGATACTGCCGATGTTCGCGGCATTTTTCGGCACGTCGAGAACCAGTGTGCACAGAAGCAGCAGGGCGGCCAGCACCGCTCCGGCCATTCGCATCGTACGCCGGGATAGAAGCCCCACGCCGCAGGCCACCCAGATTGCACCGAATAGATAGGCGAGCCACGGAATTGCGGGTAGCCAGGGAAGGACTGGGATCACTTCGTACCGCGGTCCGAGGGAGTGACTGACATACCGTGCACACACCAATGTCTCCATGCCAAGGGCGATGATGGCGAGCGAGAACAGGGGACGGCCCAGGCTGAGCAGCGCATCCATGATCCTGTTGAGGCGCGTTCCTTCCGTCGAGATTGCTTCCGGCATCTCCGCTTCCTCCGAAGATCATTCCAACAACTTTGAGAACCGGTCCGGTCAACCATCATCGGATGAATACCAGGAGGATGAACGAACCGGGCGCCCGGGCAACAGCTTCACCCCGTCACTCCGCCAACTCCTGCAGTCGTCTTTCAAGATAGCGCCGTACTGGTTGTTGCCGCGCAAGGCTGAGGGCCCGCTGATAAGACGCGCGCGCCTCCGCTATTCTCCCCAGCCGCCGATACAGATCTGCCCGCGCCGCATGTGCGAGATGGTAATCGTGCAGGTCGCCGCGCTGCAGGATGGTATCGATAAGTGCAAGACCCTCCACAGGGCCATCGCGCATCCCTACTGCCACAGCACGGTTCAGCTCCACGATGGGAGAAGGATCCGCAAGGACCAGCTCGTCATACAGCGCAAAGATCTTACCCCAATTCGTCGCGGCAGCGTTTGATGTTTCCGCATGGACCGCAGCGATCGCCGCCTGTAATGTATAAGGGCCCACCTGCGGGAACGCGAATGCCCGTGCCAAGAGCGCTGCTCCTTCCTTGATCTGCTCCCAGTTCCAGAGCGATCGATCCTGATCCTCGAGTAGAACCAACTCGCCCGCAGGTGAAGTGCGAGCGCTACGTCTCGAGTCGTGGAATAACATGAGCGCCAGAAGTCCAAGCGCTTCAGGATCGGGAAGCAGCTCGACGAGTAACCGGCCAAGACGAATCGCTTCGCCGGAAATATCGGGACGCGTCAACGATTCACCCAGTGACGCAGAATACCCCTCGGTAAACACCAGATAGATAACCCGGAGCACGCTGTCGAGCCGCTCGGACAGGTCGGCCCGTGAGGGCACTTCATACGGAATGTGAGCGTCGCGGATCTTCGCCTTGGCCCGCACGATGCGTTTAGCGACTGTGGGAGCAGAGGTGAGGAAGGCACGTGCGATCTCTTCAGTGGTGAGGCCGCATATTTCGCGCAGGGTCAACGCCAGTTGCGCATCCGGCGGCAGGGCCGGATGGCAGCAGATGAAGATCAGCCGGAGCCGGTCGTCCTCAATGGAAGAGTCATCCCACTCCGCGCCGGGTGCGGTTTCGGCAATGTGTTGGTTCGCGAGCTCGGTCACCGAGGCATGGAATCGAGCGCGCCGGCGCATCGAGTCAATTGCTTTAAATCGACCCGCCGACACCAACCACGCACGCGGATTTACCGGCACGCCATCCCTCGGCCATTGTTCCATCGCCGCAGCAAAAGCGTCGTGCAATGCCTCCTCGGCCAAATCGAAGTCCTGCAACAGACGAATCAGCGTAGCAAGAACGCGGCGCGAGTCGGTTCGGTAGACTGTCTCCACAATCTCTTGCACCTCTTCGCCCGCGTTCTCGCTCATCAGGAGTCGCCCCCGACCGTGGATTGACGGACAGCCTGCTATTTGTTCAGGATATCCTCGTCATCGTCAGAATTCGCGAGCGGTTATGGCTGGAGATCCAAAGACGCCTTGCCGGTTCCAGGGTCGAAAGGAACCGAGTTGTGCTCATGCGTGACCATCCATTTGCCGTCCATTCTGCGGTAGCAAACCGTCGAGCGCCACCACATCTCGAGTTTCTGTCCATTGATCGTCCTTGCCTTGACCCGGTTGAGGCTGTGGCTAAAAGCCACGTCATCGCCCGTGACAATGTTCAGATCGCGCGTCTCGAAACCGATAGGGCCGTCAAACGAAGAAAACCACTGCTCTGCTCGTTTCCTTAGCGTCTCTAACCCGGAAGATTGCAGCGGGTTTACCACGTCGAACAAGAGGACGTTGGATTCTACGCTGGCCATAGCCTTTTTGACATCCTTGATGGATACGGCATCCACGCGGTTTTTGATGAGTTCGCGAATCTCGGCTTCATCAACTCCGTTCTTATGCTCCATCGCGATCGCTCCCCGATTCTGCGGATGGAGTTTCTTGCCCGCATCCGCAAGGAGAGTCCGCACCCTGCGCCACGTACCGCCCCGTCGGATCGACAAAGCCTCCGGCGTCGTACCGGTCATGGTGCCGCACCCAGTCGCCCAGGTTGAAGTGGGGACCCGTCTCGTTACGACCCATCGGAGTAAGGTCCAGATACATATAAGTGGTGTCCACCATTTCGTCGCCCCGGGCATAGGTGGAATACGTATGGAAAATGTCGCCGGTCTGGTCTTTGTAGAAAACGCTGATCCCGGACATCTCCTCGCTCAGGAAGTTACGAGTTCCGTAATTGTAGTTGACCTTGCCAGTCGAGATTTCGTCTTGAGTGAACGAGACCTGATAGTCGTAATTGAAGTCGCTGCCGTACGACGATACCCACTTGAACCGCCATCCCATTCGCGCCTTGAAAGCCTCAATCTCCGGCAACGGCGCCCGCGAGACCGTCACGAGCGACACATCGTGATGTTCCAGATGCACGAGCGCGCCGTCGACGTGATCGGACCGAAACGAGCAACCTACGCATCCCTCGATCCACCCGGGGCCGAGCATAAAATGAGACACAATCAGCTGAGATCGACCCGCGAACAGATCCGCGAGCGTTTCCTCCCCGTTCGAACTGGCGAACAGATACTTCTTTTCAATCTTGAGCCAGGGCAGCTCACGGCGCTTTCGGCTGAGCTCGTCTCGTAGACGAGTCAGTTGTTTCTCTTCGGTCAGCAGCTGCTTGCGGGCGGCGAGCCATTGGTTGGACGTGACGATCTTCGGGCGTTCCATTGTGCTGCGTGTCATGGTGACTTCTCCCTTCTGAATTGGTTGTGAAGAATGTTCTGCGGATCTTTCGCGCAAAACTCCTGATCAGAAATGCGCTCACCGCGCCTGATGAGGTCGCGCCGGCCGCTATCGTTATTACGGCGGGAATGCACTCGGGGCACATCAGGGCCTCTCCTGCTAGCCTTGCTGGCTGCTGCTTAGCTCTTTGATTGGTCGCACTTCGATCCCGCCAAGGCGGATCGATGGAATCTTCGACGCAAGCTGGATAGCCTCATTCAGATCTCTGGCTTCGATCAGAATGAAGCCACCTATCTGCTCGTTCGTCTCAGCGAAGGGGCCATCCGTCACCGACACTCGGCCGCTGCGGACCCGGACAGTGGTGGCGGCGTGAATCGGTTGAAGCGCCTGCGCGGCGACCAAATGACCGCCTTTTCGAAGCGTTTCGTCGTAGGCCAGGCTCTCATCATCTAAGGCTTGCAATTCGGTTTTGGATAGAGCGTCGAGCTTCTTCTCGTCGAAGAAGACCATGCACAGATATCTCATCGTTCCTCCTGATGGGCTCCCTTGCTGGGCGGCAGCCCATTTTGTTCACTGGATAGTCGTTCGAGGCGGGTCAAAATGGACAATGAATTTCTCTCGGCGCGCTTTGCACGAGAAAAATATTCCTGGAGGGCGAATTGGCCCCGCTAACGTAAGAGATCGAAAGATGGCCCCTGGCGCAATTGAGGCGTTTCGGATCGCAAATTCAGCTCCCGACACCATTTATTAAGCCGGTTCAGAACAGGCGCCAGGAACGCCCTTCGCCCGAGCCGACCCTACTTGGCTGAAGAGGTTGCTACATCGCGCGTCGATTGCCAGGCGATCTGCTGCCAGCGGCCATTGCGTCGCGCATATACGGTCAGAATAAAGATGTTCATATCAAATGGAGTGGGTTGCACCCGTGAATCCCTCACCAGCACAGCATACTCACCGTTGATTACCGCGCCGCCGTCTCCTAAAAGGCGTACCTGTAAGTTCTTCGGCTTCCATGAGAGATAGTGCAGTTGCCCGGACCGAATCGCGTCCAAATAGCTCTTCTTCGTATCTACCTTGCCGCTGGAATGGATATAAGTGACATCGTCTGCCATGATCCGTTCAAGGGCAGCGGTATCGGAATGATCCAACGCTGAGGTGCGAGCCTCTTCGGTGGCCATGACATCCTTCGCCGCCTGGCTGATCTCCGACGGCACTGGCGCCGCCAAAACTGCACTAGCTCCCAAAACAAAACTCAACAAGAACAAGGGCTTCCTCATGAGTCCCTCTGCCTTTCCTCAGTACTTCCCTCTTGCCTTCCGGCTTGGACTTCCACAAACATGCTACGCGTGCCGGCGCCGAACCGTCCCGAAGACGGCCCGCTTTCCGTTGAGGCGATGCTGTCTTGTTCTCCAAGCGGGACCGGGCGGAAGCGGCTCCATAGTATCAAGATTTCATTAAGTAAAATGAGAATTTTTGGAGTTGACACCAGTTATTCAGAAGGAATAAAAGGCTTCAGTCGCGTAAAGATGCGATTGCGCAGGCAGTTTCTGTTTTCATTGCGAATAAAAAGAACCATGAAGCCGTTCGTAAAGCCTGGTATTCGTAGCCCTCTGTCTGGTTTTTCGCCCGCAAGGTCTGCGGGCGCTCGTGTCTTTTTGTTGGCCGCGGTTCGAAGAAACAATCGGCCTGAGATTCGGCTGATTTTGCTCGTGCCGCTGATTGCTCGTGTGAAGGATCCGTACCGGTAAGAGAACAGTCGAACTCGTTCGCGCTTTGTACTCTTGGAGTCGAAGTTATGAAACTACTTCTTCGTATCTGCGCCAGTGTTGCGATGCTACTTGTGGGGTCCGTGGTTTATATCCATGCACAGGGCGTGACAGGAATCATTTCTGGGACGGTCACTGATCCAAGTAAAGCCTCGATTCCCGCGGCGAATGTCAAGATAGTCAACACCGACACCGGCGTGATTGCGTGGACAGGCACAACGAACAGCAGCGGTGTCTACCGGGCGCCTGCGCTGTCCGTTGGCCGGTATGAGGTGACGATCTCTTCCGCCGGATTCAAGACGCAGAAGGTTGCAAACGTTAACATCTCGGTTGATCAGACCGCCGATATCAGCGTCGCTTTGCAGGTGGGTGAGACCGCCCAAACCGTCACAGTGAACGGCTCAACCCAAGGCCAATTGGCAGTCGATACTTCATCGCTTGGTACCACGGTCACCCCATCTCAGATACAGAATCTGCCGCTGCCCAGCCGCAACACTCTGAATCTTCTTGCGCTCTCACCTGGGGTTTCAACCGGGAATGACATTACCAGCCAGAATGGGCTGAACACGGCACAGCTATCCATCAACGGGAGCCGCACGCTGAACAGCGAATTCCTTATCGATGGCGTATCGGTGGTGACTGGTTCCACGGGAGGTCCGCAAACACTGCCGTCGCCTGACTCCATCTTCGAATTTAAGGTCCTCACATCGTCGTATTCAGCGGAATATGGCCGAACCTCTGGCGGAATCGTCGTTCTGAACACCATCTCAGGCACGAACCTGTATCATGGCGGCGCCTATGGCTATTACCGCAATGAAGATCTAGATGCCAACAACTACTTCAACAATCTGCTGAGAAAACGACGCCCAGAGGACCGGTATAACCTCTTCGGAGCGAAAATTGGCGGCCCGCTCTCCATTCCAAAACTCTACGACGGCAAGAGCAGGACCTTCTTCTTCGTCAACTACGAAGGACTTCGTCAGGCGAGTCCTTTCAACCTCACGTCATCGATTCCCTATGGGGCGTACGCCAGCGGCAATTTTTCAGCCTCACCCACACCCGTCTATAACCCAGCCAACAAGAAGCAGTTTCCTGGAAATGTCATCCCTGCTAACATGATCAATCCTGCAGCCCTCAAGATTCTGAGCCTGCTGCCAAAGCCGAACTCTTCCGGCACGCTGAACAAGGCTGACAACATCCTGATCAATAACTATGTCTCTGTAGGAGCGAGTCATCCCGAAACGAATACAGGGCTCGCGCGTTTTGATGAGTCCATCTCTACGAAGACCCGTCTGTTCGGGACATTCTTTCACTTCAATTCCTTTTCGCCAACCACGCCGGCGTTTCCCGGCAGTCCCCTCGAAAACCAGGTGGGTGGCTCGCAGACGACGGGCTATGAATCGACCGTTGGTCTGACGCGAGTCTGGAACTCATCACTTATTACAGAGTTCCGGTTTGGGTTTTTCCGGAACAATTCAGAGATTCGTCCGCCGACGGCCGGCATCGACGCGACCAGCGTATTCGGGATAGCCAGTACCTTCGGGAACGCCGCGCCATCGTTCACGATCAATGGGTTTGGGACTGGAACTACGACGAACCTTGGGACCAACTCCAATACCCTTCGCACACAGATCGATAATAACTACCAGACGATCGTCAATACCACGAAGTCCCTTGGAAACCATCTGATTCTGTTCGGGGGCGAGCTCCGTAAGAATCAATTTGACGATTTTAACCCTGTTGCCGATGTGAATGGCAGTTACACTTTTGACGGTTCGATCACCTCCGCAAAGAACACCTCCGGCGACGCCATCAACGCGCTTGCCGACTTTCTTCTCGGGGATATCAAGAACAGTTCCTACTCGCTCTCGCAGCCATTGATCGGGCGGCGGAACTACAATGTAGGCTTCTATGTGCAAGATGATTGGAAGATCAAACCAAACCTAACCCTAAACCTCGGAGTTCGTTGGGAGTATGAATCCCCTCTGACCACCGCCAACAATTTCTATTCGCGTGTGGATCCAGGGACAGGCGTTGTGCTCTTTGCGGGCAAAAATGCATCGAAGACTCTGAACCTGACCGCGTCCAAGCTGAACTTCGCGCCTCGCGTCGGGTTTGCCTATAACGTAGTGCCGAAGACCGTCATCCACTCGGGGTTTGGTATCTTCTACGCGGGCATCTTTTCCGACCTCGGCGGCCAGGTGCTGTTTCCCGGCTACAATGTCGTCCAAGCTTTTACAAACCTAGGCACGGGTGTGGCCCAACCATTCAGCCTCTCCCAAGGAATGCCCCACGTGGCAACAAACAACCCGAATGATCCTCAGGCGAACATCGCGCAATTCAACTCTCCGTCCAATCCGCTGACCTTAACTGCTTACGGTGGTTTCACCAAAGCTAGGCCCTCACCATACGCGGAAGAGTGGAACCTAGGCGTGCAACAGGAACTCCCAAAGCAAGTCATTTTTGACTTGAATTATGTCGGGTCTACCGGCGTGCACTTGGCTGTCAATCTGCCAACCAACACGGTTCCCTATAACCCTGCCATCGATGACGCGGTCGCGAAAACCAATACAAACCTCGCGATCCAACAAGCGCGTCCTTTTCCAACGATTGGCGGTTTCAACTCTCTCATCATGATCGGAAGCTCGAGCTACAACGCGCTCCAGGCCAGCGTCAATCGCCGCTTCGGAAACAATCTTGCCTTTACTGCCAGCTACGTCTGGTCCAAGTCCATCGATGACGCAAGCGGCCTGTATAGCTTTTCACAGCCCTCCGGGTTAAATCTCGGCCAATTCCCACAACTGTCGCTCGCGATCAATCGAGGGCTAAGTGAGTTCGATCGCACGAATGCTTTCAATGCCGCGATTGAATACCAGACAACGGGCAATCGCTGGGTTCGCAACTTCGAAATTTTCCCCATGCTGAGCATCCAAACCGGCTTGCCGCTCTACATCGGCCAAAGCAACACCAACCCAGCCCAGACCGCCACAAACCAGCAGCGTCCCAATTACGTGAACCGCAACGTCAGCCTGCGCACTTCCCAAACTCTCAATGGAACGGGCATCCAGTATTTGCTGCCGGTGAGTGATCCAAGTTTCCCACTGGCTCCAACAGGGCCCTTCTTCGTGGGGTCGGGGAGTGCGCGCACGCAGGTTTTGCCTACGCAGATCGGTACACTGGGCCGGAACGTAGTACGCGCGCCGGGTCAGATGGATTTCAATATCTCAGCGGGCAGGGCCTTTGAGATCACCGAGAGACTAAAGTTCACGCTTCGGGTCGAAGCATACAACGCTGTGAACCACACTAATTTCCAGGCGCCGAGCGGTGTTTTGCCCCTGTCGTCCACTTCTGCGGGAGTGCCTTATTTCAATGCCCCAAGCTATGGTCTCATCACAGCTGCCAACCAGTCACGGTTCCTGCAACTCGCCGCCAGGTTCGATTTCTAGGGTGGAGTGAACAGGGCAGTCGCGCGACACAGGTGAGACGACAGGCACATCCGAAGAGATAGAGAGCGGTATCGCGAAAAGCTTAAGCCGCAGCCTCTTCCACGCTGCGGAGAGAGAGAGAGAGAGAATGTATGCGTTCCGCAGCGTTTGCTTTCCTGCTTGCGATCCCTGTAGTTGCACAGCAGGCGCCACCGCCTGCCACTCTCGGGATCGACGGCGCGTTTCTTGTCCGCGTAAAGAAGCATCCGGATCCCGCGATCCTGACTCAGGTACGATCCGAGGCCGACCACGAGATGGATGCAGGGCCTTTTTCGGTCATGGAGAAGAACACCACACCGCCAAGCGGTGACAAGCACGATTACATGAGCCTCGCGCCATACTGGTGGCCCAATCCGGCAACGCCGAACGGCCTCCCTTACGTTCGCCGTGACGGTGAGACCAATCCACAAGAGCGCACGATCCCCGACCACGCAAATATCTTCAAGCTCGCTAGCGCAGTTCACGCGCTGGCGCTCGGTTACTACCTGACCGGGAAAGATGAATATGCTGCGCGCGCCACCTTACTGCTGCGCACATGGTTTCTCGACCCTGCCACCCGCATGAACGCCAATCTGAACTACGCGCAGGCAGTTCTCGGCGTCAACAACGGGCGTGGCATCGGTCTAATTGAAATGCGAGATCTTCCCCGGGTTCTGGATGCGATCACACTGCTCTCAGGCTCTTCCAGCTTTACGCCTGCGGATGCGGATGGCCTCCACAAGTGGTTCGCTACCTATCTTGACTGGCTCCAGAACAGTCCCAATGGTCGCGACGAAGCCGCAGCAAAAAACAATCATGGCAGCTGGTATGATCAGCAACTTGTCGGCATCGCGCTGTTTTTGAGCGACAAAGAGCTGGCGCATAAGGTCGCCGAAGCCGCAAAGACGAAACGGATCGCCCTTCAGATCAGGCCCGACGGCAGTCAGCCTCTCGAACTGGCCCGCACGAAATCCTTCTCGTATTCGGTCTTCAATTTGACTGCACTGATGCGGCTTGCTCAGCAAGCACGCGCCGCGGGCGTCGATCTTTGGAGCTACCGTGCAGAGGACGGCGCTTCCATCCGTGCGGCTTTGGACTATCTTTTGCCTTACGCTGAAGGTTCAAAGAAGTGGACCTACGAGACACTCAACGGTATAGAACCGGATAGTCTTACCGAACCATCGCTGCGCGCCGCGCTCAATTACCGCATCCCCGCTTATCTGGACCATGCAAAGAAGCTGGAGAAGGCGCCTACGGCGGAGATTTTGCTGCTCGAAGAGCAGGCCTCGGAAACCCGCGGATCGCAGTAATCGGGCATAAGCCAAGGCTTCTGGAAGGTCCTCAAAAACTGATACCCATCTCCAAGACCGCTGTGGGATCGGTCCAGCCGGCATTGAACTCGTAGGCAGTGAACTCCCATCTCTTGTGGGAGAAACCGACAAACAATCCTGGCTCCACGTCGAATTCGGTGTGGTAGGTCTTGGTGTGGTCGCCCACTATACCAACGTGAAGCCAGGGCTTCGGGGAGTAAGTGAGCTGCGGCCAACTGTAATAGAAGTTTGCTGAACGATCGCCTGTGTCGAACATATATTCATTTGAGATCCAAAGCTGAATTCTCCTGTACGTAAGTGAGGCTTCTACCCCTGGTGCAATGCCGGTCGACCTGCCAAAAACTCCACCAATCATCGGGGTGACGTTCAGAACCAGCTCTTGGCCAGTGCTGAAGTTACAGCCGACCCAGATTGAGCCCGTCCGCAGATTTTCGTAGTTGTATCGCCCTTCCAGGTGAAGCCACTCGCGATCCGCCGTAAAGATGGGGTCAGCAAAGGACTGGCCGCCCGGCACCACATAGCCATCGATTGTGAGCGAGTAAGACCACGGGTTCTTGGAGATATCGGGAGACTTGGCGGATACGCCGAGCGGCGCTCTCTGTGCCCGCACCGAGCTGCTCAGGACAACCATAACGGCGAAAATGAGGATTTCTTGCGTCGTTTTCATCCGAGAGCGATCGTGATCCTCGCCATGTGCTGCCCGCTCGTTCCGTTCCCAATCATGGTGATTTGAAAGCCAGTCTTCTTGTAAAATGCCGCGCCTGGGGTTGGCCGCCCGCGCCGTTACCGAAAGATATCTTTCTCAGCAACTGAACTCCTAGCAGGCTGCTGAAAAACTAGTCTGCGGCGAACGAAGCGTCTATTCTTTGGGGTGCTCCGATTCGGGTGATACATCTTCTTGCGCCTCGCTTGTTTGCTTCGGCGGGTTTTTCCGCAGCCTGCAAGGGAGCTCTCGGCTAAGAGAATAATTCACACAGGCGGAGAAGAAAATCTGGCAAAGTTCGAGAAGCTGCAGAACCGGATTACGCGTGATTCAGGTCTGGGCGACCTCAGGTAACTCAATTCTTTACGGTGACGGGCCCAATGAACTGAATGCCTTCCAGTAACCCTGCCACCGGCGCAGAAACGTAGGGGGCTTCGAGCTTGGCAATGTCCTTATCCGATAGTTTCACGTCAAGGGCCGCGATTGGATCTGTGAGTTGCTCGATTTTTGTCGCGCCAACAATCGGGGCGGTGATTCCCGGCTTGCCAAGCAACCATGCCATTGCAATCTGGGCCATCGGCAATCCGCGGTCGCTCGACACCTGGGCAACGGCTTCGACTATCTTGCGGTTCTGCTCCACCGTTGCCTCGTAGATCAGGCGGCTGAACTGGTCCGTTTCGGATCGCT
>DASYBJ010000409.1:0-13623 GCA_036500845.1 Acidobacteriaceae bacterium
GGCTTCTGTTTGCCCGTGCCGCGCAATTATTCAAGGAGGCGCCCTCAGAAGCAGCGGGTGAATTGCGGAGCGAGCCTGGGAAGGGCGAGCGCAGCAAGAGGGCGAGAGCAGCAGTACCGCGAAGCCCTGGAATAGAGATCATTTTGGCGGTGTAAGCCCGAGAGCTCGTATGTATCCCACATTTGGTTGGCAGTTCGTGAACCGAATATTCTCGAGAATGCCTTGCAGAGCCGCGCGCGAATCCTGCACTGAAGGACGTGCAGCGATTCTTTCCTTGGCATGACCTGTTCCGGACTTCATCTGGCCGAATTTCACGATCTCGTCCCAATGCTCCGGCTTGCGAAACATCATTACGGAAGAAGTGGCGTCCATCTTCTTGTACGGCCAGAATGCCCAACCCACGTCATTCTTATCGAGTAGCTGAACGAACTGTGTGATCCACTCATCCGTGTTCTCACCAGACTCTCCAAGCCATATCGGGACGTTGTTGTGATCACGAAAATCGAGGTATTCCTGAATGACCTGTTGGGTTGTAGGGGACCAATATTTGTGGAAGCTATACATCACATTCTTATCGAACGGTGGCCCGAAAACTTTGAAGTTGGTATCCCATTGGGCTCCCCCGAGAATGATGATGTGATTCGCGTCGACTGTGCGGATCGCCGCCGTTACTTCCCGGTAGATTGGTTCGAGACTTGAGTTATATATCTCGATATTCGGGAAATTTGCGATCGGCTCGTTGAGCAGGTCGTAGCCGAGCACCGTTGGATCATTGCGATAGTGGGCGGCCAGCCGCTTCCAGACCGCGATAAGTTGCTGCTGGGCATCCTTGCTCTCATACAGCCAGGGATAGCCCCAGCTATCGTCGATATTCGCGCCAGTCTGACCGCCGGGGGCGCAATGTAAGTCGAGGATCACGTAAAGACCAGCTGCCTTTGACCAGGCAACCACGCGATCAAGCAGGGCTAAGCCCTCCGCATTCCCTGCAACAAAGAATTTGTAGTGCAGCGGGATCCGCACTGAATTGAAGCCGACCTGGCGTAGTAACTGGATATCCTGTTGCGTCACATATTGGTCACGATATTGGTGCCAAAATTTTCCCGCATCATCAGGCCCAACCAGTTCGTTGAAGAATTCCTCGATCTCGCGGGGCGACTGTGGTCCATCCTTCAATCCGAACATGTATCCCTCAGGTTCGAACCAGTTGCCGAGGTTCGTCCCACGCAGCAGCAGCTGGGTGCCGTCGGGTTTCACGAGCTCTTTGCCTGAGGTGTGGACGAAGCGGCCTTGAGCGCTTGCGCCCAGACAAACAAGAAGCAACGGCATCAGCCAGGTTTTGCGCAAAGCTTCCCTCCTTTGGACGGAGCAACGGTGGTGCTCAGAACGCCCGTAGAAGCATACACTATGTCATGAAGACAATCGGTTGTTTAGATCGGTACATTTTGCCGGGCAGCCTGGACAATTCACCAGGTTCAGGCTTGCCGTGGCGCAACCTTCGAAGGCAACGGTTTCAGCGCGTTCTCTTCGGCAGCGGAGTTCAACCGGCACGCCAAAATGAGCAAAAGCAGGGCCGCGCCTGCTGGTACTAGCAAGCCGACACGGAGAGAGCGGGCGCTTGAAGAAACAACTCCCGTAAGCCACGGCAGAACCGCTGCGCCGAACCCAGAGACTGCAAAAACCCAGCCGGTACTTTTCGGCTGGCCCGCCTTGGCCATGAACAGAGAGACGGTTAGAGGGAAGATGGGGGCCAAACCTAGTCCAGCAATTGCGGCTGCAAGAAGAACGAGCCATGCACTGTGCGCAGCCACCAACAACAGGACTCCGGAAGCTGCGCCGAAAACGGAAATCAGGTAGAGCTTCACCTCGGCGACCCATAACAGGATGAGCGGAGCGGCAGTCCGGCCGAGCAGCAGGGCAGCCCAAAAGCAGGCTGTTGCCAGATTGCTTTTCGTGTAGTCCCACGCCACCACACGAGAAGCGTAAGTACTCATCCAGTTCCCGGTCGCCGACTCGATCCCGACATAAAGAAATGCCAGGAGGCCGAAATAAGCGATGGTTGGGGTTGCTGATCCAAGCGGAGTACTGATCCGCCCATCGTCTTCGACAACGCGCCGGAATCTTCCCACAAGGGGAACGGCCACGAACAGAGCCGATAGGACAGCCACGGTAGTGCTGATAAGGCCTATGGAAACTCGGCCAAAGAAACGTGCGATCAGCAGAGGGGAGATGGTTGCGCCCACACTCCAGCAGAGATTGAGAAATGAAAGAGCAACCCCTCTGCGCTCGGTGAAGATACGCCCGGTGAGCATGCTGTTCGAGGTCATCACTAAGCCAAGTCCAATGCCGTAGGTGGCGATGGCTGGAATCGCGAACTGCTTCGGCAGCATGTGCAAGGCCAAAGCGCCGAGCGAAATAAGCGCGTATCCTCGCGCCAGTGTCTCGTGGTAATTCCGACGCACGAGAAGGGCGCCGCTGGCGCAAAAGGCAAACTGGATCATCAGCAGCGCCCCGGCGTCCTTGTCACGCAAATGCTCGACTGCTGAGAGCCTGGGGAGAATGCAGCCAAGGAGCACGGTGAGGGCACCGGAGAAGACGGCGCCCAGGTATAGAAGAGGAAGAGCAAGCCGCGGAAGTTCTTTCGAGCTCCGGGTTCCGCCGATATTAGACATTTTGTCTTGTCGATCGCGTCGAGCTTCTTTTGCCGACTCCTTTTCTAGAAGGGCCGGTAGACTCCCGGATGATGAGTTCAGGCTTTAAAGCGACTTCGGGCGGAGAGGGAGCTGTAGAAGACCGGAGTCGCTCGAGCAGAATCTCCACAGCCAACGTACCCATGTGATGCAAAGGTTGGCGGATTGTCGTAAGACTCGGTGTTTGAAAAGCTGCTTCCTTGATGTCGTCAAACCCTATGACAGATACATCCTCTGGGACCCGCAGCCCTGCGTCGTGAAGAGCGCGAATCGAACCGATCGCAGCCATGTCGTTAAAGGAGAGAACTGCCGTGAAGCTACGATGATGAGCCAGCAGTTGTTGCACCACCGGATATCCCAGTTCGGGCGAAGTCAGATCCTTATCGAGTTGGATGGTCAACTCTGGACGAATCGAAAGTCCCAAGTCCCCAGCCACCTTGACGATGCTCTGCCATCGATCGTCGGAATCGGAGCTATAAGGTTGACCTCGCATGAACGCGATCGTGCGGTGACCTAAATCGTAAAGGTGACGAAGCGAGAGTTCCGCAGCCCGATGATGGTCGAGAACTACGTTTGTAACCCCGGCGATGCGTCGGTGGCCGGCCACTGCGACGACGGGGAGCGGAAGCTTGTGCACCAAATGTGTATCGATCGCAATGATACCTTCCGCGCCTCGGCCAATCAGGAGTCGAGGGTATTGCGCGATTAGATCGGCACGATGCCTGTGGTGTGCGATGAAGTAGAAATACTTCTCCTCCAGGAGCCGGTCCCCTATGCCGCTCATCACTTCTGCGTGATAACCGTCGGCGAGGACTGGAACGAGGATCCCGATTGTCATCGTGCGACGGTTGCGTAGGGATCGGGCGAGAAAACTAGGCTCGTAGTTAAACTTGAGCGCAGCTGCCCGGATACGCTCCCGCGTGCGTTCGGGGATGGATCGTCCAGGTACGTCATTCAGGACAACGGAGACGGTGGCCGGATCGAGCTTGAGATAAGCCGCAAGCGTCTTGAGGCTGACAGGGCGAGCGGGAAGGTTACTGTCGCGCGTAGGCTTGCCCATGGTGCCGCTGTGACCTCATGCGTCTTGAGTTGGCGAGATTCTTTGAATCTTATATTACGGGACACCGGTAGACAAGTGTTTGTCTAGAGGAAAAATCAATAGGCCGCGGAATCCAAAGATGCAGGCTCAGTCAGGGACGCCGGACCTCCGGTGCGGTTGAAGCTGGGCTCCGCAGAGCAGTTCCCTTCACTTTCCTGAATGCTGTAGAAGTGGTCAGCGACAAGATTCGTCAAGATCTGTACCTTTCCCGATGGCCAAACGATCTCGAGCTTGTCCACTTTTGCATGACTGCCAAGGCCGAAATGTATCCTCAGGTCGTTTTGCGAAAGATAACTTCCCCCGCTGAGAACTTCGCCTGCCTGGACGATGTCACCGGATGTGGCCCGGAGCCGCGCGTTCAGCGCAAGCCGGTTGCTCTTGGTTCCATGTAGCTCGAAGCTGACCCAATGATTCAGCGAGCCGCGCTCGGCACGGAGAATCATCGGTTCGCCTTCGAGGTTCTCTACTACGATCTCCAGATGGCCATCGTTCAACAGATCTCCGACCGCAAGGCCCCGGCTCACCTGAGGAACCTGAATCGCAGGCCCGGCGAGTTTGCTGATATCCCGAAAAGTGCCGTCATGCTGATTGAGATAAAGCAGCTTGGGCTCACGGTATCGGGTGCCGATGTCCCGCGTGTCCACCTGAGGATAGACATGCCCGTTCACCATAATGAAATCGGCCCATCCGTCGTTGTCCACATCAAGAAAAGCGTCTCCCCAACCCACATAGGAGGTCGTGCCTCGAGCAATGCCCGATGCGTAGGAAACATCGGTAAAGCTGAGGTTTCCGTCATTGCGATACAGGGCAGCGTACTCTTCGCTGAAGTGAGTGATCGCGATGGAGAACCTGCTCTTGTGCTGGTAGTCTCCCAGCGCAACCCCCATGTTGGCCTGCTCGTTTCCATCAAGGTTCGCGGCAACTCCGGCCTGAAACGCCATGTCGGTAAATTGGCCGTTGCCATCGTTGCGGTAGAGGTAATTGGGCTCACCATCGTTGGCTACGAACAGATCCAGCCGCCCGTCGTCATTGAAATCCGACCAGAGCGCGGTCAGACCGAAATAATTCTTTGGATCATTGACACCGGCCTGTATGGAGACGTCGCTGAAGGTTCCGTCGCCATTGTTGTGATAGAGATTGTCGGGAGATCCCTTCAGACCGCGAGGACCGCACTGCACATCAACGCCGTGATACTTGCACGTCACCTTAGAGCCAAATGCTGGGAGATCTTTGAGGCTGAAGTCGACGTAGTGCGCGACAAATAGATCGACCAAGCCATCCCCGTCATAATCACCGAAAGCAGCGCCCGTAGCCCAGCCCGAATCATTGCCCAGCCCAGCCCGCTTGGTCAGATCGCTAAATGTTCCATTTCCATTGTTATGGTAGAGAACGACTCCCCCGAAACACGTGACCAACAGATCCGGCCATCCATCGTTGTCGTAGTCTCCGACGGACGCACCCATCGCCCAACAGGGATAACCGACTCCGGCCTTGTCCGTCACATCGGTAAAGGTTCCGTCGTGATTGTTTCGGTAGAGCGCGCTGCGCGCTTTCTTGCCGGCAAGCGCCATCTCCACGCTGGGCGCGTTGGTGAAGTAGATATCCGGCCAGCCATCCCCGTCGTAGTCGATGAGCGCAACTCCCCCACTCATCGATTCCACAATGTACTTCTTCTCCGGCGCTGAGAGATGGTCGAAATGAATGCCGGTAGAGGGTGTGATGTCGATAAGTTGGGGGATATTTGCGGATGCTGCCGGCACGGACGATCCCAGCGCTTTCGTGTCCGGCACGTGCACCCCAGGTTTGGGATCATGCACGACATAACACGGTTGGCTCCAACTCGGGCTCAGTTGGCAAAACCCTGAAAGCATCACGGACAAAACAACGGCAACTCCTCGAAGGCTCGTGTGCCCGGCTCTGCACATCCGGATCCTTCTTTCCACTCTGTACACTCCGATTCCTTTAATTTCTTTCTTTTCTTCTTCTTTTTTTTCATCTTGAGTCCCGCTCTTCAGGATGAAATCCCGCCGGATGTACCTGCATCTCTTTGAAGGTTGCCTCCAGTTTGTCCTTCAGCTCCTTGTACTTCTTATATTCCTCCACCTCACGTTTTGAATCAGCGGTTCGGCCTTGCTCGCGATAGAGCGTACTTAATCGGAAGTGAGCAGCTGCGTTTGTCGGCTCAAGCTGCACTGCGTGCTCTAGCATTGGCAGTGCCTTAGCTTGCTCATCCATAGCAATCAGGACTTTTGCCATGCCGAATTCCGCCTCCGCATCGTTGGGCTGAATGTGAAGTGCGGCATTGTAGTGCGCCAATGCCTGCGTGTTGTCTCCTTTGCGGCTCGATATGTCACCCAGCCTGGTCTCTGCCTTTTCATCGAAACGGTTCTCCGCGATCGCGGCTTTGTACTCCGCTTCGGCTCCCTCCTTTGTCTTTGGATCATCGGAGCTGGCGAGCAACTCTGCAATCTCAAAGTGAATGCCAGGAAGCTTGGGATCGATTTCAAGGGCTTTCTTGTCTTGCGCGAGTGCTCCGGTAGTGTTGCCTTGTCTGGCCTCCTCATGCGCCATCACCTGGTGCATCTGCGCGGAATCAGGGGCTGCGAGTGCAAGGCTCAGCATCGCTTCGCCGGAAAGATCGGAGTAAATGCGATAGGCGGTATAGAGTACCGTGGGGTTGGTGGGATCGGTTTGTCGAAGAACATTCACCACCGAAGCAGCCTTGTCCAGGTCCTGGCTCGCGCTGTAGATCTCGATTAACTCCAGTCCGATTTCTATTTTGAGCTTCTGCTCCTGAAGGAGCGGGAAAGAGGCTTCCAGATGATTGCGTGCATTCGCGGTATCACCGGTACGTCGTTCGGCGATACCCAAGAGCGCTTCAATTTTGGTCAGATTGGGTTGCATCTCAAGTGCTGCGAGCAAATGAGGAGACGCCTTGGCGTAGTCTCCTTGAAAGAACAGCAGTACGCCCAAGTTACCCTGCCCGTTTACATTCTTCGGATCGAGTGCTACCAGGGATTCCAGCTCAGGGATGGCGAGTTCAGGCCGGTGTTCATTGAGATATTGTTGGGCGAGCCTGGAGTGTAAGGCAATTTGGTCCTGCCTGCCGGATCCGGTTTGAGAGGGAGATGGAAGAGCCGTGAGAGAGACCAGGAACAGGGTGCAGAGTTTTTTTTTAAACGCATAGACATCGAATGATATCGCCGCAACCGGCTTTGAGACAAAGAGCGGAGAGGAAGGTGAGTCTCGCCATCCTCTCCGCCTGAGGGCAACTGTTTGCCGTAGGAGCCTTGGCTGTTTGGGTCGTGATTTCAGACGTCCAGCTCGGCCCAAAGGCTTTTTGGCCGGCGCCGCGGCTCCAAAAGATGGATTCCTCAAAAAGGGGTGGCGAAGAGCCTGCCACCCCGCTGAGATTGATTAAAAGGTCAGGTGTGCACTGAGCTGCAGGGTACGACCAAGACCAGTCAGGCTTGTAATGGTCGAAGTACCTGTCGCAATCGCTCCGTATCCACCGCATCCGGAAGGCAGCGTACCAGATGAGGGACACACTGTCAGGTTTTGGTTGGGTAAATTGAAGCTCGGATGGTTGAATGCATTCTTCGAGTCGGCACGCACCTCCACATGGATCCCCTCCGTAATGGAAAAGGTCTTCCCAAGGCCCAGATTTACCTGGCTGAAATCAGGGCCGGTTAGCTGATTCCGGCGCTCATTGCCGAAGGTTCCAGGGGCTGGGGCTGCAAAGGCAGCTTCATTGAACCACTGTTTAGGACCGGGGTTTTGCAGCTTAGGCTTCCCGATGATGTTGGGAAACCACTTGAAATTATTGCCGCCCAGCGAGTACGAGTTGGTGCCGCTCGCCATAACTGCCGTGAACGGTTGGCCGCTCTGGACGATGATCGTGGTGGCAAGCTGCCAACCGCCAAGGACCTCATCGAGCAGTAAGTTGTTGTTCAGGAACTGCTTGCCCTTGCCAAAGGGCAGCTCATAAATGGCATAGCCTCTGAATGCATTCCTGAGATCGAAGTTCGAGTTTCCATAGTTCGCAGACGGCACAAAGGAGTTCTGGACGTACGTGGCTCCCGAATGGCTTCCCCAGCCGGCAGAGTCTATGTCATCCAAGAAGTGGGACCAGACGTAGCTGAAGCTAAGGCTGATTCCCTGGGTCATGCGTTTTTCGATAACAGCCTGCAGCGAGTTGTAGTTTGAAATCGCATTCTCGCCGGGTGGAGTGCCGGACGTATTCAGGGACCCAAATTGCGGATAGGGCCTGAATGCCTTATCGTTGGGGGAAAGTTTGCTCTGTGGTACCTGGTTGATGTCCACGGGGAAGGGTAGGTTATGACCGTGGCTTGCCACATAGCCGAGTGAGGCTACCACGTTCGTACCCAGTTGGCGCTGCACCTGAACGTTCCACTGATAGGAACCACCCACCGGTTCGTTGTATCCGTTGTAGTTGAAGTTCTGGCCATTGTAGGCACCCGGAGCTGTCGAATTCGATACGTAGGGAAGGTTCGATCCGCTTCCGGAAAGAGTCACCACCGGAGTTATACCGTTGCTCTGATCGGCCACGGTTCCCTTTCTTCCGAAGGCTTGGCCCATTCCCCCGCCGTATTGGTCATTACTCCAGTTATAGGCGAAGAGTCCAAAGCCGCCTCGTATTGTAGTAATCGGATTGAGTGCGTAGGCGAATCCAACGCGCGGGAGAAACGTGTTGTAGACCGGTTTCTGCAGGTGTGTGCGGCCATTTGCATGGGTCGATCCGAACCAGATGGCGCCCAGGCTGTTCGATACTGGATTTTGCACTGTTGGATCGAATGAGGCTTCGTTGCCCTTGACCTCGCTCCAACCGGTCTGGATCTGGTAGCGCAGGCCCAGATTTAGAGTGAGGTTTGGAGTGACCTTGTAGTCGTCCTGGACAAACAGTTGCGGAAGTTTTTCGCGCCCGCCGTACTCCGGCGTTACCTGTGCAGTCCAGGCTTGCGTCTGCCCCAGAAGGAAGTCCGCGTAGGCCACACCACTTGCGGTGTCCCCAACATGTTGGGATGTATATTGACCTGTGTAGGTAAACTGTCCGGCAACTATGTTGCCCCAAGCCGTGGAATTATTCTGATAAATCAGAAACTCACCACCCATATGCAGAATGTGCTTACCCTTGATGAGTGTAACCACATCGGACGGAGCATATGCGTGCTCTTTGTAGACCGCATTAATTTCCGAGGAGAGTACTGTACTGGTACTAGGCAAAGAGCTGCTATTGAAGTTTGTGATTTGGATGAGGGGGAAGTTATCCGCTTTGGCAAACTGCAATCCAAGTTTGGCTGGATAGCCCTTGTTGAGGGTATAGGGCACAAAAAAGTTCAGTTGGTTGGTATAGCCAAGCCTCGCTTCGTTGGTCATATGCGGGCTGATGGTCCACACGTCTGTCACTTGAGCGTTGTACCTGCTGACATCCCCGCTTCGGCAACCGATCGGGCAGAGACCTGCGTCATAACCCTTTCCCGGATTATCGCTCTCGGTCACGGAGGTGGTGATCCTGTTGTTGGAGGTGACGTCGTAGTCCGTCCGTCCGAAGAACTTGGTAAACGGATTCTGATTCGGCGGAGTATAGGTGTAATTGTTTTGCGCTTGCCCGTTAGCGATCGTCCCGGGCGTGTTGGGAGCAGGAAAATACGCCTGGAGATTTTTGGCTACCGGATCGAACCGGGCCGCGGGGATTGCGTTGCCTACAAAGGGCGTGCGACTGATGCATGGGCAAGTTGTCGGGGTGCTCTGCCCTGGATAGGTGTAGGTGCCTGTCTGCTGGATTACGGTTGTCGTTGCCGGATCATAGATTGTGGGCAGTCCGGCAAAATTGCCGCTCAGCTCGGCAGCAGTAGGAACAGTGAAGAAGGCGGCCGGGTTGCCTCCGTTGTCGATAATGTGGTCGTAGGCGAAGAAGAAGAAGAGCTTTTCCTTGAGGATGGGGCCGCCGACGGAGCCGCCAAACTCGTGAAAGTGAACACTCGGTGTCGGATTATGAGCGCCGAAGGTGTAATTGTTGGCGTTGAGCGCTGTATTTTGAAAATACTCGTATGCCGAGCCGTGAAAGCGATTGGTGCCACCCTTGCTGATCTGGTTGTATAGAATGCCGCCGACGCCGTACTGCGCAGAAAAGGCGGAGGTGCTGACCTGGACCTCTTGGATCGTCTCCTGAATATTGATATCGGCGTTCGCGCTCGCCGGCAGAGTAGTTTCCGCTCCGTCTGCCAGTACCGTGCTGAAGGGCAAGTTGCCGTTTACTGAGAGCTGAGTGCCGTTCGATGTACCGGTACCTGTAACTCCCTGGTTACCTCCAGGAACACCAGCCGATCCCGGCAGTAGGATATCGAAGCTCGACCAATCCTGCCCTTGCTGTCCTACCTGAGGCAGCCGATTGATCGTCTGGTACTCAAGGGTGGTCGATTGCGCTCCGCTCTCGGTGGTCAGAAGGGGAACATCGGTATTTACGACAACCTGTTGCGATACGGCACCCACCGCCAACTGGGCGTTCACCGTTGTGGGTCCGACATTTACGGTGATCGAAGAGCGCACTAGCTGGGTGAACCCTTCTTTTGAAAAGGTGAGCTTGTAGTTGCCGGCGACAATCGACGACGTATCGTATACGCCAGCTGCATTCGTGGTGTAGTCCTTCGTGACGCCGGTGTCCACGTTGAGAACCGTTACGGTCACGGCCGGTATCGCTGCGCCCGTAGTGTCGGTCACAGTGCCGCTTATGTCTCCAGAGTTTGTGCTCTGTGCAAACACAAAGACACATGATGTCAACGACATGGCAGCCAGGCTGTTGCGAATCACTCTCCACATACATTCCTCCAAAAATAGACAGCAAATTTCTTTCTGTCCGCCGATCCCCGACTGTCCGGTCCAGCATCGCGGATTCTCTATTAAAAGGCGCTCCCTTGGCCCACGGGACGCGTCCCTTCCGGCACTCGGGCTCTCCCTCGATTCCGATTTCTTACAGCGCCCGGAATTGGCGGCACGACGATCTTGCCGCGTCCCCGTCGATCCTGAAAGACAACCGATTGTCTGAGGAAGACAAGCGAACCCCTTTTTGATCGTCCCCGATGAAATCATCGGGCAAATACACTTGTCAAGAATTAAATTGTTGGTGTAGGTTCCAGACAAACGGTTTGTCTATAGGATTATTGATATAAGGAACACATCTCACCGGTTTGGCGGATCATGAAGAAAACAAATCGCCGTACCTTCCTTCGCCTTGCCGCTTCTATGGCGGTTTTCAAAGATGCGTCTCGCAGCCCTGCCGTCTGGGCAGCTACCCCAACCGGCGGTTCTCCCGTAAAGGCTTGGAGGACTTCGGAGCAAGAGCGATTCCAGAGCATCGGCGTACCGTCTTGGCAGCCAAGCGCTGGTACGTCGCCGGTGGGAATCCATCTCGACAAGAATCAGTGCTATCAAGAGATCCTTGGCTTCGGAGCGGCGCTGACAGATGCTTCCTGCTATCTGCTCGAGCAAGCCGGCGCCGAACGCAGGAGATCGCTGCTCAACGACTGCTTCGGGCCGGAGGGACTTCGCCTCTCCGTGGCGCGCACTTGCATCGGATCGAGTGACTACTCTCTAACTCCGTACAGTTACGACGACACACCCACGCCTGATCCGGATCTGAAACACTTCACCATCGACCATGACCGGAAATACATTCTGCCTTGCCTGCGAGAGGTGCGGCAGCTCAATCCTGGGTTGTTCTTTTTCTCCTCTCCGTGGAGCCCACCGGGATGGATGAAGGCGGGAAACTCACTTCTGGGCGGCTCGATGCGCAAAAGCTGCTTCGCGGCCTATGCGCAATACTTTGTGAAGTTTCTCGAGGGATATAAAGCAGAAGGAATCACAATCGACGCGGTTACGATTCAGAACGAAGTCGATACCGATCAGGACGGCAGAATGCCTCAGGCCTTATGGGGCCAGGAATATGAGGCGGCGTTCGTGAAGGACCACTTGGGGCCGGCGCTCGCGCAAGCATCTCCAGAGACGCGGATCTGGATTATCGACCATAACTACAATCTTTGGGGCCGCGCCGTCGACGAACTGAGCGACCCTGCAGTCTATAAATACGTCGACGGGATCGCGTGGCACGGCTATTTCGGTTCGCCTGAGGCGATGGCGCGCGTGCACCAGATGTTCCCCGAAAAGAATGCCTATTGGACGGAAGGTGGACCTGACATTAGCGCCCCGGACTACGCAACTGACTGGACCAAGTGGTCCAGCACCTTTGCCGGCATCTTGCGCAACTGGGCCAAGTGCATCGTCAGCTGGAACCTTGTTTTGGACGAGAGTGGAAAGCCGAATATCGGTCCGTTCTCTTGTGGAGGTCTGGTCACGCTCAACTCCAGAACTCACGAAATCGTCCGCAGTGGTCAGTATTGGGCGCTAGCGCATTATTCCAAGGTGATCCAGAGAGGTGGCCGTGTCTTCGGCTCGTGGGGAGATCTGCCCGGCGTCGATCACCTTGCGGTCGAGAATCCGGACGGCACCCGCGCTTTAGTGCTAACCAACAAAGGCACGGAGCGGCGAATCCAATGCACTCTCGCGTCGCAGTCTCTCAACATCGATTTACCGGCGAATTCCATCACTTCGCTCCTCTGGTAGCTCTTCGCCAACTGAACGGATCCTTCTCCACGGAGCTCTAGTGACTTGTCGCAATAACAACGATAGTGACGAGAATCGGCGAGAGACACTTTGCGTCCCCAGAATCCCAGCTCTCAGAATCGAGACATGGGGCACCCAGCGTGGCTGTATGCTAACGAATTCACCGCGGCAGGCCACTCGAACCCCAAAGCCCTACGGAATGTGTCGCAGATCAATCACGGTGTGCGGAGCACGGGCTAACCCAACAGCCTGCCGTGGACCTCAATTGCATGCTCTCTGGAATGTGTAAAACTTAATCCGGAATTCGTAGGGTATGCCGATTCTCGAGAATGGCCGCGAGGAGTGGAAGGGGGACGAGGCGCCGAGAATGCTACATACCGCCGCATCGCCAGGTTCGAACCTGATCTGAGCAAAGTAGCTCCTCCATCTCTCACATCTCGGCGCGTTATGAGGTCATTTCTCAACGCGAAAAATACATGTTCTCCTGGTGCTTTGGTGCAGGCGTAGTCCACCCAATGATCCAGATACGTCACAGATGAAGTTACATGATGCGCCTGCGCTCCCGTCAGTGCTGGTAGCCGCGGGCGGAGTACGACGTGCTGCGCGCGATGAGGGTCTCGCGTACGCGCAGAAGCTTGAGGCGGCGGGAATCGCTGCGACCGCATCGCATGCATGGGATATGCACCACCACTTTCCAGTACACCGGGCGACCGTGGCAAGGTTGCCTCGTTGTGATGTCGCCCTCACAGAGATCGCCCGCTGGCTGCGGGCGACTCTGGAGGATGGCATACATCCCGAGCAAGCATTCACTGACATTCGTTATGCAATGGGTCGCTCGGATCCTCTGGGCCCTCAATACAAGGCACAGCGCTTAGATACTGGTAGATGGCCCACAAATCGTGATCGGTCATACCTTTGTAATTGGGCCATGGCATGATCTGTAGCAACTCGCCGTCGAACGGCGGCGTCAGGCAGTTTGTCGTGATGGTTTCTGAGCAGTTGGGATGGAGATGATCAAAGTCCTTACCCGTTCTCATGATGATGCGGAACTCATCAAAGGTGCGGCCGCCCTCCGGTCTCCCGGTCTTGTCCGGTGTAAGGTTGCGAGAAATGATGTCGGGAGAGTCTGGGCCCTCGATCTTACCGAAATTTCTGCCGCCGCCCAGGTAGGTCGCTGGATTAATCTGAGCGGGCAGG
>DASYBJ010000410.1:0-2467 GCA_036500845.1 Acidobacteriaceae bacterium
GCCTTACCGTCGGCCCAGCCGCCCATCACGTACATCTTGCCGTTGAGGGCCACGCCGTAGAGCTCTTCATCCGGCTCCGGGAACGGTGCGCCCTTCTTCCAGGGGGAGGTCGGCATCTGAGCCAGCGCAGCCGTGGCGAAAACCAGGCCGGCGATCAGGGCAAACATTGCAGTTCCACGTTGTAGCAGTTTCGACATACAAGTTCTCCTTATTGAGTGTTGAATAGAAATCAGGTCCTTATCTCGACGACGGCGTTCTGAAGATCAGGCCAAACATTAAGTAGTGAAGGTCTTCAATTCCCTTAGTGCCTTCCCACATGTAGGACGGCTGAAACGACACACGCTTCTCGATGGGCACCGTGACGCCGGTCCAGGCTCGGTTTTTGGTCCACCCGCTTCCCTGGTCGTAAAAGGCTTCGTAGGACGCGAAGGGTTTCCAGATGTGGCCTTTGACTTCGAGCGGATGCGCGACCGCGATCCGAGTGCGATAGCGGTTGATGTCCTTGGTTGGAAGAAACCTTCTGACGTACATGTTGCGCTCGGAGATCTCAAACTTGTGGATCGGGAACATAACCGTCCCGTCGATCCGAAATTGGTGCTCCTCGAAGCTGCTGGTAAATCCTCGCGAAACATTCGCGAGTTGATTAAGCCCGCTTGCCGGGATCGAGTAATAAAGATAGCTGGGAGTAATCGAAAGAAATTTTGTCGCCCGAAAAGTGGCGTCAAACTGTGCTGACGGTGCTTTCAATTCCCCGATGTAAAAGCCGTAGAACTTAAGATCGACCCGCTGTTGCACAGGAGCAATCAACTCCGCCCATCCGGTGGGTGTAACTACCGAGCCTTTTCCACGTCCACTAGGTACGTCTACTTCTTGAGCAACGCAAAACGCGCCAAACGAAAGCAACCAAATCACCAGAAACGTTGGCACACAACGTAGCGCAAATTTTGTGAATCCCTTCATGCCTTCTCCTATCATCGCGGCGTAGTGTCAATGCGCCCGCCTGATTACGAACTTTCCTTGGGCGAGGCTCGCTTTAGTTCCGCGAACGCCATGCGCCTACGCTCACAGGGTGCACGGCAAAGACCATGCGTAAGCAGATGAAAATGCAGGCAGAAGAGCGACCGTGTAGTGCCAGAAATTATCGCAGATGGTGAACCCTCGGCTCTGCGTGAAGGAGATATTCTCGCTGCGCTCGGCCTTGACGTCCCTCCGCCAGAAATGATCCTCCAGGAAGGCGAAGCAGGAAAAGAAATCAGGCTATGGTTTCATACACCCAAACGGACGAAGAATGGGGTCATGTCACAGGAGCACCCGATGACAAGCAAAGTGTAACGAAGGGAGATTCGTGGGAAGTTAGTTTTAAACGCTTGCTCCCGTTATGGGGTCATCATAGTTGGATCGTTGTTGCCGATTCCACGTATCCCGCGCAGTCGACTTGCACGTAACCAAACCGACATAAGCCCTAACAAACATCATGAGATCCTTAGAACCACCATGCTGCAGTGTTGCGGAATCTTGGTGCCTCGTTGTTCAAAGCAGCCGTCTAAGCGACTCAATGTCCCGCAGAGTGACATACTGGCCGAGGTCACGCTCGGAGAATATATCTTGAGCCCATTGCAAGCAACTTCTTCTCAAGCCTCGGTAACTTCGATAGCTCTGACAGCTGTTAAAGTAGCGAGCGGTCGGGAACAGAAAACGCTTGTCTGAGATGAGACAACGTTGGTCCGCCCTCTTTGCTCCGCGAGATATCTACTGCACGGTCAGTGTGGTGGTGCCGCTGACGCCATTGGAGGTCGCGGTAATCGTGACATTCCCTGTTGACACGCCGGTCGCCAGGCCTGAGCTGTTAACTGTAGCGATCGTACTAGAGCTGGAAGTCCAGGTCGCGGAAGTTGTAATAACACTGGTGGTGCCATTCGAGTAGGTGCCGGTGGCAGTAAATTGCTGCGTATTTCCGACGTTCACAGTTGGATCATTAGGCGTAACCGCAATCGACGTGAGGTTGGCTGCCGAACTGCTAATCGTAAGGTTCGTTTTTTTTACGTAACACTGACAGTCACCGGAGATTGTCGTTACCCCTTTACTAAGCCCGCTTGCGAGGCCTTCACTGTTGATCGCAGCAATCGTCGGATCGGACGAGCTCCATCTCGTCTCCGGTATGACATCGCCAGTACTGCCGTCACTATAAGTGCCAGTGGCTGTGAATTGTTGCGTGGTCCCCGGTTGAATACTCCCGTTCGTAGGGCTGATGGCAAGCCCAACTATATCCTTCGAACCCCTGAAAAATTCGCCGCAGCAACCCGTGATAAGCAAGAAATAAATTGCAGGCAAAGCTATGTTTGTAAGCTTTTGCATTGACCTTCTCCCCATTCGAATCATCCTGCGATCCTTTCAGAACCACCATGTTGCAGTGCGCCGGCGGAACCTTCTTGCCTCGTTGCTTCGAGCAGCCGATTAAGCGACTCAA
>DASYBJ010000411.1:0-3694 GCA_036500845.1 Acidobacteriaceae bacterium
GCGGTGTCACATTCTTCGATACCGCTGAGAGTTACGGTCCATTCACAAACGAAGAACTGGTGGGCGAAGCTCTCGCTCCTTTCCGCGATCAGATTGTGATCGCCACCAAATTTGGGTTCAAATTCGATTCGAATACTGGCAGACAGGTAGGAGTGGACAGCCGACCGGAGCACATCAGGGAAGTCGTTGCGGCCTCACTGAAGCGGTTGCGGACCGATGTCATCGATCTCCTTTATCAGCACCGTGTCGATCCGGATGTGCCGATCGAAGAAGTTGCCGGAGCGGTGAAGGATCTGATCCAACAAGGCAAGGTGAAGCACTTCGGGCTCTCAGAGGCGGGAGTTCAGACCATCCGCCGCGCTCACAAGGTGCAGCCGGTTACCGCCCTCCAGACCGAGTACTCTCTTTGGTCCCGAGAGCCTGAACGGGAAGTGATCCCAACGGTCGAGGAACTTGGGATTGGGTTCGTTGCATACAGTCCTCTTGGCAGGGGCTTTCTCACGGGGAAGATCAGCGAAGAGACGAAATTCGACCAAGGCGATTTCCGCAACATCGCTCCTCGCTTTTCCGAAGAGAATCGCCGAGCGAATCAGGCAGTCGTTGATCTGATTGGCAGGTTCGCGCAACAGAAAAAGGCGACGCCTGCGCAGATCGCTCTGGCATGGCTGCTGGCCCAGAAGCCCCGGATTGTTCCGATTCCGGGCACAACGAAGCTTCATCGTCTCGAAGAAAATCTCGGGGCGGCGGACCTCGCACTTACGCCTGAAGATCTCCGCGAACTGGACATTGCCGCTTCAAAGATCCCGGTGCAAGGTGATCGGTACCCCGAAGCACTGCAAAAGATGGTAGGCCGGTGAATACTGAACGAGGAAGTGGTTTTCGGCAGCCGATGCGTGCCGCGGTGAAAAGTCTGACGAGGAGAAGACCTGGAACGAATTTGTAGCGGTTGAGTGTCATCGTAGCAAGGAGTACAAGGGCACTCTTGGGTCACGCAAGGCCTCAAGGTCTGCCAAGATGCTCCCTCACTATATTGATGTTTCACAGATGCTCGCGCGGTATGTGTCGGGGGGCACGTACCACGCGGGCAGGCGCCTGCGCTTCGGGGGCAACGACGTGGGGTCTGTGATGCTCGAAGAAAAGTGGTGAAGGCCGCCGGGGTGAACAACTGCACGACCGAAGAAGAGCTGCGCAGGATTATTCGCGACGCAGGATTTATGCTAATAGGCAAGCCATGACGAACCAGTTTCGAATACCCGGCCTGCTGCCGAGAAGGCTTGGAGAATTGGACCTTTCGCCCGAGGGAGTGCTGCGGCAAGCTGGTCTGCCGACGGGGTTGTTCCATCAGGACAAGATCCTGGTGAGCACGGATGAGTTCTTTGCGCTTTACCGAGGTATTGCGGGAGCCACTGACGATCCGGGCTTTGGCCTGAAGCTGGGGACCGAGGATCGCGTCGAGCGCTACGACCCGCTTAGAATCGCTGCGCTCACCGCCCGGTCGTTTTGGGACGCGCTGCAGCGCGTAGCACGCTACAAACAACTCACTTGCCCGGAGGAAATCCGCGTAGTCCAACGGAGGAATGAATGCACCGTCCAGTTCGTCTGGCGAATGGCGCAGGAGAAAGAGCCCGCTTTACTGGTGGACATGTGTTTCGCATGGATCGTCACCATTGCGCGCCGGGGCATTGGACGAGCCCTGAGTCCGAAGCGGGTGGAGTTTCAACGAACTCCAGCACACCGAGAAATGTACCAAGCGCATTTCCGCTGCCCTGTAAAGTTCAAAGCCAGGCAGAATGCTTTGATATTCAGCAAAGCAGATATGGAACTGCCCTTTGTTACCTACAACGCTGAGTTGCTGGCAGTCGTCGCGCCGCACCTTGAAGCGGAACTGGCTGAACAGCTCGGCCACAAAACATTCAGCGAGCAAGCAAAAGCCATTCTGAAACGCTTAGTGGCGGGTCGGCGCCCGGGAATACAGGATTTAGCAAGGGAGCTACACCTGAGCACTCGAACCTTGCAGCGGCGGCTTACCGAGGAAGGTATTACGTTTCAGCGTTTGCTGGATGAAGCGCGTCGTGAGCTGGCCCGCCATTACCTGCTCCATTCTTCTCTGGAGCTGAATCAAATCGCCTATCTCCTGGGTTACGAAGACGCCAACTCCTTCTTCCGGGCTTTCCACCAATGGGAAGAGACCTCACCCGGACAATGGCGACAACTCCAGAGGAACTCGTCCCCGACAACAGAGGTGCAAGTGGGCGCAGCCTGAAAAACGAAAACGGCAAGCCCGCCTAGTGAGCGAGATCTGTGCCGGCAAGTGGCCCTTCCAAGCAATGGTTCCGGAATAGTCAGCAAGCCGGAAGTAATCCACCTGGACGGAAAGTCTGAGTGACACTCAAAAGGGGAAAGGCGGCAGTGTTCGGAGACGTCTGTGTCGGAGCGGTGGAAAACTCCAGCTCGTGAGGTCTAAAACGACATTGACGTACACTCGCGCGGCTTGGGTAGATTCGGCCCGTGCGAAGCGAACTTTCTAGGCCACGGCGGCGTTCGCCTTCGTCGCAGCCTGTTCAATAAGATCTGCGACAGCTCTTGGCTGCGATACGTAGATGGCGTGACTTCCCTTGACCTCAACGACCGTAGCACGCTGGGCGTCAGGTGGAATCATCTTGTCCTCGGTAGTGACCAGGTACCAGCTCGGCTTGGTCCTCCACGCGGGTTCGCTGATCGCGCCGCTAATGGCCCCCACGCCCCACGGAACTTGGGAGTCAGCCATAAACGCAGCTTTACTTTCCATCGGATGCTTCCGGATGGAGAGTGTCATCCTCGAACACTATTTCGTCAAACCTTCAACCATCGATAAAATCCGCGGCAGCTGGCTTGGCTCCCAAATTGAGAGCTACGTTGAATGGATGGAAGCCCACGGTTACGCTCGGCCCACGGTTCTTCGCCGGGTGCCTCTTTTGTTTCATTTTGCCGAGTTCGCAGAAAAGAGGCTGCATAGAGATTGCTTCGGCCACTGCCTTTGTAGAGGAGTTCGTATCACTGTGGTTGAGCCAACATGGAGGTCAGGCGAAGACGGCAGCATCGCTGCGCAAGCATCGGATATTCAATGAGAGCGCAGTACTGCAGATGCTGCGGCTGGCTTGCGAGGGGCACGCAGTACGCAATCGCCACAGCCGCTCTTTTCCACTCGAATCCGCAGCTCCTGGTTTCGCTGAGGATTTGCGATGCGAACGTGGATTTAAGGAAGCAGCCTCTGGGAGTGCGCTGAGGTGGAACAGCTTGCTGTAAGCGTTCCACCAACAGCCCACGATTACTCCCGTAAGCCGCGGCATCGTAGTCCGACCCTGCCGCGGAACTGGAGCTCTGCTCGAATCCCTGCAGTTTCGCCCCGTCCATATTTCGCTCCTTTGAACCGACGAACCGGGCTTCAGCTTTACTCCGCGGCCTGCTGCAGCAGCCTGATCATTTTCTCGTCCAGCTCCGCTGGAACGCTGGAGGGCTTGAGTTCCGGAACCTGGCTGAAGAAGGAGCTGGGCTCATCGATGTCGATCCGCGTCTCTTCGTCCCCATCACGCTGAGAGACGCAAAAGCGGACGGGTGCTCCAAGTCCCGAAACCGGAGAGTACTTGAACAAGCCCTGCGCGATCGTGGCATTACCGAAGAGGTAAAACCTCGACTCGATCGGAATGCCAGCGAG